>CADACU010000051.1 GCA_902786545.1 uncultured Anaerovibrio sp.
GAAATCTCACTGGACTCCATGCGTGAATACTTTTTAAATTAACAAGAACAGAAAAGGGACAGCATAAAAGCTGTCCCTTTTTATGTCCATAAATTTAGTTTGCTGCCACCTTGTTCTCAAAAAATCTCTGCCATGGCAAAGTCATCGTATATTGAGCGGCTTTTGGATATTCAGCCAGATTATTCCTGGCAAACTGCTGCAGTAACTCACTCCCCCGCAGTTCAATATCGTTCAAATTGGTCTTTAAGGCATCTGGGCCAAACTTAGCAGCGTACTGCCCCAATTCCTGTCTAATATTGGCTTCATAGGCCCACTCATCCAGATAGCGCACAGTGAGAAGCTCATTTTTCCCAGCAGTACCGATGGATGGTGCCAAAACACCCTGTGGCAAAGCGTATCCCAATGTATTGGTAGCTGTATTCCATCCGGCATATGAACCCAGACGATAAAGGAGTCGCCTATCCCGCAGAGCGCAACAAAGACTATTATCGGATCCATTATAATAGGTTATATCAGCCACCCCGGTGTTTTTCCCCATATTCAGCCAATATTCAATACGGTCAGCGAAGGCCTTGCTGCGCGGAGTAGCAGACATAACATTTGTTTTATCTCCGCTATACATGGTTTTGCCATCCAGCGGACTGTTCATCATCAACACCAAATCAGCCCGTTTCGGTGTAGTAACTTCCATGCCACCGATACATTTTATATACTCATCCACAGTATTATCAATTTTTTCATCCGCATAGGACGGAACAGTATTTTTCCCAACACCGGTATTGTATTCTATAAAAACAAATGGCAGATTATACCGGTAATCGTTTGATGCCTTGGTAAGAAGCAATAAACCGATTTCATCAATACCGTTCATATTCTGGTACTTGGTAAAATCCAAATCCTTGCCGTATTCCTTTAGCTTGCGCCCCTCCATATGGGTCTGGGAAAGCGGTGAATTATCATCCCGGCCAAGGGCAAAATATTTGATTGTTCCACTACGGGACATATCAATCAGCGCTTTGTTCACCTCAAAATTTTTGTTTCGCCGTCCCAGCCAGTCAGATAACACTTCCTGTGGAATACTCCACCGGTCATAATCCAACTGCTTTTGCTCCTGAGGAGTCAACCCAGTCATTTCTGATTTGTCCATAAGAGCTGAATAATCAAAAATAGTTGCTCCCCACTGTACATAATAATCCGGTTCCTTGCCCCCTACGCTCCCCTGAACCGGTGTCCGCATAATCGAAGAAAACACATACAGCTTTAAGTATGGATGCGCCATATGAAACGACTGAAACCTCTCCACCCTGGTCTTCAGGGTTTCTGCTGGAATATTGTGTCTGCGGCTGCTGACCAGGCTGCCATAAATCATGGAATCACTGGAAATAACTGCCGCCACAACAGCAGGTTCTTGGGCCGCCTTGTCAAGCCATTGCCAAAGACCGTCCACATCGCCTTCATTTACATTGCCACCCAGCAATTCATCCGGTGGCACCAACACCTTATAGCCAGCCTGTTCCATAGTCTGGGCTGAGTACAAATCCGTGATTGGACGGTTATCAATCGGCACAAAAATCAACGCCGGCTTATCCGAAACAGCTGCCGCTCCCGTATTCACCATCATACACATACCAGTAAACAACAGTACTCCGGCACAAATCACTGAAATAATTTTCCTTATTTTCATATACTGTCTCCCCTCATCTGCAATCTTTATGTAGAATTATACCACAAATATGGTATAATATATAAAACCACAAAAACAGAGAACATTTCAAAGGACCAGTGAATTATATGAATATTGAATTAAAGTTAATGGAATCCTATAACGAAGGCCTTTCCAAAGGCATTATCAAAGGCGAAAATGCAGCAAACCGTCGGACTGCTCTGCGGATGCTGCGCAACAGCGAGCCTGTGGAAAAAATTCTCAGTTATACCAATTTAACTGAGGAGGAAATCAAAGAACTCGCCAAGCAAGTGAAATAAAAATCAGAAAGCGCCAGAAGCGTAGCACATACCACGCTTCTGGCGCTTTTAAATTACTTTGTTAACTGGAGTTCAGCTGCGGCTACCGTGTTTTGCATCAACATAGCAATAGTCAGTAGTCCAACTCCCCCCGGTACCGGTGTAATGGCACCGGCTACTTCCTTTACAGCCTCAAAATCCACATCTCCCACCAATTTTTTAGGTGCAATACGGTTGATACCCACATCAATCACAGTAGCGCCCGGCTTAATCATATCCGCTGTCACAAATTTTGGTTTGCCGACAGCCGCCACTACAATATCAGCCTGTCTCACTATCTCAGCCAAATTTCTGGTCCGGGAATGACAAATGGTAACTGTGGCATTTTTGCCCAAAAGCAGATGCAGCATTGGTTTACCCACAATATTACTGCGGCCGATAACTACAGCATTGGCCCCCTCCATTGGAATATCCGCCAATTCCAACATTCTTATACATCCGTGTGGTGTACATGGTATAAGTGCGTTCTGACCAGTTACCAGACGGCCAACATTAACCGGATGGAATCCATCCACATCCTTTAACGGGTCAATAGCTTCCAACACCTCGGATTCGTACGGCTGCAACGCCTTTGGTAAGGGCAGCTGTACCAAAATGCCATGAATTTTATCATCGTTGTTTAACCGTTGTATTTCAGCCAACAGCTCAGAGCGGCTGGTTGTTTCCGGCAGCTCCACTGCTTCAGAGTAAAACCCCAGCTCAGTGCAAGCCTTGTGCTTATTCCGTACATATACCTGGGAGGCAGGATTTTCTCCCACAATTATTACTGCCAATCCCGGTGTTATACCGTATTTTTCCTTTAATTTTGCCGCTCTCTGCCCGGCTTCCTCCCGGAGCTTTGCCGCAAAGAACTTTCCTTCCAACAATCTTGCCGTCATGCTACCACTCTCCAAATTATTTCATATATACACTGGCCAATGTAAATAAAAAAATGGCCACTGATACAATTCCATTGCGCATATAATATTCCCTGGTAAAGGCACCAAAGCCCCTTATATGAATAATCCGATGCTGATAATACAGCACAAAGGCCGATACCAGTACACCGATATAATACATAAAGCCCAGATTAAATAAAATCCCCAGATAAATAAATACCGCCAAGGTAACTATATGGGTAATCTTGGCCAGCAACAAAGCACCTTTTGCCCCCAATGCAGTGGCCATGGAATGAAGTCCATGGGCTTTGTCAAAATCCTCATCCTGAGCCCCATAAACCACATCAAAGCCCCCAATCCACAAAGCTACCGCCACACAGAGGACTATCATCGGCCAGGATATCTCCCCGGTCACAGCCACCCAACCACCGGCTGGAGCCATAGCTACTGCCACACCGCACACATAGTGGCAAAAGCAGGTAATCCGCTTCATATACGGATAAATAATAAAGGGCAGCGCTGCCACCGGCAACAGCTTTATGCAAATTGGATCCAGCTGCAGTACCGAACCGATCAGCACCGCAAAGCACAATGCTATAAGGATATAAACATCTTTTTTATTTATGCTGCCGGCTACCATAGGTCGCCCCTTAAACCGGGGCTGATCCACATCATATTTTAAATCTATAAGATTATCCAAGGCCAGGGCTGCACTGCGGGCTGCCACAATGGTCAGGGTAATCCAGAACATCACCCAAATATCCGGTTTGCCATCTGCGGCCAAAAAAGCCGCCATATAGGCAAAGGGCAACGAGAACACCGTCTGATAAAAAGCCACATTATTAAGATGGGCATCGATTTTTTGCCAAAATGAATTAGGGTTAGTCAAGACCAAGCTCCTTCCATTTTGCATCCACCATATCCTTGATATCCTGAGACATCACAATCTCATCCGGCCATTCCCTGGTGTGTCCTTCCTCTGGCCATGACTTGGTGGCATCGATTCCCACCTTGGTTCCCCACTTAGCCATTGGCGAAGAATGATCCAAGACATCCAATGGTCCTTCCACCATTACCAAATCCCGCTTGGCATCAATATTATTGAACACCCGCCACCAGACTTCCTTCGGATTTTGTACATCCACATGAGCATCCACCACAATGATCATCTTTATGAACATCATCTGTCCCATACCCCACAGGGCATTCATAACCTTTTTGGCCTGCATCGGGTAGGTTTTCTTTATGGACACAAAGATACAGTCATGGAAAACCCCTTCCAACGGCATATTGATATCCACTACCTCCGGTATCATCTGCTGCAAAAGTGGCAGGAAAATCCGCTCAGTAGCTTTGGCCAGGAAGCAATCCTCCATTGGTGGCTTGCCTACAATGGTAGATGGATATATCGGATCTTTTCGATGAGTAATACAAGTAATATGGAATACAGGGTAATAATCCGCCAGGGAATAATAGCCGGTATGGTCACCAAACGGCCCCTCCCAACGCTTTTCGTCCACATCAACATACCCTTCCAGGACAATTTCCGCATGGGCCGGTACTTCCACATCCACGGTCTTGCACTTAACCATTTCTACAGATTTATGGCGCAGGAAACCAGCAAATACCATTTCATCAATATCCCGTGGCAACGGTGCAGTAGCCGCATAGGTCACCACCGGATCCGTACCAATGGCAACAGCAACCTCCATGCGCTGGCCACCCTTGGCCTTTGTATCCCGATAATTATCTGCACCATTCTTATGGATATGCCAATGCATACCCGTAGTCCGGCTGTCATATTTTTGCAAACGATACATCCCCACATTCCGCTTCCCGGTATTCGGATTTCTGGTAAATACCAATGGCAGGGTAATAAACCGGCCACCATCCTGTGGCCAGCACTTCAATATCGGAAACTTGTCCAAAGATGGATTATCAGTAATAACCACTTCCTGACAAGGAGCCTTTTTCACATATTTCGGAAAATTTATCGCCTTTTTGGCAGTAGGAATAATGGACAGCAAATCTGTCTTATGGGCCAGGGAAATATACGGCAAACGCAAAATTTCCCGCAGCTCATCCCCAATGTCATCCAGCTTTTCCACACCAAAAGCAATGGCCATTCGCTCCATGCTGCCAAAAGCGTTCATCAGAACTGGCATATCATAGCCTTTTACATTTTCAAAAAGCAGGGCAACATTCTTTTCCCCTTCCATCTTGGACACCCGATCTGTTATCTCAGTGATTTCCAGTTCACAGTCCACTTCGGTTTTTATCCGCTTCAGCAAGCCCCGGCTTTCCAGTTCATTTATGAATTCCCGTAAGTCTTTAAAGGCCATGATAACCTCCTATTTTCTCAATATAAATCTAACAACAAAATAACTCAGTCCATACAGCCCGGTCAACGGCAGGGCCAAAGTAATCTGCGAAATAATATCCGGTGGCGTAAGCAGAGCTGCCACTACAAAGGACATAAGAAATACATAACGGAAATATTTCTTCAGATGCTGAGACGTTATCATTCCCAGTTGGGCCATAATTATTATGATAATTGGCAATTCAAAGGCCAATCCAAAAGGCAACAAAAAGGTGATAATAAAGTCCAGATATTTTTCCACCGAAAACAATGGAGTCAAATCCTCTGAGCCCATCCCCATAAAGAATTTTATACCGAATGGCACTATCAGGAAAAAGGAAAACGCCAGCCCGATATAAAACAGCAACACCGAGCTGGGTACCAATATCCCCAAAATCATCCGTTCCCGTCGGGTAAAGGCTGGCACAAAAAAGCGCCACAGCTGGTAAAATACCACCGGTGTGGCCACCAAAAATCCCGAAAACAGCACCACCTTGGCATAGGCAAAGAAAGCCTCCCCCGGCTGCATAAAATACAGCTTGCCGGCTGGCGCCATCAGAAAATTCATTATCTGTTCATCAAAGAAATAAGTGCCACAGCTGCAAACAACAATAGCAATAATACTGCGAATAAGACGGGTACGAAGCTCCGTAAGGTGCTCAATCACCGACATTCCGTCATCATCTGTTTCCTTGGCTTCTTGTTCACTATTCTTATCCGTCTGCTGCTCATCATCATGATTTTCGGTTCCGGCCTTCTCCGTACCTGTTGCAGCGGAATCCTTCACTTCGCCGGAATCATAGTCTTCCATATTGTCTATCTTGGGAGCTTGGGCAGCAAGAATTTCCTCTGCCGTCATTCCTTCATAATTTTCCAAATCGTCATCTTGCATAATCAGGCTTCATCCTTGGATTTTTCTTTAGTTTCAGCTTCAATAGTATTCTTGTCATCAGCGCCCTTTTCGGCTGACTTAAACTCCCTTATACTCTTGCCAAAGGCCTTGCCTATATCCGGCAGCCGTCCCGGTCCAAAAATAACCAGACCTATAATCAAAATCAAAATAAGCTCAGGAACACCTAAACCAAACATGCTAACCCCTCCAAATTTTCTTTTCATTAAAGACTAACAGTTTTTGAATATTCTCCTATGCTCATTACAGCTTTCTTCAATGGAGACACTACAGGAATAAACTTATTGTCCATGAATATTGACGACTTAGAACACGTCAGCATAGGATAAATCATTCGTTATTATAACGCAGTTGGAATATAAATCTCAATATAGCTACTGAGAAAATGAAACTTATTTTCCTCCCCTCCTAAAGTAATGAGTGCATAACCCATTAAAATAGAATTAGTTCATATAGCAAAATACCATCGACCACTATTTTAGTAATAATCGATGGTATTTTTCATCAAATTTCAAGACAATACAGCTTTACAGTTTGCCTAGAATAACAGTTCAATTCGGCTGAACAGTCTAGACTGATTTGAACCATTTCCATAGTTCGTGCCACGGAAATAGCAAAGCGACGCTCTGGTGTTCTTCATTGGTGCCAGCTGAATTCCTATATCCCAACCCTTCTGCCAACTGTAGAGGCTGTTCTGATAGGTTGGAACCATTGTAGCAGCATGGGACAGCTGGCGATATGCCACAAACAGCTTATAAGAGCCTGGCTTCTTCGTGTCTACCTTATTGTAGTTGAGCTGGATACTATATGCAGTCTTGTGAGCAGAATCCATATTGTCACCGCCCTTGATAAGACGACCATAGTCACCAACAATCTGCCAACGCTTATCAAAGCTATAATCCATACCGACTGACCATACCCGCATAGTATCACCGGAGAAACGATGAGTCGTTCCATCACTTTCGGTATAGCCCCATTCATCCAAGCCACGGTCGCCCTGCTCCATCTGATTGAAGTTATCATAACCCTGGAAGTTCTTGATACCAAGACCCATACCAAACTTCCTGTCCTTATACATCAAATCTAACGCAGCGTAATTGGTAGTGTTATTGGAATATACACTTCCCTGTCCGCCAGCCTTATCAGAAATGACGAAAACACCATCACCGTTAGTAGTACGGTTTGGATCGTAGCTGTAACGACCTGCTGTAGCCTGAACACTGAACTTCGGTGCTATCGGTGCAGTTATTTCAATACCAGTCACGTTATCATCAAGAATCATACCATGGGATGATTGATCATATGTACCAAAACGACCTAACTTGATGCTGGTCTTTCCATACTTACCTTCAGCGTATACCTGATCCAATACATGATAGTTTTCACCATAAGCACCAGATTTTTCACCGACAGAGCTGTTCATACCAGAATTGGTTGACAAAGAGAAATCCATACGGGCATGGCCTGTCCATTGCTCATTGAGTTTCATGGATGGAGTCAGGCGAAGCATAAGTCTTTGTGCCCGTTGGCTGCGACTGTTACCGCTGCCATCATTTCCAGAATGGGAATTCTTGCGGATATAATCATATCGAATCTGGCCGTTCAGTTTAACATTACCTATACGAATCTCCTGATCATCGACCTTCTTATCTATTTTAGCCAGCTTTGCATCCAAATCATCCAAACGGCTAACAACAATATTTACCTGCAAACCCATGCGGTTTAACTCATCCTGAAATTCCGTGATAAGACGACCCAAATTCTTTTTGCCTGTAGGACTAAGATTGCCATTGCCCATGGCTTTATAAACAATCTCTGCCATTTCATAACGACTCATTGTCTGCCCACCACGGAAGGTGTTATCTGGATATCCCTCTAAAACGCCCTCGGAAACCAGCTCTGATACTGCTTCATATGCCCAATGATCCGCCGGTACATCACTCAAAGGAGTTGTAGCAGCAAAGGTCGTACCAGTGGTTCCTACAAATAGTGCTGCTGTTAATGCAGCCAATATTTTCTTTTTCAACTTGTTTTTCATTTTCATTTCCAATCAATTCTCCTAATATAGTCGCAGATTCTGTATATTATTCTTTTTAATTCAGAAACGCAACAAATTTTTAAAATAAATTGCCTTTCATTTGTATTCAGTCTGGAGTAACAACATTCAAAATAGCCTCACGAAGTGCCTTAGGCCCCTCATTTACCCAAGTCTGATAAAGGTGCATATCGGAGGCCTGAGAATAAACATAATTACGAAGATTGTTGTACTTCTTTCCTTTCAGTTCTGCTTCACTAAGGCCATAATCCTTTGCAGCAATCTTCTGTAATTCAGCATGAACCCACTTTGATACAGGCGAAGTCAGCACAAAGTCGTGGTCCCCTAAATGCACCAGGAAGCCCTCTGGACGGCGTGGCAATGGTAAAGTCTCACCGCTCTTGTCAAGGTAGCCTTCCTTAATCGGGTCCTTACCAGCAATGATGGCAGCAGCCTTTATCCAACCTACTACTTGATCCTCCTGTGACTTCCAACCCGGATGCTCGTGAGAATCGGCCAAGGTGATAACCAAATCAGGATCAAGATTACGATACATTACATCAGCAATTTCCTGTACATGATGACAGCCCGTTCCAGCAATATTTATTTCAGGCAAGCAACGGTTTTCTCCATTCCATTGAAGAACCCAAGGCTTCAGATTATCATGCAGCAAAATTGCATTTGTCAGCAATTCCTCGTCCAAGGAATAACCATAGGTTTCCTCATAAATAGAGAACACACCTAATGCGATTTGCATATCGGAAGCCACATGAGTAATCAGACCGCATGGATAAGCATGATGGCCACCCCAACCGCCACCAGCTGCATCCCAAAACCGCAGATCCTTTGTCAAAAGAGGTGGAAATATCTCGTCGATAGTATTCTCTGGCTTTATATAGCCTGCTGCCAAAAGCTTCTGACGGCATGCTTCCTTGCTGGCCTTATCTGGATATTTCTCCAAGATAATAGGCATCGGGTTTCTTAACCCCTCCAATGCGATAGCACGTACCTTACTGTCAGATACCTTTTGCGCCTTTCCCATCAGATAGGTATAACCAGCCTCACGCAAACCTGAACGTCTAGCCATCTCAGTTGGTGTCATTTTCTGTACCTCGGAAAATTTCAGCTTCGCAACTGGAATGTTTTTCGGTGCAGCCTGAACCATCTTCGGCAGAACAGATGCAACCGCTACTGCAGCGGCAGCACCGGCAGAAGCCTTTAAAAAGTTTCTGCGATCAAACTTTTTGTCCATTAGTGTCATCTTTAAAACCCCTCTCTCATAATTATAATAAACACAATATAGCAAATAATAGGTAATTAATATTATTTTTAGCTCATATTAAGCAATTACTTAATACCATTTTTGCTCATATATTTATTATATTCAGTAATATTGTAGCACACTTTTTCCAATATGCAATAAATAGTAGCACTAAAATATAAAAATAATGTCATTAACTTCTTCCACAAATCCCCAAAAATAAGCAGAAAAAAGAGGCTGTCCCATCAAAGCTACAATGTGGACACCCTCTAGGTAAAAGCCTATCTTTTTTAAAATTTTATAACCATTACGCCATTGTTCATCTTTCAAAGAAACAACTTTCAATGAGCATTTTGCCGCAAACGCTAGCTTTATGTCGTCCTAAAGATCTTGCTCCACGTTGCAGATTGGAGGTAAAAGACAGCTGCTCAACTTCAACTGTTATCTTGCTTTACATGGCTCTTATGTATAGAAAGTATTCCCAATCAGTTTTTCCTCTGGTACACAGTCGTAGTATGACATATGCTCACCACATGCTAAAGTTTTATCTTCACCTGTAGAGAAGGGGGAATATTTATCAAATTAAAGCTAAAATATTTTAGCATGAATCAATTCTTATCATTTCTATGCATAAAATATTAATATATCATTAACGTTTTATGCTCTTATTATTCTCGTATTTAGCAACGCTATATATTATTTCTCCATAAAATATACAATATTTTTCATAAAATTTGCTAAACCACAGTTTTCACCTTAATTGTCCCCAACAAAAAAATAGAAAAAAAAGACTGCCCTATGAAAATATTCAAAGCGAACAGTCTCCGACAAATACCTATTCTTTTTTCTCATCATCAGACAATGTTTCAGCTGTTCTCACGCTATCCACAGTAATTGAGGACTTATCTTCAATGCTTTCAGTCACCTTATTGGTAACCTCCTGCTTTGATGTACCAGCTGCCGGTTCATCCTCCATAATACCGCTGGAAACCTTTCTGAATTCCCGTATGGTCTTACCCAAGCCCCGGCCAATCTCTGGCAGCTTGCCAGGACCAAAAACAATCAGCCCAATAACCAGAATTATAAGCAATTCTGGAACACCTATACCAAACATAACAATCCTCCACTACTGGGCAGTATTACTAAAACTCCCGTCTACTAATAAAATCAGCAGCCATCTTATAAGAATTGCTGATCTCCTCCGGCAGACTATCCGGCAGTACTGTTTTAGCCCGGGTAAGATACTCATCCACCTTTGCCTTGGTAAATTCCACTCCATCAGCAGCTTTGACAATTTCCAAAGCCCGACTCAACATTGCCGGGGTCATATTCCGGTCAGTAACAATGGATAACAGCTCATCCCGGTCCGGACTCATTTCCAGAGCACGAATAGCCGGTAGAGTGATTATTCCCTGCAGGATATCATTGCCGGCCGGCTTGCCAATAGTCGCCTCATCCCCAGTGAGATCCAGCAAATCATCCGTAAGCTGGAAAGCCATTCCCACAGAATAACCATAA
>CADACU010000052.1:0-12466 GCA_902786545.1 uncultured Anaerovibrio sp.
CCCTTCGGGTCGCCATTATGCCTCTGTAGCTCAGTTGGTAGAGCAGGGGACTGAAAATCCCCGTGTCAGTGGTTCGATTCCGCTCGGAGGCACCACTTTTGTTCATATGCTGGTGTAGCTCAATAGGTAGAGCAGCTGACTTGTAATCAGCAGGTTGGGGGTTCAATTCCTCTCGCCAGCTCCATTGAATACTTACGCGGGTGTAGCTCAATGGTAGAGCCCCAGCCTTCCAAGCTGGTCACGTGGGTTCGATTCCCATCACCCGCTCCAATTAAGCATTTTGCCGGGGTGGCGGAACTGGCAGACGCACGGGACTTAAAATCCCGCGGTTGGAAACAACCGTACCGGTTCGATTCCGGTCCTCGGCACCACTTGTAATTGTTGCTTAAATCTGTTATAAATATACTATGCGGCCGTGGCGAAACGGCAGACGCGCTAGCTTCAGGCGCTAGTGGGGGTTGACCCCGTGGTGGTTCAAATCCACTCGGCCGCACCATTATTTCTATATATATTCAAATGCGGTTGTGGCGGAATAGGCAGACGCGCTACTTTGAGGGGGTAGTGATCCATGGTCGTGTGGGTTCAAGTCCCACCAACCGCACCATTTAACAATACTCCGAGATAATCTCGGAATTTTTTTTTGTCAGCAGGATTTCATCGACTAAATGTGGAATATAGTAGTCGTTGAGGTGTCGATTTTTTTATATAGATAATTTGCTTATATATGGGGGTTTTTTTATGGCGGATTTTCTAAAAAATGCGAGTGTAAAAACAAAGCTTATGCTGCTAATCGGTGTTTCCGTTTTTGTGGCTATGGTGACTATGGGAGTTATTCTCAACAGGACCATAACTAACCACGAAAGGGAATTGTTCCAGGAGGAGACTAAGCTGCAAGCTATTCAGGTGGATAACTCAATGCATCTGTTTCTGAACGGTTTGAGAGATGGCTTGGTTAATATGGCTAATGACCCAACTGTTCGACAGGGTGGTGATATCACTGTTTATCTTGATGGTGCGACGGATGCCAGTGGTAAAATCCCGATGGATCCAGTAGCTAAGGGTGGATATGAAGCAGCAATGTTTGATATATTCCACAGATTTGTGGAAGCCAATAAAGGCTCTGTTTCTGTTGTTAGCTATGGCACTACCTCAGGTGGATATCTTCAGTATCCGGCAGTTAGCCGTAAAAAGGGCTATGATGCCCGGTCCCGTGACTGGTATAAGGAATCCATGGCTGATGTAAATAAGGTTCGTATTACTAATCCATTTATGACTTCCAAGGGTACTCCTACTATTGGAATTTTTTTGGTAACAAAGGATAACTCCAATAATCCTATGGGTGTGCTTGGCCTTAATGTGGATTTGCCGGTTGTTACTGATATGATCAGTGAGATTAAAATTGGTGAAACAGGCAATATGGTCGTAGTTGATGGTGATGGTGTAATATTTGCTTCTCCAGTTCATCCTGAATATAACTTTAAGAAGGTATCGGAAATTGAAGGAGATTTTGCAGGTTTGGCCAATGTCAAGGAAGGCATGGTTGACATCACTATGGATGGTGTAAACAAGGTAGTCAATGTTTATACCTCTGAGCAGACTGGCTACAAGTATTTGACTGTTGTTGATGAGGACCAGTTGCTGGCACCTGTACGGGAAATGCGGTGGGTTTTGGTTATTGTGCTTGTTTTGGCACAGATTTTCATCCAGACCCTCACCTACATGATGTGTAATGCTCTGTTCAATCCGCTGAATGAGTTGGCTGGTGCATCGGAAGAAATCGCCAGCGGCAACATCAGCACAGTTCCGAGCAGGTATCTGCTGCCTCCAGTGATTTGTCTGAAGGCTCCGAGCAGTGTGCTGAGACCATTACCCATGTTGCAGGCAAGGTAAGTGATATTGCCGGTGCAGCTCAGCAGCAGAATGATACCATGATCAATGTTGTGAATCAGATTCGCAATATGACGGAAAATGTTACTTCTATTGCATCCAGTGCAGAACGGATGAGCAGTGCTTCAGCTAACGCTGGTAAGGCGGCAGAGCATGGTGAGGCAGCAATTAAACGAGCAGTCAATCAGATGGACCAGATTACTGAGACAGTTGATCAGTCAGCGGAAGCTGTAGCAGAGTTGGGGGTTCGTTCCCAGGAAATTGGCGAAATTATCAATACTATTTCCGGTATTGCTGACCAGACCAATCTGTTAGCACTTAATGCAGCAATCGAGGCTGCCAGAGCCGGTGAGCATGGTCGGGGATTTGCGGTTGTTGCTGATGAAGTCAGAAAGCTGGCTGAGCAGTCCTCTGAGGCAGCTGGTGAGGTTGCGTCAATTATTCAGGCTATTCAGAGTGAAACCCAGAAGGCCGTTAACAGTATGAAGAAGGGTACTGAGGCGGTGAAGACCGGTAGTGATGTTGTGGCACAGGCTGGTGAACAGTTCCAGCAGATTGTGAACAATGTTAAGGAAGTTGATGTACTTATTCACGAGGCAGCCAGAGCGGCTACTGCTACTGCTGACTCCAGTGCAGAGGTACTGAATTCCGCTGAAGAGGTAGAGAAGGTAACCAATACAGTCACCGGTAATATTGATTCTATTTCCTCGGCTACGGAAGAACAGTCGGCAACTATGGAAGAAATCGCGGCATCAACCCGTAATCTGTCCGAGTTGGCAGCTGACCTGAAGAGAGAACTTCTGAAGTTCAAATTCTAAAGGTGTTCAATGGGAAATTTTCAGTAAGTTGTGTAAAACCAGCGTCATATTGGCGCTGGTTTTTATATTTGAGGAGATTTTCATAATAATATGATAGAATACAAAATATCATTATATTGAAAATTCTTGTGAGGTGTGAAATGCTGGGGTTCTTTGCTGTTTTGCTTATAATATTGACCGGAATCATTATGCTGACCCGCAAATGTGTTGGAGTGATAGCGGGAATATTTCTGCATATTGCCACCATACTTTTTATGGGACAGATAGTATTTGATGTGTTGACTCTTTTATTCCTGATGGTTAAATGGGCCAAGGGGAAGCTCTTTAACATTCCCCAGGATGAGAGCCGGCGCAGTTTTTTGCGAGGAGCGGCTATATTGCCTGCGGGAGCGGTTGCTATATCCCTGTATGGTGGGCTGGCAGAGAAAAATGATACGGTTGTGCGTCAGTTTGATATTCCTGTCGAGGACATTCCCGAGGATATAAAAGGCTTTTCCATTGTTCAACTAAGTGATATTCATTTGGGCCCATTTATGAGCCTGGATGATTTGGAGAAGCTTTTAGTAAAAGCTGCAGGCCTGCAGGGGGATATTCTGGCTATTACCGGAGATTTATTTGATGACCGGAGGATAAATGCCAAGGCGGCTAAGCTGGTGGACAGCTATGTGGACAAGTTTAAATATGGCATAGTATACTGTCGGGGCAATCACGAGCATCTGCGGGGGATAACGGCAATTGATATGGCTTTGGAGAATACCAGGATACATTATCTGGTTAATAGCAATAAATACATTGCTGGTGCCGATATGCCTATATATATGGCTGGAGTGGATTATCCTATTCGACGGGACCAGTTTCAGTTTTTACAGGAGGCCTATGCGGAGCAGGCTATGAAGGATATCCCGAAAAATTCAGTAAAAATATTGTTGGCCCATCATCCTGATTTTTTTGATTCGGCTGAAAAATATGGAACGCAACTGGTTTTGGCGGGGCATACCCACGGCGGTCAGCTGGGCATATTGGGAATACCTGTAGTACCACCATTGTTCAAGTATATGCGGGGGATGTATAAGGTGGGCAAAACCTTTGGTTATGTACATTCCGGTAATGGCAGCTGGTTCCCGTTCCGGTTTGGCTGTCCGCCGGAAATTGCCGTGTTTACCCTTGTAGAAAAATAGAATGGAAAAGCAGGATTTTAACACTGCTGCGTCGTACTAGAACGATGATAGGGGGTATGCACCATGAACATAAAAAAACTGGGTACTATTTTGTTTGGCTGTATTTTGGCAGGAACGGTACTTGTGGGCTGCGGAGGGCAGCAGGGGAATAAGGCAGCAACCCATGATACGCAGATTAAGGTTGGGACATTGACTCATTTGAATGCCAGCGAAGAAAAAATCAATGAGATTATGAGGAAGATTGATGAGGAGACAGAGGTTAAGCTTTCCCATGATTACATCTACTATGACAAGCTGACGGCCATGTTGATGGGATATGAATCAGGCAGTGTTAAGGAAATGAGCCTCTATGGCAGTGTAGCACAGTATCTTATAAATCGTAATGACAAACTGGCAGTAGTTGAGCATAAAAATATGAAACTGGAGGATGACTTTTGTTGTGCTGTTCGCAAAGAAGATCAGCAGTTGAAGGCTGAACTGGACAAGGCCATTGACGAAATGAAGGCGGATGGGACTCTTGATAAATTGGTGAAAACATATATTACCGATTTGAAAAAAGGGGAGGAGCCACCTGCAGTAGCTATGCCGGTCACAAATGGTAAAAAGCTGAAGATAGCTATAACAGGCGATTTGCCACCATTAGATTTGGTATTGGCCGACGGAACGCCAGCTGGGTTTAATACAGCCGTATTGGCGGAAATTGGCAAGCGTTTGGGCCGCGATGTGGAACTGGTGCAGGTAAACAGTGCTGCCCGGTCATCGGCTTTGGCCACCAAGAATGTGGATGTAGTGTTCTGGGTAGCTGTGCCAAAGGGGGATTCAAGGATACCGGCTGATATTGATAAACCACAGGATTTGGAATTAACTATCCCATATTATCAGGATAAGACTGTTCATGTAGGTCAAAAATAATATAAAATCAGATAAAAATCAGCCCGGACGGCAGTGAGCCTTCCGGGCTGATTTTATTAGGTGAGGAGCCTACTGTACTTAGGAAAAATATTACTTGGATTAGTTATGAGTATAAAGTAATTTTTTTTTCACAAAAGCTTTGATTTTCGTAAAGTTGAAAAGTATAATAAAAGTGGGAGAGTATAATATTTGTAAAATAGGTGGGGAGAATTACGATGAAATTATTTAATTCAATTTGTGTAGCATTGGCTGTAGGCGTGTTTGCGGGGAGTAATGTATCATTTGCGGCTGAACCTAACAGAGGTATGGATGCAGGAGCACAGATGGAGCGTGAGCGTAGAAATATTGAGCGTGAACGGGTGCTGGAACAAATTGCCGAGGATGAGGCCACCAAGAACAATAAGGTGGAGAAGGAAGGTGCTCCTTCGGCTGATGAGGCTGATACTAAAATAAGCTTTGAATTGAAACAAGTGGTTTTAGATTCGTCTGAGGTTCTGACGACAGATGAGCTGAAGTCAGTGACGGATGCTTATATTGGCCGACAGACTACTTTGAATGATTTGCGGGAGATGGCGGACCGGATTACGGGCCTCTATCGTGATAAAGGCTATATGACCTGCGGGGCTGTGTTGCCACCACAACGAATTCATGATGGAGTGGTAGAAATCCGCCTAATCGAGGGTAAGACGGGAGAGATTTCGGTTGGAGGCAACAATCATACCAAAACCGGATATATAATTGACCGGTTAGGGTTGAAGAAGGATACCATTGCCAATACGGACAAATTGAATCGGGATCTTCGCTGGTTTCATGGAACTAATGATATCCAGCTTCGGGTGGTTATGAAACCTGGAGTCAAGGAGGGAACCACGGACTATGAAATCATAGCATTTGAACCACAAAATCAAACTGTTAGCTTGTATATGGATAATGACGGTTATGATAATAGTGGCCGTTGGCGTCAGGGAATTTTTTACAATATCAGAAGTTTGTCGGGACAACGGGATGCACTTAAAGCAAGCTTTCTCCGCAGTTCAGGAACCAAGGTGTGGTCGTTAGGATACAGTTTACCTATTTCCACCCGAGGTATGCGGTTGGATTTTGATTATTCAGGCAATAGAACAGAAGTGGTAAACGGAGAGCTTAGACCATTGGGAATACAGGGAAAGTCAGGTTCTTATTCCATTGCATTGCGCGTGCCTTTCCAGGTAACGGAGAACTCCCGCCACGAGGCAGGATTGCAATATGTCCATCAAACGGCGAAAACAGACTTCGGTAATGGTGCTGAGCCTTGGGTGAATGACCGGATTCAGCGGGTGATACCATATGTTTCCTTTACCCATTATGGTGCGTCTACGGTATTCTATCACAAACATTCCTTTGTCTGGGCTCGGAGAAGGGATGTAGACGGAAAATCGGATTCGACAAAGTTCTATCGTGTTACTTCTTTTTGGCAAAACCGCTATAAAAACGGTAACTTCTGGCAGGCACGGTTGGATGGACAGCTTTCCTCCGGTAATTTTATGGCGGCGTCGGATCGGTTCTTTATCGGTGGCGTCAACAGCGTAAGAGGTTACGAGGAAGGTTTTATTGGCGGAACGAAGGGATTGACGGCTGGTCTTGAGTTTCATGTCCCGTTGGACAAAGCAAAAAAAGTGTTCTTTTTCCCTTTCTTCGATTGGGGAACGGTGCGGGGAGCAACGGCGCCGGAGCATAACACTCTGATGAGTGCAGGCCTTGGTGTAGAGGCTAGATTTAATAATATTTATGGTGCAGTAACCGTTGGTTTTCCGCTAAAAAAAGAGTTTTATGGGAACAGGGTGGATAGCATGAGGTTGGATTTCACCCTGTCGGCTACATTTTAACAGATATGGTAGGAATGCTTCGTTGAGGAGTTATTTGTATCAGGCAGAAAAAGGTGATCATTATGGCATATGGATACAGCAGCAAAAAGCTAAGCAACAAAAAGAGCCTTGCGAAAACAAGGCAAATGGAACCGAGATTGCTTCTTGCATCATTGGTTATGGCGGCAGGGGTTTTCGCCTATCCGCTTGACCTTGGTGAAGCAGCGATTGTTAGAGAAGACGGTACTGTGCTGGATGCTTCGGGGCTGGTGCATAATATCGATCCGGAAAATGTAGTGAGCAATGATTTTGCCTACAACCGATTCAAGGAATTTGACTTGAATCAGGGGCATATTGCCAACCTTAGCTTTGGTGGCGCGTCCACCCTTGCCAATCTGGTTAACAAGCAAATAAATATCAATGGTATCGTTAACGCTGTAATAAATGGCAATAATGGCAATATTGACGGTCATCTTATCTTTTTAAGTCCTGATGGAATAGCTGTTGGAGCATCAGGTGTTATCAACGCGGGCCAGTTTACAGGGCTCGTTCCTACCAGGACTGCCTTTGATACATTGTATAATACGCCTGCTAATATTACGCTGGCGGCTGTTGATGCGCTGAATACCGGTTCTTTCGCGACAGGGAAAAAAGTGGAGGTAAGCGGGAAAATCAATACCCATAGCGGGGTTATGCTGGGGGCAGGCATTATCAACCTCCAGGACGGCGCAGTGCTGCAGAGCACCAAAAGTTTGGACTTCACTCAGCTGGTTAATATAAAGAATGGAGATACCATACAGACTAATGCTGATTTGGGAGGGTTAACAGCGGTTGAAGGCAGCGGCGGTGATATAATCCTCATGGCTAAGCAGGAGTCTGCCGTTAAGGATACCAAAATTGAAAAAGATGCAAATAATCAGGACAAGGAAGTGGCCAATGCCATCCGCTGGAAGGACCGTTCCACCGACTTGGATGCCAAGGTCAGCATTGGGAAGGGCGTTTCTATCAGCACTTACGGTGCAGTAAAGCTTACGGCAGAAAGCACCAGCACCTACGAGGACAGCACCCCAATGACCCTGACGGATACCCTCAAGGGGATTATTTTAGGTGATGATAATAAATTAATAAATGGACTGGTTGACAAGCTGGCCAAGAAGGAAGCCGGGGCCAACAAATACCTCTTTGTCAATTATTCCAGCAAAAAGAACAAAGCTTCGGTTAAAATTGGGGAAAACGCTACTATTACGGGTCAAAATATCGATATTGCCGCCACCTCCAAGGTGGAGCTCAAGCAGTCCATCGCCGTGTCCCTGGGACAGGGTAAAAAGGACAGCGAGGGCAAAACCATTGACGACAGCTCCAAGGCGATTGCTGCCGTGGCGGTTTCCCGGGTATACAATAATGCCGATGTGGTCATTGACGGCAATTTGACAGCTAATGGAGCAGATGGCGATGGAAATGGTATCAAGGTATCGGCCAATGCGGATACAACAGCCGCCCTTTCAGCGACCGGCACCGGTGGTGAAGCTAATGCGGTGGCTGTGGGCGTTGCCGTTTTGACCGGCGATACCAAGTCCAAGGTAACGGTAAACAACCCGACGGCGACGGCTCTGACGGCCGCCCAGGGCAAGGTGACCATGGATGCGGTTACGGGCAGCGACATTGATGTGAACGTGGGAGCCGTAGGGAAAAAGAGCTATGTGGTTTCCAATGTGGGCTTGGCCAACTATGACACCAGTGCCGATGTGAGCATAAACCGGTCCATTACGGCGGGAGCCGTGGAGGTCAAGGCAGAGAACAATATTACCGGGCTGAAAATAACGGTAAACAACGCAGTGAAGGACGAGGAGAGCAAGGGCAAGGACACTGCCCAGGCAAGCGATGGGGAGAAAGAGGAAGACAATAACGCTGCTGCCGCCGAGGAAAGCAAGCCTGATTCGGAAAAATCCGAGGATGAGAAAAAGAGCGAGCAGAAGTCCAAGGATACTACCCAGGTGATGAAGGACGCCTCGGCCGATGCCAATGACGAAAAGACCCAGGATGCTGCCGGTTCAGACGGCAAGGGCGGCGTCAAGGATGTCAAGGACAAGGTGGAGGGCACCAATGAGGGCGGCGGCAATGAGAAGAAAACCTCGGCCTTTGGGCTTGGAGCCAGCGTAGGCATTTTGTCCAATAAGAACGACGCCAATGTTACTATTGGGAAGAATGCTGTGATTACGGCTACGAAGCCGGAGCAGGGGGACACGCCGGACGGTGCGGTCAATCTCTCCGCCAAAACCCTGATGACGGCCTCTGGGGAAAAAGAGGACAGCCTTAAGCTGACGGTGAAAAATGCCCAGGCCAATTCTGCCAAGGTGGAAATTGGTGCTGCCGTATTGGTCAGCAATGTGAAGAACAATGCCAATATTGTGCTTGACAGCGACGGGGATAAGTCTGCCCAAATCAAGGGCAGTGCCGTATCACTGGATGCTGCCGCCGGTATGGGCAAATACCAGAAGAACAACAAGGATACGGACAGTGTCCTTTCCTACGAAGTGAGCAGCGAGAGCCAGGCCGATAAGGAGACCCCGGCCACCGTTGTGCTGGATGGCTCCGTAGGCATCAATACCTTGAAGAATAATGCCATTGTCCTTTTAGGTCAGCAGACCAGTATAGATGGCAGTGCGGTAAGCCTGTCCGCCGATGCTGATACCAATGCCAAGGGAACCTATGGTGCCACTGAGGCTAACAACAAGGTGGGGGTCGGGGCCACGGTGGGCCTCCAGAACATCAGCGGCAACAGCCTGATTATGGCCGGCAAGGGGGTAACCCTTAATGGTACGGAGTCAGTTAGCGCCGCCGCCAGCACTGCCCTGGATGGGACGAATGAGGTGAAAAATGCCGGCAAGGGTGAATCCATCGGTGTTTCCGGCATGGTGGCCCTCTCCTATGGGGACAGCAACAGCATAGTGTCCCTGGATGATGAGATTAGCACCACGGCACCTGCTGTAATGCTTACTGCCACCAATAGTACCAATGTGGATAATTCGGCCCGCAGCGAATCCACGGGTGTCACCGGATCCAAGGCCTTTGGCATTGGTGTTGGAATTGTAAATTATGATGTAAACAGTCTTGCCATGATCAGCGATAATGGCAGTGGTATTAGTGCGCCCTCCGGCAGTACTATGGACGCGGAAAAGGCCGCCCAAAAGGTTTATCAGGATGCCGCACTGGCCAGAACCGTTGCCGGGGATACTTTTGCCGGAAAGCTGGGTACAGCCACCACCGGCAATGCCACGGGCAGCATTACCACGGGCAGCTACACCGCTGCCGCCATCACCACCGGTATGCTCAAGAACGATGCCAAGGCCAAGGCCTCAACCAGTGGCTCAGAGGACACCAGCGGAAATGAAAATAAGGATTCCGAAAAGTGGACAAAGTGGTCCAAGAAGGGCGATGAGGGGGCCAAAGAGGCCAAGAACAACACTGATGCCTTGGAAAATGACACTGTAACGGCCCAGAATGAAAGCGCGGCCCCAACTGTAACCGAAAATACCGGGGAAGGGCAAGACCCTAAGGTAACGAATCAGAAGAACAATGCAACAGGCGCAGGTAAGGAAGCCGCCTCGGCGGCCAACCCGGAGCCGGATAATGATAAGAAGGATGAGGGAGCAGCTCCTGCTGCCGGTTCCTCAGAAAGTGCCGGTGCTTCTATCGGCATGGAGGGCAGCGTGGCCCTGACCTTCCTGGGCGGTCGGACGGATGCTGTGCTGAACAATGTGACGGTGCAGAACGGGGATGACGCCGTGGGCTCCGTTGCCCTTTCTGCCACAGATTTCCTGGGCTCAATCACCTTAGGTGGCACCGATATCAAGCATTCTTTGAAAGATGGAAGCTCCAGCACCAAGGTGGCTATTGGCGGTACCTTCGCCATGAACAGCTCCAACCGTGATGTGGACTCTATTTTGCGCAATTCTAATCTGCAGAAGGTGGAGTCTGTCTCCAATACGGCCAGCAAAACTGGTATAGAAGTGGCGGCCGGCATGGGCGTCAGTGTATCCAAGGGCGATGGCACCAATGTGGCCGGAGCAGGTGTGGTGTATTATAACAAGGCCAACCAGGATATCCATGCCCTGTTGGTCAATAATACGGTCACCAGCTCCGCGAACGGCGGCCAGATTGATAACAAAGCTACCAGTACGGATTTTCAGATTGCCGGGGCATTAGCAGCTAATTTGGCCAGTGGCTCAAATACCAATGTAGGCTTTGGTGGCGCGGTAGCCATCAGTAATCTGGAAAACAATTTGTCCAGCGGTATCATTGGTGGCAGCTACCAGGACAAATTCCAGGCCGTGAACGTGGAAGCGCAGAAGGGCACCACCCAGATTAGCGGTGCAGTGGCAGGCGGCAAGAGCGGCTATGGCTTCAATGGGGCCTTTGCCTATGGCAGCGTAAAGAACACCACCAGTGCCTATATTTCCGGGGCAACTGTACAGGGTAATACGAATAGCGCGGTAAATGTCAAGGCCGGGGAAATCCCTGTCCTCAAGGCAGATGATGAACGCAATAGCGAAAAGCAGCAAATAGAGAACAACGACAAGCTGGATAATCAGACTAAATCCGTACTGAAGGATGCCGTGGATGCGGACAAGAATAACAAGAAAACCCTTGAGGATGTGGGAGTAGACACCACGGGTAAGGTTTATCTTGAGAATGGTGAAGAGAAATCCGCCTTGGATGATGCTGCAAAAACTACCGATGAAGGCAAGATTGCCGATGACGCTGCAAAAGATGAGAGCGATGCCAAGGATGAATTGGGGAAAAATCACAGTCTGACCATTACTGCCGCCATGGCCGGCGGCCTGGAAAGTGATGCCGGCTTTGGTGCAGGCATTGCCTACAACTATGTGAAGAACGATATTGGTGCCAATATTACCAACTCCACCATCACGGCTGAGACGGTGAGTGGGGAGGCGGCCACTGACGCCACCATCGTTTCTGTAGGGGCCGGTGTGGCCATTGGGGGCAAGACCTTCAACGGGGCCGGTTCCGGCAGCTGGAACGACCTGAAAAATGATACCAAGGTTACCTTTGCAAACAATACCATCACCGGCAAGAATATCAGCGAACAGGCCCAGAATACCTCATCCATCATCAATATTGCCGGTGAGGTGGCCGGAGGCAAGGGAATGGCTGTTGGGCTGTCCCTGGCCTATAACTCCCTGAATAATACCACCGGCACCTATCTGAAGGATAATATTATTCATCTTAATGGGGGCGAAAATTCTGTTAAATTGGCTTCCACCAACCAGAGCAAGGCTTTGGCTGTGGCTGGTGCCGTAAATGTAAATATCAAGCAATCCGTTGTAGGTGCAACGGGAACCGTGGCCATCAATCGGGGCGTGAACAATACGGAGAGCGTCCTTGGGGGCAGAACTACAGGGGAAAAGACTGAACTGAAAAACGTGAAGGAGCTGTCCGTTACCGCTGAGGAGCTGTCCAAAAAGACTACTGTGGCCGGCGGCGTTTCAGTGGGCGGCAAAAAGGTAGGCTTCGGCGCTGCTGTGGCCTATACCTCGGTTGGTACCGATGAGAAAAAGGAGAGCCTGCTGGCTGAAATTAACCATGTGAATATCACTACCACGAATAATGGCAAGGTTGAAGTATCCGTCAAGGACAGCAAGCAGAATAATAATGAACTGGAGAAATCCCGGGTTATCACAGTGGGCTCCGGCCTTGGTGTGCAATGGGGTAAAAATTGGTTCACCCTTCAGGGGGCAGCCGCTGTTTCGGATATCTACAAAACCAGCAGGGCGGCTCTGAATAACAGCAATATCAATCAAGGAGT
>CADACU010000052.1:12491-33097 GCA_902786545.1 uncultured Anaerovibrio sp.
GGAGTGAGCGATAATCCTACCATCGATGTTACGGCAGATACCAGAAGTAAGATCAACACTGTAGGGGCCGTAGCCAATATTGATATAAGTACAGCAGTGAAGGGAACGGCCGGTGTGGCCATTAACCGCACAAAGCAAAATACCACTGCGGAGATGGCCAGCGATAACACAGACACTACGGTCAATGCTGGTCTTACCCAGGTACGGGCCACCGGCGACGCCGATATTCATTCCGTAGGTGTAGGGGGAACAGTAGGCGTAGGCGGCTATGTGGCCTTCGCCGGTTCCGGCAGCTACAACTATATCAATAACGATGTTAACGCCATTATAAAGAAACAGAACCTCACCTCCAACAGCAGCGTGGGCGTAGTGGCTCAGAGCGACGACCGCCTCTACAACTTTGCCGGGGGCTTTGCCATTGGGGCCAATACCAAGGTCGGACTTGGAGCATCTGTTTCCATAAACAAAATAGAAGGCAGCACCAATGCACTGGTACAGGGCGGCTCGTTGAAGGCCGCTGATACCGGGTCTATTAAGGTCACCCGTCCGCAGGATGATAATCTCTTTACTACGGAAAAATTGGAGCTTACAACGGACAGACAGCGCCTCAGTGAAAATCGCCAGGAGAGTGAGAAGACCGGCATTGTAGTGGACAGCTCGGCCACCCATACCCTTATTTCTCAGCTGTCTTCCGGTGGGGTAGCAGCTTCCGGCAGTGTAGGTGTGGATCTGGCCGGTACAGTGAATCTCAATACTGTCTCAGGGAGCACTACGGCTAAAATCAATGATGCCAATATCAATTCTGCTGGCAACTATTCTGATGTGAATGTGAATGCAGTAGATTATACCAATTTTGGCGCATTTACTGGCACACCAGCTGTGGGTGCCGCAGGCTCTGTTGGTGTTTCAGTGGGCGTTTCGGCCAACTGGGAGACTATGGAACGGACGACGGCAGCGGAGATTGCTTCCTCTTCAGCGAAGAAGAGCATATATGCCAATAATCTGATTATTGATGCAATAAACAAGCACGGTTCATCCAATCTGGCCTTTGCTGTGGCTGTAGGGGTCGGCGGTACGGCAGGCATTGCCTCTGGTGATAGTATTGTGCGGCATAATAACAGTAGCACCACCAGTGCACTGCTGAAAAATACTAATGCAGTCTTTGCTGGCAAAGCAGAGATACAGGCCGAGCATCTGGGTAACAGCCGTACACTGAATATCGGTGGCAGTCTTTCCGGTGGCTATGGCACCGTGGCGGCAGGGGCCGGTGTGTCCGTTATGGATGATACATCCACCGTCAAGAGTGAAGTGAATAATAGTGACCTAAAGGCGAATAGCAGCGGTGATGGCAAAAATATCTCCGTTTTGGCTAAGAATGAGAATAACTGGAAAAACACTTTGGTTACTGCCAGTGCAGCAGTTGGACTTGGGGCCGGATTGGCTGCCAATGTGGGAATAAATAACACCACCAGTGAAACCTCAGCTACGGTGTTTGAGAGTAATCTTGAGGCGGCAGATGTAACGGTAAAAGCTACGGACAAGCTGGTGGCAGACTCCACAGGTGGTGTGGGGGCAGCCGGTATTGGTGGTGTTGGTGTTTCTGTTGCCCTGAACAACATTAACAGCAGTGTAAGTGCAAATGTGTCAGGTGGTGAAAATGGAGCATCAATCCAAGCTTCGCAGGACATCAATGTGATAGCGGAAGAAGAGCGCAAATTTGACAGCAGCGTGACAGGTGTGGCTGTAGGTGGCATCGGTGTTGGGGTCAATGTGGCGGTTACCTCCATCAATAAAGGTATCACGGATGCCCAGCTTAGTGATGCCAAAGATGAAAATGAAAAGACCACGGATGTTAACAATATCACCCAAAATGAGATAAATGTTCATTTGAATGGTGCCCAGGGTGTGAACAGTGCCAAAGGTGCCCTTGGAGTAAATGGTGCTAAATTCTATGGATTGAATGCTGGAGACAAAGCTGACCTGGAAACAGCGAGAAAAACGACAATTAGCCTTTCTTCCCCTACCTATTCGGATAAAACGCCTGATACCAAAAAACAGGGTATTCATACCGCTATCAATGGCAGAGCTTCTTTGACGGCAGCCGAAGGGGTTAATGTGACGGCGAAGGAGACTAGTGACATTTCCACTAAAAATGTGTCGGTTAATGTGGGAGGGATGTCTGTTGGCGTAACGGATGCCATAATTCATACTAACCATGACACGGATGTGACTATAGATCATGCATCTATTGCAGGAAAGCATGTAGCTATCGAAGCAGTGCAGGGACAGCAGGATAAAGGCTCCGATATCACGGTGACAGCGGTCTCCGTAGGTGCCGGCCTTGGCGTAGGCGTAGGGTATGCCGGCATCGTCAACAAGGGCAGTACGGATGTTAATATTGCGGATAGCACCATTGGTCTGATAAAGGGTGATGCTGACACCGCTAATACGGTTAATACAGAAGATATCAACATTAAGGCCCAGGATAAGAGCAAGAGTAAGACTCAAATCACCAATGTGGGGGTTGCGGCCCTGAATGTCACCACTACCTTTGCCAGTGTGGAAAATGAAGACAATGTAGGCGTTACACTGGGAGGAACGAGCAATCTTTCTGCTGCTACTAATATCACTATTGATGCCGAGAAAGCCAATGCATTGGAAGCCCATACCCAGGGGGTAGGCGTAGGCGGCGTGAATGTGGCAGTTAATCATGCAACAATCGAGGATAAAGGAAAAGCTGCGGCAAAGATTACAGGAACGACCGGCAAATACACGGCTGAGGCGTTTCATTTTGGTGCAATAAATGATACTACAGCAAAACTTAGTGCCGGTAACACAGCTGTCTCGGTTCTCGGCGTAAGCCGGATGCGGGGCAAGGGCGTCATGAATATGGGCGCAGAGGTTGAGGTGGCTGGAGGAACCTTCAATGCCAAACTGGCAGATTTTTCTGCCCAGTTGGGCAATGCCAATGGCCGTACACTGGAAGGTAATGTAAAGGGACATAATGTCTCCGCTGTTGCCGTAGCTCCGGATGCGGTAATTTTAAATACAGATGCTACCTCTAAGGTCATCGTGAACAATAGCACCTTTGCCGAGGATACTGACCTCTATTTGACCAATGTGTCCAATGTGGACCGCAAAGCCTATATTTACGGTGTAACAGCTGGTGCTGTGGCAGTGGGCAATACCAGTGCCGACATCAGCGGTAAGGAGACCTTGGAAACCAGCCTTATGGGTAAAACCGGGACCACGAAGGTGAGCAACCTGTTTGTGCTGACCAATGGCCAGAATATTGGCAAGGCCTTTGCCGACGCCGGTGGCGGCGGTCTGGTGGGCTATGTGGGTGCCCATGTGGATAATAAATCCATTAACAAGGTCAGCAGCACCCTGGGTGGCAAATGGGATGTTGCCGGGGAGGTTTGGCTCGTGGCCAACCAGAAGGATGAAACCCGTCTCACGGCTTCCGAGGGTCATGGCGGGGTAGCCGGCGTAGGTGGTACCAGCGTTGATAATACCATCACCACCACCACCCAGGCTACCATAGCCGACGACACGGAAATTACCAGCGACCGCATCCATGTGGGGACCGATAATACAGTTACCACCGGGGCCTATGACGACACCGACTCCAAGGGCAACAAGGATGTACAGACATATACTTTGAAGGACCATTTCGGCGGTGTCATTTCCGGCAACCGTCTGCGGAGCCTGCTTAATCTCACGGAAACTGGTGCCATCAACATTGGCAAAAATGCCAAGATTACCACCAACAATCTGCAAGAGTATATTGCCTCATCCCAGAACAATCTGACGAATTTAGTACAGGCCAAGGGTGGCGGTGCCATTGTGGTAACTGACGCTGTCAGTGAATTCGATTTGGATATCGATAATAAAGTGAATGTGGAAAGTGGGGCCTTTTTAAGCAATGAAAAGGCCGCTTCCACCGAGGATATTATTCTGTCCGCCTATGACGACCAAACCCTGAAATCCCATGTGGATGGCACGGTTTATGCCGGTGTGGTCAGCCCGATTGTGGCTAAGAATAACATCGACATGAACCGCAAGAGTGAAGTGAATGTAGCGGGGACCATTGAGAGCGGCTCCAATGCAGGCCTGTATGCGGGTGCCAATAAAGACGGCGTTCTCGCCAATCTGAACGCGGACCTTAAGTCCGGCGCCTACAACTATTCCGTTATTCCAATTACTATTCCTCGGGTGAACTATACCATTACTGCCGACAAGGGAATGGTGAATGTCAGCGGTGATGTTCATTCTACCCGGGACATCAATGCCATTGCCAGTGGCGGCAAGGAAGAAATCGTCAAGGATGAAAGCCTGTGGAGCTGGGCCAAGGGTGGCTCCAGCACGGACAAGAAGTTCCTGACCTCTGATGCCACTACTGGTTCTGAGAGCGATATTGAGATGCGAAAGAGCACGGTCAATGTAACCGGAGCCCTTATTGCCGGCACCTCTGCGCCTATCAATGTTACTATCAGTGGTTCAGTGGCTGGCGGATTGGAATATACGGCGGATCCTAATATTCCTAATCAGCGGGTACTTTCGGGGATTACCCAGGGCACCTTCGATTATGCTAATACCTTGGGCGCACGTCTGAAAGAACTGAACACATTGATTGCCGCCTACGATGGTTCTGGCAATAATGCTTCGAAGATGGCGGCTTATATTGCGGAACGGACCAGAATCCAGGGCGAAATGAAGCGACTGGGACTGGTGGAGAAGGATGAACATGGCAATATTGTACAATACCTCAGCTCCGGCCGTCCGGTTTACTATGTGGAGATTCCGGATATTGCCACCAGCGGCGGCAATATCAATGTGACAGCCTGTGATTTAACTGGTAACGGCAAGCTCCATGCCAACTCCGCTCCATCTATTACCATTGAAAACAAATCAGACGCTTATCTGAAGCTGAACAATATCCTTATGGGTGAGCAAGGCGGCAAGATTGTCTACAGCGGCTATGGTGCCCATCTGCAGGGGACAGTCATTCCTTCTAATACGGATAAAGGTAACGAGAAAATCAATCAAATGAACCGCAATGAGGATGGCACGAAGAAGGCCGAATTCCGCGAAATCTACGGCGTATCGGACGGCCAGGCGGCTGGTCTGTCGGTGCAAAACACCAAAACCTTCAGCGGTGATAAGACCAGTACCCTTACCTTGACAAAGGAGCTGGAGCAGGAAATTGACAGCAGCGATATGAATGCTGATGAGAAAGCACAAACCAAGCAGGCTATACGGGAAGGTAAGATGAAATATACAGCCATCACCGATGTGGAGGTAAACGGCAAAATCAGCAATTTCTATGGCAATGTGACTATCAACAACCTCAGTGGGGATATCCGTATCAGTGGCGGTACCAAGGAGCGTCCTACAGGCGTGGAGGGCAATACGGTTACCCTTACGGCGGCCAATGGCACCATTGCCCAGGATTACAAGGAAGGTATTGTCAACATCAATGGCGATCCGGAGAAGTATTTGTCGGGTCAGGCTGATACAATGAAAAATAATATTGGCATGAGTACAGTGAGCAATGATGCCAAGAGTAAAACCGAAGACTACACCCGTTCGGATAGCTCCAGTACGGCAACAGGCTATATCGCTGGTCGGGATGTTTATGTATCCGCCTCCAACATCAATGTGAATGGTCTCATCCAAAGTGGCTACAAGAAATACGAAGCCACGGTGACGGATGCTCAGCTTGATACGGCGAAGACCAGACCGGTCAACCGGTCCGCCGTTATCCAGAACCGTACCATGTATAAGGTGAATGATGGCGGTGCGAAGTGGAATGAAACGGACAAGGTCTTTGACTATGTACCACAGGTATATTGGGATCCTTCCACCAATAAGCTGGTAGTTGAGGATATCGACACGGCAGGTGGCAAGGTCTATCTTACGGGTATGATTGCCAGCACCGGCGATGGTCGCATAATGGCAGCGGATGGTGCGGCAGATATATCCGTAATCAATCAGACCAGTCTGGATATGAATGTGGGCCAAGTCCTGAACAATCAGCGGCAGGGTGTTATTACCATCGCCGACACCGCCAAGGATACCTGGACCGAGTATAAAAAGGGGACAACCCGCACAATACAACCTGGTTATGATGCGAACAACCCAACTAAAGGCTATGCCGCATATATGAAGGAGCATGCTGCTGCTGGTGATCCTTATGCAGGGGCTACGATAATCGACAATAACGGATTGTCTGTGGACCATGATTTAGAGTACGCTGTAAAAGGCAATCAGACCTATACTTGGATCAATGGAAAGACACTTGAGACCACTAGAACCTATCAGCACTATGAACGTCGCGGCTTCTGGGGCTTAGTACAGACAGCGAATGAAGAAGAGCTGAAAGGATGGGCACAATCTTCTAAGCCAATTGACTCCAATACTGCAAAGGAATTAGGCCTACCGGAAGGTGCTGTTATTATGCAGAACAGCAACAATGTTCCGGACAGTGGTAAGCTTCATCTTGATGGTCAAACCCAGAAAACGGAACAAGATAGAATTTTTGACCGTCAGCATTGGGTTACCCGGTCCGGATTCCTGGGCTGGTTCAAGCATATTTACGATCGTTGGAAGGTGGGTACCTCCACTATCCAGCTTTATAACTATTCTATCAACGCCTCCCAGCCGATTAAGATCGGCCTGATTGGGGCGGAGAAGGGCAGTATCAACCTTTCCAGCACCAATGCCAACGGTGGCAGTATCAATCTGACGGGTAATGTGGCCAACTCCCATAATTTGGCTGAGTTGAATGTAAGCTCCAAAGCGGGGGGCATATTCCAGAATGGTGGCACTACCCTGAAGAGTGAGATTGTAAATCTGACGGCGAAGGAGGATATTAAGAATATTCATATCGCTTCCATTGGCACCAAGGATGGCAGCAATGTGACGGACAATATTAAACTCAGTGCCATTTCCAATGGCAAGGGGGATATTGACATCACTGCTGCGGGCGGATTGCTAAATAATCAGTCCCTGCCGGGGAATGTGGAAATCGTGGCTTTGAAGAGTCAGGATGGAAACAATGCCTTCAAGAGCGACGCAGCCCTTGGTGATGTGACCTTGAGTGCAGCGGGGAATATCACCCAGTCGGGCACTGGTATCACTGTAGAAGGCCGGGGTATCAATCTCACCAGCAATAACGGTGGCATTGGCACAGCTAATCAGGCCATCAATTTCGCCGCTTCTGATTTGACCTATTCCACGGATCGTACCGGTGCTCAGGTCAACGCCAGTGCCCAGGACAGCATCTATCTGACTGAAACCGACAATGGCGGCGATATGCATGTGGGCAAAATTGAATCCAGAAAAGGTGACGTGACGCTGACCGTTAAAAAAGGCGGCTTTGTTGACGCGCTTCCGGGCGATGATAAAACCGGCTCTATGGCCAGCGTGGACGATATGGTGCATCGCTGGATTGATGCTGGCCTGATTGATGGCGAAAAGGATGGAAACGGACAATACACCTACAAGGGGGCCTATATCGAAGGGCTGGAGAAGAATCGGGACGACTATAAGGCAAATGTGGAAGCAGCTTATGATGTTGCAAATGGTGGTAAGACCAAGGAACAATGGCAAGCTGAATATACTGGCCAGAAACCGGCAGTGGAAGAAATCTATGTTTCGGCCGAATATAAAACTTATCTTGCCAACAAGGCAAAGTACGACGCACTCTCCCAGGAGGACCGCCGAAATCTGGCGGACAAGGGGGACAGTGCTTATTTGGCATACGCAAAAAGTGCCGAGCAGTATGCTCAGTATAGCACTTATGCGACGGCCGAGGCATATCTGAAGGATACGGCTGCGTATAAATACGCTCAGCACCTAGATGCAAATGATTATCTGGCGAATGATGCCACCTATAAGGATTTGGTAGCAAAGGCCGCTAATCCGACCTTTGAATGGACCAAGGACATGATGCTCTATGCCGTTAGTGACAAGCTGGTGAACCCGGAAGGCGGCGGCAGCAGTCAGACCATTCGAGCAGCCAATGTTCTGGGGAACAATGTTACCCTGTCGGCCACCAAGGGCACGGTAGGCACCTTTGCCGACCAGTCCACCACTATTACTGTGGAGGACTTGACTGGAAATAACAGTATCGCCAATATGAAGAAGCTCATGAATGTGGATGCTTCTGATGTCACTGCTCATCGTGATGCAAATGGTAATTTACTGTCCTTTGAAATAAAGGGAGATATGCCATTAGGCATCAATGCACGTGGTACACTGAATGTACAGGCCGGGGGTAATGTATCTGTAGCAGGCCGCACTGATGAGGCCGGGGAGCATTCTGCCATCAATGTGGGCACCGTGGATGCTACCCAAAATAGTGCAAATGGTAATGTGCGCCTGTATTCTGAAAAGGGTATTATCAATGCCTTGGCTGATGCCAACGGCACCAACATCAATGTAAAAGGCAATGACCTTACTGTCACCGGCGGCACGGATGACAGCATTGGAACCTCTGAAAAGCCTTTGACGGTGGCCCTGTCTGGCGATCTGCTATCGGTCCAGGCCAAAAAGAATATATTCATAAAAAACATGAAGAATGAGGATTTCCTTCGTTTGGGAGCCATGTTTGCGGGAGATACTATTTCCCTGAATAGCACAAAGGGCTTCAAGATGAGCGATGCCAACAGCGATATTGCCTTGTCCTACATCAATGCCGGCAAGAAGCTGGAATTCAATACCGACCATAATGCTGGCATAGTGGGCGAGGCTGATAATCTTATTCGTATTTTGAATGACCGGGCACCGGTGAATATCAACGCCAAGGAAGCCTTCCTTCGTGGTATGGGCAGTGTGACTCTGGGCATTCAGGACGGCACCATGGTATTGGGCAATATCACGACAGTGGGTCAGTTTACTGCTGTCAGCGATGGTTCCCTGACTGTGGGCCGTGAAGAGGAGAAGAACAGTGTTGGAACAGTTACCAAGGAGGCAGTGGCTGGAGCCATTGAGGCCGGTGGAGATGTGACTCTTACGGCAGCGGATAATTTGGTATTGGATGGTACTGTAAAGGCAGGAGATCTTACAGGGAACAATAACAAGGTGCTGACGCTGACGGCTGCTGATGAGACCATCACCCAGACCAGCAAGGGGGCCATCACCGCCAATGAGGTCAAGACCTTCAATAGCAAGTCCCTGCTGTTGGAAAATACTGCAAACGCATTTAACAGCATTACAGTGGATGGCATACCTACCACGGCAACTGAAAAGCCGGCCATTGACGGACCAGTCCGCATCAATGACAATGCTGATGCGTTAACGGTTGCTGTGAACCGGAAGGTGGCCGGGGATATCTCTGTCAACAATCTTCGGAATGGCGGCAGTCTGGTCAATGCAGGCAACCTTACGGCTACGGGCAGTATTTCCCTGGGGGCACAGGGTACCTTGTCCCAGGCGGCTAATACCAGCTTTAGTGCCGGCAAGGATGTGACTCTGACTTCGACTCAGGCTAATATCAATCAGGCGGCTGACGCAGGCATCCAGTCTGCCAAGGTCACTGCGGTAAGTGCCAGGACCGTTGATTTGCAGGGTACCGGCAATAGGTTTGAGTCTATTTTGGTTAAGGGCTCTCAGCCAAATACGCCGATTTTGGGCGATGCTTTAATAAAAACAAATGCCAATACCTTACAGCTCTCCCTTGAGCCGACCGTCAATGGTAATATTGACATGGAAAATCGACAGAGCAAGGGTGTAATTCGTGTGCTTTCAAATTTGAAGGCAGATGGTGGCCAAGCTGAGAATAAGGGCAATATTACCCTGAAATCTGATGGAAGCATGCAGACGGACCGCCAGCTGACGGCGACCCGGGATATTAAGCTGACCTCCACCAGTGGCGCAATGACCATCGGCGGGGCTGCTTTGGCTAACCACGATATTACGCTGGACTCCAAGGGCAATATGGAAACTGTGGGCAACCTTACGGCAGGTAATGACATGAAGCTGACCTCCAATGCTGGAGCAATGACCATCAAAGGGGCCGCAACGGCCAACCGTGATATGACGATGCAAGCCCAAAATGCGCTGAATACTATTGGCAGCCTTACATCTGGTAATGACATGAAGCTGACCTCCACGGCTGGCACAATGACCATCGGTGGGGATGCTTCCGCTGACCATGATGTATCCCTGACTTCCAAGGGCAATATGCAGACCACCTGGCAAGCTGACGGCGGGTAAAGATGTGACCCTCAATTCTACGGCTGGTGCTATGACCATCAAAGGGGCCGCAACGGCCAACCGTGATATGACGATGCAAGCCCAACATGCGCTGAATACCACTGGCAAGCTTACGGCTGGTAATGACATGAAGCTTACCTCCACTGACGGCACAATGACCATCGGTGGGGATGCTTCCGCTGACCATAATCTTTCCTTGACTTCCAAGGGCAACATGGAGACCACTGGTAACCTTACGGCTGGATATAATGCCGCCCTTACCTCCACTAATGGTTCCATGATCATTAATGGGGATGTAACGGCTGTCAACAGTGAGATTGCGTTGAAGTCCAATGGTGATATGCAGACCTCTGGCAAGCTGACGGCTGGTAGTGATGCGAAGCTCAATTCCACGGCCGGTGCTATGACCATCGGTGGGGCCGTAACGGCTAATCGTAATATAGTAATTGAATCCAAGAATGCGCTGAATACCACGGGCAAGCTGACGGCTGGTACTGACATGGAGCTCACCTCCACGGCCGGTGCCATGGCCATCGGCGGGGATGCTTCCGCTGACCATGATGACCATCGGTGGGGATGCTTCCGCTGACCATGATGTATCCCTGACTTCCAAGGGCAATATGCAGACCACGGGCAAGGTTAAGGCCGGGGATAATGCAACCCTTACCTCCACTGATGGTGCTATGACCATTAATGGGGATGTAACCACTACCAATGGAGATATTGGGTTGACTTCCAAGGGCAACATGCAGACCACCGGTAAGCTGACGGCTGGTAATGATGCGACCCTCAATTCCACGGCCGGTGCTATGACCATCGGCGGGGCCGTAACGGCTAACCGTAATATAGTAATGGAATCCCAGGAGGATATGCAGCTAGAGGGACAGCTCACAGCGGATAATGATGTTAACATCACTTCTGTCGATGGTGCTATGACCATTGATGACGAAATTTCAGCAGAACATGATATCACACTGGAATCCCAGAAAAATATGCAGGTGGTTGCCCCGCTCACAGCCGGTAATGATGTGAGTGTCACTTCTACCGATGGAGCTATGACCATTGATGAGAATGTTACAGCAATCCGGGATATTAAACTGAAATCTCAGAATGATATGCAGGTAGAGGGCCAGCTCACAGCGGGTAAGGATGTGAATGCCACTTCTACAGACGGTGCTATGACTATTGATGATGTTGTTTCATCAAACCAGAATATCACTCTGGAATCCCAGAAGGATATGCAGATAGTTGGCAAGCTTACGGTTGGTGAAAAAGTAAACTTGACCTCTGATGAAGGAGATATGAATATTGTTGGTGATATTACAGCCAACCGGGATATCGCACTGACTTCCTATGAAACAACGCGGACAACCGGTAAGTTGACGGCGGGAGAGAATGTGCATATCACGACCACTATTGGTGATGTGTTTATTGGTGGTGACATAACCACTGGAAAAGAGGAACCAAATGATTTTGATTTAGAAAATCTTATAATTGATCCAGGTGAATATAATTATCTGGACATCACCGCTGGCGGTGCTATTCAGGAAGCGGAAGGGGTTAAAATCGATACGCCACTGGTGGGTATTCACAGTGGAAACGGCGTATCTATGGAAAGTACAAAGAATGAGTTCTCGATATTCCTGGCTGAGGCCTTGGAAGGCAGCACAGGCGGAATTAACGGCAGTGTCAAAGCGACGACCAGTTTGACAGGCGAACAATCCGGCGGCTTTATGGTTGGCGTAGGGGCAGACATTCACGGAGATGCGGCATTTACTAATCTCAATCCGAAGGGTGATTTGGGGATTATGATGCTGAATCCTTCCGATGCCGATGCTGAAATAAAGGTGCTTGGTGGCGACGATGCCGAAGGTAATCTTGCACTCACGGCGAACCGGGATGTCTTGTTGTTGGGCGATGCCAATGCAAAGAATGATATTTCGATTAGCAGTAAAGACGGCTCGTTCTATGGTGTGGGCCGAGGTATACATGCCGGACACAATGTCAATGTATCCATCGGGGATGGAGTATACTATATGGGCGGAGCTATGGAAGCTGGTAATGATATTCTCGTACAGTCGCTAAAGCCTGTTTCCGATAATGCTGGCATCTATATTGGTGCTTTGCCGGATGAATTGTCATATAAAGGCAGCTCAGCTGCCGGTAAACAAACCTTGCTTGCGGCGGGGCGTGAGGCCCGCTTTGAGGTACAGGGAGATGGCAATATCGCACTGGAAGGCAATGTTGTCGCTGACACCGGGGATGTTGTTGCGAATATTTCTGGTGAAGGCAGTGTTGTTATTAGCAAATCTGTCGGGTCAAATAGTGCAAGTGTATCTGTGAAGACAGATAAAGGCCATATCCTCATAGGTGCTGACAACACGCCGAATGAGGACACAATAAAGGCACAGAAGAATGTCAATGTGGAAACCAATCTTGGAAATATCATCATTCAGGGTAGGACCTTGACTGAAACCGGTGACATTACCATGACAGCTGGAAAGGAAACCTATGAGCAGGGAATAGATGTCGGAAACTTCATTATCCGTGATGACGGCGAGATCAACTCCGGCGGAGGTGTAATTCTCAACGGACGCAATGGTGATGTTCATATTACCGATGATATTTTGGCTCAGAAGGGTATTGAAGTTAACATAGCCAAGCAGGGAAGTGTATTCTTTGACCGGGATGTGGCTGTTACCAATGACGTGAATATTACCACGGATGAGGGAAGCATTGCGGTGGGACACACTGTCGATGCAGAGACAGGATCGATTCGCCTGAAGGCCGGAAACGGTGTTATTTTGGTAGGAAAGGATATTACCGCTGGTCAGGATGCCGTTATTTCCACGCAGCAGGGTCATATCGTTGTAGGCGATGTGACTCTGGGGGATGATGGCAATGTACTGGCAAAGACAGGAAATGTATCCATCCAGACGCAAAATGGGGATATCGATATTGTTAAGACAGTGACAGCCCGGGAGGGAAGTATCGATATTGCCACCAAGCAGGGCGAAGTCCTCATCGGCAATAACGGGCCGGAGGAGGAGACAGTAACCGCAAAACAAAATATTAATCTTACGGCCATGGATGGTAGGGTGGTAGTTTATGGTAAGACATCTACCGAGAAAGGTGATATTTCCTTAACGGCATACGGGAAGGAATATGTTTCGGGCGAGGAAAATAGTACCTTTATTATCGATCAGAATGGCGTACTGGAAGGTGGTCGCGCCATTAATCTGACTTTAGGCAATGGCGATTTGCATATTTCTGACCGCATCCAGGCCAAGCAGGACTTGTCGGCTGTGCTGTCCGAAAAGGGCAGTCTCTACTTCGACACTGATGTGGATGTGACAGGCAGTGTGAAGGTACAAACCGATGATGGCGAAATTAATGTGGGACATGATGTTCAGGCTACCAAGGATATTGCCATGATTGCCAATAATGGCAATATCGAGGTGGGAGCCACTGTCGCTTCCAGCACTGGAAATGTGGCACTGGCCGCCACTCAGGGCAGTATTGATATCGGCGCAAGTGTTACTGCGAATAAAGAGGTAGCTATAAGCACCGATGTGGGCAATATTACTGTGGGCGAAGAGGTTCGTGCCGGAGATTCAGTGAATGTACAAATCCGTCAGGGTCAGTTGGACATTTACAAGGCTGTCACCGCCCAGCAAGGCAGTATCGGTGTTCAGGTGGGAACCGGCGATGTCATTATTGGTGACAACGGTCCGGATGTAGAAACTGTAACGGCTAAGAAAAATATCAACATAGGTGTGGATGTGGGCCAGATTAAGATTTATGGCAAGACCTCCACCCAGTTGGGCGATATCTCCATGGTGGCCGGGGCAGAAGAATATACGCCAGGAGCCCAAAATTTCATTATCGAACAAAATGGCTTGTTGGAATCCGGCCGGGATATCAGTCTTACTGGTCGTAACGGTGATTTGCATGTGACGGATGCTATTCAGGCTAAGCGGAATCTGGCGGCTAAGCTCCGCAGTGATGGTGGCTTATATTTCGAAAAGACAGCAACTTTACCAGGTAATATCGAACTTGCGGGTAATTTTATCTACGCTGAAGGTATTACCGCAGCTAACAATGGCTCAGTTTTCCAATTTTCGGTAATGGGTCCGGATAATCAGAAGCTCATTAAGGAATACTTATATGTTGGCAATCTTCGGTCGCCAGGCGGTACACTCATGCCAAGCCTTTGGACTAAAGATGGCTATGTCCATGTGGATGAAGGGAATCTTGCTGTGAGCGATATGTTCTCGACAAACAAGATTCACGTTGATAATGAGTATACGGATATGGCCATTTACGGCCGTATTCCAACCAGAGATGGGGAGCAGCTGGTTTATTGGAACAATTTGGATATGGCAAACAGTAAAGCGCGGTCAATGCAGCTCTATACTGATGGAAAGGTCAGAACCCATGGTACAATTCTGATTGATGCCTACAGAAATTATGATAAACTGTATGGTGACAATCTTAGCGTAGTTGATATGATGCGCCACCGGGTAACCAATCCACATGGTCAATATATCTTTGACAGTAAAATGTTGACTGAGCCGGGCAGGCTGGTAAGGGAGCCGATGTTATACGGTGTGGATTCAACGGATGTAATCATTCAACAGCAAAACGCATCTGATGGCGACATCGTTGTAGAATAAAATTTTAGGAGGAATATGAACAAATGAACAAAAACGCTGAAGCATTCAAGGATTTCCTGAAGGAGAAGAACATCGATGTTTTTGAAATGGAGGAATTAGAGGGGGACCAACAACAGACTGTGGTGTTCCGTTCCCGAATTACAACAGAGGGGCAACAGCTCCCAACGGTTGTGATCTTGGATGAATCTATTTTTGCATTGGTGCGGGTACAGATTTCTCCTAAAGCGTTGACAGAGGCCAACCAGTTGGCATTGCTGAAAATGGTAAACGAAGAATCAGCATCGTACAAGCCATTTAAGTTTTATTTAACCAAAGATGGTGATTTGATGATGGATGTGTGTATTGTCCTGGAGGAAGAACTGAAGGGCGATACTATCTATACCATGTTCTCCTTCATCATTAACTATCTGGAGGAAAACTATCGCAGGTTTATGCAATGTATTTGGCAGGGTAATTGATAAGGTGAAGGCTTGTTAAGGTGGAGTTTTATACTCCACCTTAATTGGTCTTTTTTATTTTGCGGACTGTCCTAAGTTAATTTTGATATCTAGTGACATTTGCAAAACAACATACGCAACAAAAAAGATTTATAACGAGCTTTAAGATGTCCCCCACCTCTTTAGGTGGGGGAAAACAAACTACAACAGCTGGCGAGCATATCTCCCAGCTCGTTGCGACGCGAAGCAAAAATTTGAACAATGGCGTTATAATTCTTGACCTGAATGGTTGGGATGTGCTAGATTTGGTAATGGAAAAATGACACCATATGGTTAAGGAGAGGATTTTGTGGCAAAATATTGTGAGCAGTGTGGAGAAAGACTGGAGGATGATGCAGTTTTTTGTACAGGATGCGGTCAAAGAGTGGCAATCAATATGCCTATACAAGCACCAACATATACATATTACAACCAGCCGGTTGGCGCCGATTATGCCAGCCAGGATGAATCATTGGGCTGGTTTAATTACCGTGGGCGATTGAACCGCCAGAGATATATTTTTAGGTCCTTAATACTGAGTATTTTTTTGATAGTAATGAGTATTATGTTGGTAGGCGGGATAGCCTTTTTAATAAGCGCAGCGGAGCAGAATAGAGGCTCTGGCGGTGCTGGCATGGGATTGATAATTATACTGCTGGTTGTGGCAGGGATTATCGAATTGATGCTCATCGTCGAAAGCTACTTTTTACTTATAAAACGAGGACACGATATAAATCTGTCAGGTTGGGTTTCAGTGCTTATTCAGTTTGCATCAGGGGGATTTTTCTCAATAGTTTTGTACTTCATTAAAGGAAATATGGGACCTAATCAATATGGTGAAGATCCGTTGAATTATCCAGGGTCTTTATGAGATATTTAATATCAAAATGCTGACATAATAAATACCCCCATAAGTCGGAGCAGAAATCTGACTTATGGGGGTATTATTGTTGATTTTATGTCAAGGATAGTGCAACTGCTCCAATTAGAAAAAGGATGTATTCAGACATCCTTTTATGTTTTGGGGTTGATAAATATCAGTTGCGCTCAGCTATCAGAAGCTCAAGCTTCAACTCATATAACATGGCATTGATTTCAAGTAAGGATTTATTCTTTTTTAAGCCGTGTAAAATTACGGCATCCCGCTCGTTCTTTACATCCAATGTATAAAATTGGGCTAATCTCAGTAATAATTGCAGTTCGTCCAGACATACATTCATGGCTAGACATATACAGATCAGAACATCCCGACTGGGATTTCGCTCACCGCGGAAAATTTTATAGATATAGTCACCTAAATTTGCTGTGCGGGCAATTTCAGCCATAGAAATACCATATTTATCTGCCAGTGTATTTAAATATTCTGCTGGAGTAATGTTAATAAAATCTTCTTGATGTTCCTCTAAAAAAGCCTTCAAATCTTCCTTATCAATAAGCTCAGACAGTAAAGCACTTGTATTCGCCATATAAATAATTCACTCCCGAAACGTGTTCTCCTACATATAATTTTGCCACAGACTGGCCAATAAGTCTTGGACTAACTGTCCAATTTTATATAATTGAAGTTAATTTCTTGAAAGGATAAAATAGTATTGAGGGGCATGCCTGATAGAAAGCGAGATGAAATAATGTCGGCCATTGATTTTATAGATGAGAGCTTTGTTATGGAAAAGGAGCTGTCACGAAATGAACATGGTTTAGTTATGCTGGTAAAAAGAATAGCTGATGACAAATTCTTTATCCGCAGGGAATATCGCGAAGATAAAAGAGATTTGTTTTATAGATTACAGGAATTGGATATACAGGGAATTCCCCATATTTTGTATGTCCTTTTTGCAGGTAGAACCATTGTTATTGAAGAGTATATTGAAGGAATTTCCTTGGAAAAAATAGCTAAGGGGAAGGCTTCTTTTCCTAATTTTACCATAACGGGACTATTAAAGCAGTTATTGCCGATAATAAAGCAATTTCATGGAGCGAGTATCATTCATCGGGATATTAAGCCGGAGCATATTATATTGGGGAAAGATTTCCAGCCATATTTGATAGACTTTGGCATTGCCCGCATAAACAGGAAAAATAATCAGCATGACACGGAAGTACAAGGAACTCGTCGTTTCGCACCGCCAGAACAGTTTGGCTATCAAAGTACTGATGAGCGGTCAGATATTTATTCCCTGGGGCAAACTCTGGCCACACTTTTATCAAGTATTCCTATGTCAGCTCATGAAAAAAAGATTATCGAAAAGGCAATGTCCTTTGATCCGGCAGACCGATACCAAAATGCTGAGGCAATGCTAAACGCTTTGCTAAAAACTCCGAAAAGGGCGAATTTTGTAGGGATAGTAGTATTTATCCTGTTGATGGTTGCCGTAGGCGGTTTATGGTATCAGTACGCAGGGGAGCAGGGGGATAAGGTCAAGACAAATAATGCTGAAATAAGTACTGGTGGGGAATCCACAGGCGCTTTGGCTGAAAACTCGGATAATAAGGTTAATTCAGCTGGACAGAATGAGGTTAATGTGCCGTTGGATAAAGAAGGAGTGGCAAAGTCTGGGCTGAGTCAGACTATGGATAGCAGGCCTCTTCATGTTGCTGAGGGAACTACCAGGCAGAAAACAGTAAACATTAATGATGCCAATGTAACCGTTATTGCCACCAATACCGGCAATCAATTCAATGTGCAACTGTCAGATAACAAGGGACACGCATCGATCTATTCCTTTTCCTATCAGCCACCGGCTATTCATAACTATGATAATCCTAATTCCATGGAAGGGGATATTGTTTTTATGGATATTAATGGAGATGGCAATTTGGATATTATACCTATTCTGACCAGTGTCCTTGTTAAAGGTGGAAACGACTTGGTGGACAATACCAACGCCTGGGCAATTGTCTATAACCCTGTCAGTGGGTTTCAAAGGTGCAGTGGTATGGCAGATAGCCAGTATTTAAAGGTAGAGAACGGTTACCTTTTAGATGAAGCCATGACGGTATATACTGTAAAAAATAATACATTCATAGCAAAATGTTTCTAAATTTTGAGGTGATTTTAGAGCTGCGTATGCAGCTCTTTTATAACGCCATTGTTCAAATTTTTCTTCTTTAGAAGAAAAATCTTCCAATTAGCGTTTCCCTAAAGGACTAGCTTCGCGTCGCAACGAGCTGGGAGAGCTGGGAGATATGCTCGCTAGCTGTTGTAGTTTGTTTTCCCCACCTAAAGAGGTGGGGGACATCTTAAAGCTCGTTATATTTTGGAATATTGGACTCAGAGTACAATACTTTTAAAAAAATATTTGCTAAAGTAGTCTTGATACAATCGATGTTTAGTGCTTAGGGGGAGTAGTTATGGCTTTGGTAGTTGCCTCTAATGTGGCTGCTTTAAATACTTATAATACACTGAAAAAAATGATAAAAAGAAAGCGTTATTATGGACGCAGATATGGCAAAGGAAATGACAGATTATTCAAAGAACAATGTTTTGCTGCAAGCGGCCCAGTCTATGCTCGCTCAGGCCAATCAGAACAGTTCGATGGTGTTGAGTTTACTGCAATAAAGTATAAAAAATAGGACATCGGTTCAATACCGATATCCTATCAAAATATTCAAATGGCGGAGTGGGAGGGATTCGAACCCTCGCAGCCTTGCGACTCTAACGATTTAGCAAACCGTCCTCTTCAGCCTCTTGAGTACCACTCCAGTACATATGGCGGAGAGGGTGGGATTCGAACCCACGGTGCCGTTAAGCATCACTGGTTTTCAAGACCAGCTCCTTAAACCACTCGGACACCTCTCCATAGCACCAAACATTATAACAAAATCAAATGTTTTATGTCAAGGATTCCTCAATATACAAGGCAAAACAGGTTAATTAACTAACAGTATAGTACAACCATTTGTGGATAATCTGTAGAATTACCTAATTTCATAAAAGAATTGATGACAGCGTCCACAAAAACAAGTAAAATTTATGTCGGGGATATGATGTGGATTATTGATTATATAGATGTATTGGATGATATATTGTGAGATTATTTATATGTTTGGTATTGATGTTTAGTGTTGTGATTATTGGTGGGAGCTGCGGGTATCTTTTGGCTGCCCAAAATATACAAACCGATTTGCCCGACATTCAGCCAGCCTATACTACCCATATTTATGATATAAAAGGCAATGAAATAGCAACTGTTCACACTGAGGAGGATAGAGAGCCGGCAAAAATTGATAAAATACCGACCAATTTAAAGAATGCCTTCCTGGCGGTAGAGGATGTGCGATTCTATCAGCATATCGGAATTGATTTCCGCGGTGTTATGCGGGCCTTATGGGAAAATATTAGGCACAGATCAGTGACCGAGGGTGGGTCGACCATAACCCAACAACTGGCCAGAAATGCTTATTTATCCCAGGAGCAAAGCTATCAACGCAAAATTCAAGAAATGTTCTTGGCATTGAAAATCGAACACCGTCATACAAAAGATGAAATTCTGGAGCTGTATTTGAATCAAATATATTTTGGCCAGGGGGCCTATGGCGTGCAGGCAGCGGCCAAGACCTATTTCGGTAAGAATGTGGAGGATTTGGACCTTAACGAATGCGCCATGCTGGCCGGCATTCCCAAGAGCCCCAATTATTATTCTCCCTTGAATAATCTGAAGGCGGCACAGGAAAGAAAGTCAACTGTATTGAAGCAGATGGTCAAGTATGGCTATATAAGTGCTTCAATGGCCCATGCAACCGCTAAGGAAGAACTTCATCTGGCAAAGCCAGTATCAAAGGTGGGCAAGGCAAATTATTTTGTGGATTATGTAATTCAGACCATGATTGATAAATATGGTGCTGATGCAGTCTATAAAGGTGGCCTGCAAATCTATACCACCCTGGATATGGAAATGCAGCAGAAAGCGGAAGAAGCCTTGAAAAATCTGCCGGAAATGCAGGCAGTCAATGGAGTCCAGCAACCCCAGGGGGCTTTGGTGGCAATAGACCCTGCTACCGGTTATATCAAGGCCATGGTAGGGGGCCGGGGGACAGATATGTTTAATAGGGCCGCTCTGGCGGAACGCCAGCCAGGCTCAGCCTTTAAGCCGTTTGTATTTGCGGTGGCATTGGAGTCCGGCTATACTCCTGATACAATTGTGGCTGATACGCCATTTACCAAGTATGGCTGGAACCCACAAAATTATGACCGTAGTTTTTATGGAAGTGTCCCACTAAGTTCTGTTTGTGC
>CADACU010000053.1 GCA_902786545.1 uncultured Anaerovibrio sp.
TGCAGTTCTCGGCAGCCGGCTTGGCTAAATCTGATGATTCGGCCAGTAAAAATGCAGATTTTAAGGCACCGGAGCTTGCCCTAAAGGTTGACCGGTATGACAAGGAACAATTGCCGCGTAATTTCCGTACCAGCATGGATAAGCTCAAAAACAAGGCTCGTGATGGTGTCCTGCCGTCTGATGTGGGGTTAAAGGATTTAAATGTATCGGCATCCAGTTGTTTTTCGGAAAAGGAACTGGAAAATATTCTGTTGGCTGTTCCGGTAGATGCAGCTAAGTTCTATGATATTGACCTGCGTCAGGAGTCACATGGATATTTTGACGGTATGGCTGTCAGCTGGTTCTCCAAGAAGGACTGGGGTAATGATGGTCGTATGCAATATATTGTGGAGCATGTTGAAACGGACCAGCTGAATAAGGTATCCAAATCAGCGAAAAATGGCGAGCAGATTGAGGTTTATACCTTTGAAGATGAAGGTAACAAAGTAGGCCCGCCACAGAATTTCACCGTTGGCAAGGTGATGAATGAGGCGCAAATGGTGAAAAAGCATGGTGCTAATTACTTCCGTTTGGCTGTCCAGGACCATTTTGCCCCATCTGACCGTCAGGTGGATGAGTTCCTGGCCTTTTGGAAGACTTTGCCAAAGGATGCCTGGCTCCATTATCATTGTTATGCCGGTATGGGCCGTACTACCATTTTTATGGTAATGCATGATATTTTGAAGAGCGCACCAAAAGGCGTTTCCTTCAATGATATAATCAAGCGTCAGGCTATTCTGGGCAAGACTGATCTTAGTGAAATTCCTGATAAGAAGAAAAACTGGGAAAGACAGCTTTATGTAGATCGGTATGTATTTACTAAGCAGTTTTACAAGTATGTAACCCAGCACCCGGAGCTGGATAAGCCTTATTCTCAGTGGGCAAAGGAAAACAGCTTTGATCGGGATGTGGATTACTCCGGTTTCATTTGGCGTATTGATACCGCTAACAAGGATGAATTACCACGGAATTTCCGTGCATGCTATTCTGATTACACCAATGAAGTAAAAGGCAAGGTGTCCAAATACTTTGAGGGTGGTACTGGGCTGAATCCAACCCGCCAGGGTCTGGATAAGATGCATGCATCTGCCAGTGGCATGATGTCTGAGGGCGAATTTAAAGCCGTAATCAAAGAAATTCGTAAGCACACCAATGGTCCAATCTATGATATCGATTTGCGCCAGGAATCTCATGGCATTATCAATGGTAATGGTTGCAGCTGGTACGGTTTGCGGGACTGGGGTAACTTCAATAAGAATGATGTCTTTGAGGATATCATTAAGGATGAAAAGACTCGCTTGAATGCTATCAAGGGCAAAGAGATTACTATGGCTACCCTGGAGTCAGGCAAGTATGATAAATACGCCAAGGATCCTAAAGTGGTTAAGGCGGTAACAGTTATGACCGAAGAGGAAATGGCAAAGGCAAATGGTGTTAATTATTTCCGTATTACCGCCCTTGATCATCTCTGGCCTGCCCCTCAGTATATCGATCGGTTTATCGAATTCTACAAGAAGCTGCCAAAGGATGCGTGGCTGCATTTCCATTGCCAGGCTGGTGCCGGTCGAACCACTGCCTTCATGGCTATGCTGGATATTATGACTAATCCGGAGGTTGAACTTACCGAGATCCTTAAGCGTCAGTATCTTATCGGTGGCAACTATGTGGCATATACCATCAAGAAGCCAAAGGATACTGATTACAAGGCAGACTTCTATGCAGACAAGGCTCGGATGATTAAGTGGTTCTACAAGTATGTCAATGAGAATAAAAAAGACAACTACGCTACTCCGTGGTCCAAGTGGATTGCTAAAAAAGATGTTGTAAAGTAAAGCAATTCATATCAATAATCTAAAATACCCTGAAAAATAATAATACCTGCTACAATTTTGGAGATAGGGGTTGCGATATCACGCGGCTCCTATTTCTTGTTTAATGGAGTGTTAAGGGAGGAAGTTTTATGCAGCATGGGAAGAGCTTGAAAACTCGGTTGCTGACAGTGCTTATTGTGCCTATCCTGCTTATTTGGGGTGGGGTGAATATATATTCCTATAACCAATCGGAAACTATGCTGGAAAAGCAGATTATGGATACGCTAAGCTATGCAGCTGCCAGCAGCAGTGAACGAATTTATAATGAGTTAAAGTCAAAGGAAGAAGCAGCTGAAGTAACGGCTATTTATCTTGGCGACAGTGGCCTTGATCAGCAGGCAGAAATGATGTATCTGCGAAGTGTAAAGATGGCAACAGATGGCGCGCAATCGGTTTACACAGGCTATGCTGATAAGACAGCTGCCGACTCCCAAGGCGTTACAGAAAAAGAAAAGCCAGCTGGATATGACCCTACCACCAGAGCATGGTATAAGGCTGCTATGTCGGTAAATGGGGTGGCCTATACGCCGGTTTATGAGGAATCAAAAACCAAAAAGTTGGCCGCAGGAATTGTCCACAAGATAGTTCGGGCTGGACAGTCCGTGGGGGTAGCAGGTATAACCTTGGATATGGAAGCCATTCGTCAGGTGGCCCAAGATTTTAAATTGGGAGAAAAGGGTTATGCGGCTATCGTAGGTCAGGATGGTAGCTTGATCTATTATCCGGGGGCGTCCATTAGTGATAATCTGAAAGATATTGATAATGGGGCATTGGCACCGGTGGAGGCCCAACTGTTGGGGGGGCAGTCCACAATGCTTCACCGTGAAATTAGTGGACAGGAATATTTAATGGCTGCCGCACCAATCGGGACTAGTGGACTAACTTTTATCGTTTTTGTTCCAGAGGATGAAATGATGGCACCGGTATATACTCTGGGGTGGATTTATGTAACATCCTGCCTGTTTGGTATTTTGGTTTTGGTCGGACTGGTTATTTGGGTAACCGGTCGTATCGTCGGTCGGTTGGAAGCATTGGAAGGAATGGCGGCCCGGATTTCCGAGGGAGATTTGCGTACCAGTAATGAAGAAAGAAGTGTGTCTCCTGATGGTGATGAAATTGACCGTCTGCTCTATCGCTATGTGCAGATGAAGCGGCACCTGCGGGATGTTATTAAGGGTGTTCGCAATTCTGCCAATGAGCTGGTGGAATCCAGTGGACGGTTTAATGAGATAACCTCCCAGTCGGCTCAGGCATCTACTACGGTGGCGGCATCTATAACGGTTGTGGGTGAACAAATGGAAGGCCAGGTGAAAAATTTCAATGAGATTTCTAGCCTTACCGAGCAGGTGGCTGGTCATATTGAAGATGTAACTGGTAATATTGAAACCACCCGTAAAGCTGCTATAGATGCAGAAACTGCCACGGAAAACGGCAATCGGTTAATAGATGAAATTGTGACCAAGATACAGGCCACCTCGGAAACCTCCCGGATTGCTCATGAAACATCGGGTACTTTGGAGGAAAGCTCCAAGAAGATTGCGCAGATTGTCGAATTGATTTCCGGGATTGCCGGACAGACTAATCTGTTGGCCTTAAATGCCGCTATTGAGGCGGCTCGGGCCGGTGAACATGGCCGCGGGTTTGCGGTAGTAGCTGATGAGGTGCGTAAATTGGCGGAGCAGTCCGACGAAGCTGCCGGACAAATTGCAGGCCTTATCCAGCAAAATGGTAAGGATATACGGAATGTGGTGGCGTCTATAGAAGAGTCCCAGCAAAATGTCCAGGAAAGTGTGGAGGCAGTTGATTTGGCCGGTCGGGAGTTCCAGGAGATTTCCCAGCGAGTTACCGAGCTGAACACCCGGATGGGCAATATTACTACTGCTATGAGGGAATTGGCCACTGCCAGTCGAAAAATTGCTGATTCCGTTGATGGGGCCAACGAGCAGGCGGAGTGTTCCATGGACGAAGCTCGTAATGTTTCGGCTTCAGCGGAGGAACAATCGGCGGCTATTACGGAAATCGCCCAGGCTAGCGGGCGCTTAGCGGAATTGGCCGGAGGTATGCAGCAAACGGTGGAGCGGTTTCAGGTTTAAAACAGATACATAGGATTTAGGGATACGGGGGAATAAATTTTGGAAGAAAAAATACCACATGTGGTAATTGTTGGAGCCGGATTTGGCGGTGTGGCAGCCATAAAGGCCCTGGCAGGTACCAATGTGAAAATAACACTAGTAGACCGGACAAATTACCATTTGTTTCAGCCACTATTATATCAGCTGTCCACATCGGTACTGTCCACAGACGATATATCCTTTCCGGTGCGGGCCATGTTTCGTAAGCGAAAAAATATTGACTTGTTTATGGCCCAAGCTACAGGCATTGATGGGAAAAATAAGATTTTGCATACCAATCATGGGGAGATCGCCTATGATTATTTGATTGTATCGGCGGGAGCAACTACCAATTACTTTGGCCTGGAAAGCGTGGAAAAATATTCCTATGGTATGAAAACCATTCAGGAAACATTGCATATCAGAAATCATGTGCTGCACATGTTTGAGCGGGCCAATAAGCAGTTGGACAGTGAAGCGGTGCGGCGGCAAATGCTTACCTTTATCTGCGTTGGCGGTGGACCTACTGGCGTGGAGGAAGCTGGGGCTTTAGCTGAGCTGGTAGCCGTACAGAAGCTGGATTATCCAAATCTGAATTTTGATGAGGTAAGCATCAAGCTGATTGAGGCTACGGACAAAGTTCTGCCAATGATGCCGGAAGAGCTTAGAAATTATACCCTAAAGGTTTTGAAGAAAAAAGGTGTAGAGGTAATGCTGAATACTGCCGTGGCCGATTGCAGTGAAGATGGCTTGACTTTGAAGGACGGAACCTTTATACCTAGTAAAACAGTTATTTGGGCTGCTGGAGTCCGTGCTCATAAGCTGGTGTCCACTATTGGGGCAGAATGTGACCGGGCTGGTCGGGTAATTGTGGAAAAGACATTACAGGTGCCAGGTTATCCGGAAATATTTGCTATTGGTGACAATGCGCATTTTCTTCAGGGCGAACGGCCGCTGGCTACCGTGGCTCCAGTGGCTATTCAGGGGGCTAAGACTGCGGTGGAAAATATTAAAAGGCTAATTGCCGGTAAGACCAAGCTGAAGGAGTTTGTCTACAAGGATCACGGCAGCATGGCTACCATTGGCCGTTGCCAAGCAGTGGTATCCTGGGGCTGTCTGCGCACTGGGGGATTTTTTGCCTGGTGCATCTGGATGTTCCTCCATCTACTGCGGCTGGAGGGGACCTACGAGGATATTACTGTTGGAACAAAATGGATGTGGAATTTCCTGTCCGGTACCCGGCTAGGCCGGATTATTACCAATATCAAATTTGATGAAGCGCTGTAAAACAAAATAAAATCAGGGGCATCACATATATGAAATAATAGATGTGACTGCCCCATTATTTTTATGTTTTTTGCCCTAATATTTATTGAATAAGGAAAATGTTTTTGCTAAAATTAACTATATAATGTTGCGTAAATCAACTAAGGATTTATATATAGTTTATTGGTATTATTTATGGGGAGGCGTGTTAATGGATTATCTAAGTGCTTCACTGAGCTTTGGAATAGTTAGACGACGGGTTCAGGCATTGGTAGTAGAGGCTTCGGTCGATTTGGGGCTATCATACGCTGAATTTTCTATGATTCTGGTACTTTTTGACAAGGAGGGCTGCAGTCAGGATGATATGACTACAGTGCTTAATGTGGACAAGGCGGCTATTACCCGGGTTATAAAGAAACTGGAAGACAAGGAATACATTTTCCGCAAGCAGGATGGTGAAGACCGCCGGCTGAAACGGATTTATTTGACGGACAAGGGGCGCCAACAGGAAGCAGTTATCAAAGAAATAGTTCATAAAATAATGGATTATCTGGCGGAGGATTTTACCCCGCAGGAACGGGATATTATGATAAAGTGTTTGAATACAATGGCACAGAAATTGGGGAAAGATGATTACCATACTGTATTTGGCAGCAAGGGGGCGTAACATAATGAAGAAAATAGGCATAATGCTCTTATCCGTAATTGTATCCATGACAGTTTTGGCCGGCTGTGGCAAAAATGAGCAACCGGAGGAAAAACCAATTATTGTTAAAACACAGAAAATTGGTGTCAATGATGGGATTATTGAGGGTACTTATACCGGTACCGTTCGGGGCAGATATGAAACTAATCTGTCTTTTCAGGTAGGGGGGCGGATTTTGAACCGAAATGTACAGCTGGGTGATACAGTAAGCGCCGGAACGGTGCTTATGGCCATTGATGCTCGGGATGTATTGGAAAAATCCAATCAGGGAGACGCTCAAGTAGTAGCGGCCAAGGCCCAGCTGGATTTGGCCCAGTCCAATCTCACTCGATATAAGCAGCTTTTTGCTCAGGAAGCGGTTCCGGCCAGTGTTCTTGACCAGTATCAAAGCGCTTATGATGCAGCAGAAGCCCAGTATAATCAGGCTGTTGCCGGCGCTCAGCAGGGGCATAATGCAGTGGGGTATACCAATTTGATTGCACCGATGTCAGGAGTTATTTCAGCGATAAATGCTGAGGCCGGACAGGTAGTAGGTGCCGGTCAGACCGTGATGACCTTAGTGGAAAGCGGCGAACTGGAAGTTGAGATAAATGTTCCGGAAAACCATTTGCCGGATGTTACTTTGGGCAAAAAGGTTGAGGTGACATTCTGGGCATTGAAAAATGTCAAGACGGAGGGCATTATTCGGGAGGTTGCGCCAATGGCTGACAGCCTGTCACGCACCTACAAAGTTCGGGTAGCTATTCAAAACCCACCGAAGGGTATGAACCTGGGAATGACAGCCAGTGTCAAGGTATCAGAGGCGAAAAACAGCTCCATTGGGGCCATGATGCCTTTGACTGCTATTTATCAGACGGGCAGTGACGCTCAGGTGTGGGTGGTTGATACCTCAGATAACACTGTTCATTTGAAAAAGATTTTCTTTGAAGATATTGGCAGCAACTCCGTGCGGGTAACCGGCCTTTCCAGTGGGGATATAGTGGTTACGGCCGGGGTGCATAAACTCCATGAGGGACAGAAGATAAAACTGATGGAGGATGAGTGATATGAGAAATCTCACGGAAGTATCCCTAAACAATCGGGTGCTGGTTTGGTATTTCATATTGGTGACCGTTCTAGGTGGTGTATTTTCTTATATAACACTGGGGCGGATGGAGGATCCAAACTTTACTGTCCGGGATATGATTGTAACGGCGGCTTGGCCGGGGGCCAGTGCCGAGGAAATGGAGCAGCAGGTTACTGATAAGCTGGAATCCAAGATAAACGATTTGCCGGGCATAGACTATGCAAAGAGTACTACCCGCAGCGGTACCACGATTATTCATGTAGTATTGAAGGATGATTACGATGGTGATATCCGGTCAGCGTGGCGGGATGTACGAAATTTCTGCAAGGATATCGAAAAGGACATGCCGGAGGGCGTTTATGGTCCATACTTTAATGACCGGTTTGATGATGTATATGGTGTAATTTATGCTGTAACAGGGGATGGATATTCCTATGAGGAAATGCGGCAGGAGGCTGAAAAAATCCGCCGAATGCTGCTGACTGATGTCAACGATAGTGTTCAAAAGGTTGAACTGGTTGGTGTTCAGAAGGAAAAGGTCTATGTGGAAATGGAAAATGCCAAGCTATCCCAGCTGGGTGTTAGTCCAATGGCCTTGGCGGAAGCTTTGAAGGGCCAAAATGAAATGACCCCGTCCGGTATGATCGAAACCAGTTCCGATAATGTATATCTTAGATATTCCGGTACTTTTGAAAATATTGAGGATATAAAAAATGCCACCATGCAGGCTGGCGGTAAAGTAATCCGTTTGGGGGACATTGCCACAGTGGAGCGGCGTTATTCTGAACCGCAAGACCCAATGATGTATTTCAATGGGGAACCAGCGGTTGGTATTGCTATATCCATGGAGCCGGGCGGTAATATCATCACCTTGGGCGAGGAGCTTGATAAAGTTCTGTCAAAGTACAGTGAGACCTTACCAGCGGGTTTGGAAATTCATCCGGTTTCGGATCAGCCATCAGTGGTACGGGCGTCTGTTGGAGAATTTGTCAAAACCCTTTGTGAGGCCATCGTCATTGTGTTGGCGGTTAGCTTCCTCAGTTTGGGGGTCAGAACCGGTATGGTGGTTGCGGGCTGTATTCCATTGGTTTTGGCGGCTGTTTTCTGCGGTATGTACGCCTTGGGAATTGATTTGCAAAAGGTATCGCTGGGCGCGTTGATTATCGCTTTGGGCCTGTTAGTAGATGACGCCATTATTGCCGTGGAAATGATGAGTGTTAAGCTGGAGGCCGGATTAAACCGGTTTGACGCGGCCTGTTATGCCTTTAAGGCAACAGCCAAACCAATGCTTACCGGTACCTTGATTACCTGTGCCGGATTCATTCCGGTGGCTTTTGCCAAGGGGTTGGCATCAGAATTCTGTAGTGCCCTCTTCCCGGTAATTACCATGGCCCTGCTTATTTCCTGGATTGTATCTGTTATGGTAGCACCGCTATATGGCTATCATCTTATAAAAGTCCATGTAAAGAGAGATGATGAGGGAGAAGCAGTTCAGTATCAGAGCAAATTCTATGATATTTTCCGCAAGATTTTAACCTGGTTTTTACTGCATAGAAAACTGGTTCTGGTGGCTACCGTGGCGTTGTTTGCTGTATCCATATTTATGATGAAATTTGTTCGGGAGGAATTTTTCCCGCCATCAACCAGACCTGAAATCATTGTTACTATGCGGCTGAATGATGGTGCTTCCATTAAGTCATCGGATGAAGTGGCCAAGCGATTTGCTAATTTTTTGAATACCCACGCTGATGAAATAGATAATTATAGTTATTATGTAGGATGCGGTGCGCCGCGTTTTGTGCTCACCTTCAATCCGGAAACACCGACCAACAATTTTTCTCAGTTTGTGGTAGTGGCCAAGGATCCGAAAATAAGAGAAAAGCTCAGTCAGGAAATTAGAACTGAACTGGAGGAGAATTTCCCGGAGACCCGCCACGACATAAAGTACATTCAGACTGGTCCGCCAGCTGATTATCCAGTGATGCTGAAGGTTTATGGCTATGATCAGGACAAGGTCAGAGAAATTGGCGAAAAGGTTGCTGATCGGATACTGGAGGACAAAAATAATGTAGATGTAAATTTGAATTGGCATGAGAAAAGTAAGGTAATTCATCTGGAGTATGACCAGCACAAGCTCCATTCATTGCAATTGTCTGCGCAGGATATTTCCAAGATGGTATACACGGAAGTGACTGGTGCGGCAGCTGCTCAGTTCTATGCTGGAGATAGAACCATTGATATTGTGCTGAAGCTTCGTGATGCCGATCGGACTGATTTGTCCACCTTGAAGAATATGCCGATTTATACCGGCACTGGCTATGTTCCATTGGAACAGTTAGCTGATATATCCTTTACTACTGAAAATGGGACTATCTGTCGGGAAAAGCTGATGCCATGTGTGACAGTTCAAGCAAATATTTTGTCCGGTACCAGCAATGATGCCACCAAGAAGGCACTGGCTTCTGTGCAGGATATTGCGGAGCAGCTTCCACCTGGTTACAGAATAGAGGCTGCTGGCTCATTGGCTGACAGCAACAAATCAACCAAGTATCTGCTGGGGCCAATACCGGCTATGCTGTTTTGTATCATAACCATTTTGATGTTCCAGCTGAAGAATGCCAAACTGATGATACTGACCCTGTTGACAGCACCATTGGGAATTATCGGTGTCAGCCTTGGTATGCTGGTCTTTGACAAGGCCATGGGCTTTGTGGCAATCTTGGGTGTACTGGCCCTAAGTGGTATGATAATCCGAAACTCGGTCATCCTTATCGACCAGATACAGAAGCATTTGGAGGATGGGGAGACGCCGTGGAATGCGGTTGTTAATTCAGCAGTAATGCGGTTTAGGCCGATTATGCTGACTGCGGCGGCAGCAATTTTGGGTATGATACCACTGATGGTGAGCAATTTCTGGGGGCCGATGGCAGTGGCTATCGCCAGTGGCCTGTTTGTGGCTACAGTGCTGACCCTTTTGGTATTGCCTACCATGTACGCAGCTGTTTATCATGTAGAAAAAGAATAATAAAGTGTAATAGAAACCGGGCTTGTGATTACAGCGGGAATGTAATCACGAGCCCGGTTTTGTAATT
>CADACU010000054.1 GCA_902786545.1 uncultured Anaerovibrio sp.
AAATTCCCACATTTATGGAACAAATTATTTATTATGGCATTTCACCAAAGAAAAAATAACTCAACATAACACAATAATTTATTTATCTTCACATTCTTAACTTTTATCGCATTATAAATAAATATTTTTATTGTTTCCAACAATATCGTAATATTTTTAAGTAAATATTGTCAATACTTTTAATTATTTTGTTTATGCAACAAAAGTACGATGGAACCCAGCGAGTGACATGCGGATGATTCCATGAAGCTCACTTTAGTATCGGCACTAGCCTATATATAGTTTCTATACTAATGGACCGGAGGGAAACTTTTCGCCTGCAAGCAGCGAAGTCCGGCCGCCGGCAGGCTCATCATGGGCAGTACATCTATTTACGCCTTTCCGCAGGACTTGGCTGGATGATGGGCAACAGGCAACTGCCCCCGACCGATTAGGTCCTTCGGGTTTGACCTCATCCGAGCGCTTCGCGCCACCGACGGAGCTTTGCTCCTAGTGCCTGTAGGTGCTTCCCCATAGGGGAAGGCTTAAACAAGACCCGCGTTACCCCAAAAAACTGGGTTGCTTATGCAACCCAGTTTTTTCTTTACTTTCTATTGAAATTCGGTATCAGATAATATTCTTCATATACACATCGTAGAGCGCCTTCAGCTCCTCAATCTTGTCATACATCTCTACCTGGAGCCCGGAAGCCGTCTCATAATCCCCTTCCTTCAGGGCATTAGTCAACAGAGTAAACAATGACTTTTCATCAATGCTGTCCTTGGCCAAATAATACCGCAGCTCATTGATCTTGTTCCAGTTGTATGCATCCTGGTCAGTCACATACTCAGTCTCAATTTCCTTAGCTGCCCGGACAATCTCCCGATTTTCCGGAATAATGCGGGCCAACAGTTCCATCTTCCAGCGAGTCAGCGCACCATCCTTAAAGGCCTCGATAATCGGATCAGTAAAGGCACCGGCCGAAGTAATGGCCGACCGCTTTTCCTCATACTTATCCAGCGCAGAAAGATTTTCCCATACAGTTGCCGGCGGAGCACCGAATAGGCGGTTGCGTTCTTCCGCGGTATAGTCCTCAAATACATCCTGCTCAGAACGATAGGCTCTATCCTTTTCCAGATAATCAGCCGCATCCCCGGCCTCCTTGGACAGCTCAGCCAGCAGCTCTTTGGTAGTCTTGGTAACAGCATAGCGAACACCATCCAACAAAGCAGAATAAATCGCTGCCAAAACCAGATAGGTATCGGTGTACGGGTTGCAGGCTCTAAGCTCAAAACGGGTAGCGGCCGGATTGGTAATATCACGGATAAGGCCGGCCAGGATAGAACGGTTGCGGGATGGAACCTCTGGGCTGTGTCCCAGGGAGGTTACGATACATACTGGGGCCTCAAAGCCTGGCTTCAAACGGTTCAGTGAATCATTGGTAGCAGATACGAACGGATTGATAACCTCGTAGTTCTTCAACAGGCCCATAATAGCTCCATAGCCTACCGCACTCATATAATCCACGGTCATTTCCTTTGGTGCAAACAGATTTACGAAGGAACCGTCCTCCATGATAGCGGCCAACCCAATATGGGTATGCTCACCATTACCGGCCACACCAATCATTGGCTTAGCCTTGAAGCTAACCTCCAGACCGTTGAGACGGAAGGTCTGCTTGATAATGGTCCGGGCCAGCAGCTCATTGTCCGCAGCCTGCAATGCATCATCAAATCGCCAGTCCACCTCTATCTGCTCGCAAACAGAAGTCATATTACCGCTCTTATCGAGGTGAGCCTTGATACCGCCCACTTCCTTATGCCCCATTTCCACCTTGAGACCATAGTCATCCAGACGCTTTACAGTCTGCTCCAAAGCAGTTCTTACCACACCGTGGGTTCTCTGCCAGTACTGCTCCTGCATTACCTGGGAAGCAAACATTTCATCCACATGCACATGGGACAGTGGGGTCTTTACCCAGAACTCCAGCTCCGTAGCGGAAGTAAAGCTGATATCCTTAATCTTGCTGCAGTCAATATGCTCCAGACCGGACACCTTTGGCGTATCATGGAAAATCTTCAGCAGCTCCTTCTTTACAAAGGACAGGGTATCAGCCAAAACGGCCCGGGAATCAACCCGCTTACCATCGTGAATGAGGAACGCCGGAATGCGCAGGGTACCGATTGGCAGGCCGGTCTCCTCGTCATAATTTTCAAAGTTGTAATCAACAAACCAGTTGACACTTGGGTCAATCGGCATATCAACCTTGGCGTTGTTCAGGGTTGCAATACCGGAAAGAACTACGGAAGAACCGTCCGTCTGGACTGCCCGACCATTGTAGAAATCATCCATATCCTTCAGGAATACCCGCATAGGAATCTTCTCATCAGTGTCGTTGCCGGCCAGGTCAATGCCCACCAAAGAAACGAATTTGATTTCCGGATGTGCCTCCAGAGTTGCCACAATGTCTTCCTTCTTGGAATTTGCCGGAATTACGAATACTAATTCTTCCATGTCAATTACCACCTTTTCATCAAAATAAAAAAAGCTGCAGGACCAAATCAGTCCTTGCAGCTCCATTGCCATAAGTATACACTTGTTTACGCGACTTATGATATCACAAGCCAAAAAATTTGACAAGCATTTTTTTGAGAATTATTCAGAGAAAATTTATACTCCCGCTGAATTTAGTCGAATGTCAGCATGGGGTCAATTTTTACTGAATCTTACATCCACCATATTACCAATATGGATTTTCGGCTTAAACTCCTTCGGAATGGCAATCCGGACCACTGTTTTTCCCGCCGGATATTTATTGATGTAGCCGCCTTCCGTATTGGCCGTGTCCGATTGCACCTTATCCGCCTCAAACACCTCCACAATGGTGCCGTCATATTTTTTCCGGTCCACAAAGAAGGATGCAATCTGGCCCATGGCAGCATACTCCACCTCGGAAGGTGACAGATAAGCCTCCACCCAGACATCACTATCATCACCTACATATGCCACCACATCCCCCGGTTTCAGCTCCGAACCGGTCTCGATGCTATTAAGATACACCACTCCATCCACCGTGGCGGTTATTTCCGTGGCTCCGGCGTTGCTTTTGGCCATTTCCAGAGCCGCCCTGGTCTGATTTACCTGCTGCTCGGCCCGGCGAATCACCTCCGGACTGGCCGGCTGATAGGCTGTTTCATAGGTAACACTGGTGGCAGACTGCCTTTGGGTGGCCAGCAGGCTCTCGTATTCTGCTCTGGCCTCATCCCGTTTCACGCCGCTGATGGCCCCCATCTCATACAGCTTGTTCATCTGTTCCATCTTGCTTTTAGCCGCTGCAATCTCCGTCTCTGATGCCCCGCCGGTTGTTTCCTGAACCACCCTTGGCCGGGAAACCGTAACGCCTTTTTTTATCTGCTCCAGATTTTTGATGGACAGTTCCAGAGTTTGCTCCATCTGCTTTAGCTGCTCTTCGGTAACGGTGACCTCCACTTTGGCAATCACATCACCGGCTTTGACCCGGTCACCATCCTGTACCATTATCTCAGCCACTTTGCCCGGAGCTTTGGCCCGCACTCCCACCATATTGCCGGCAATTTTGGCATCGTATATGTCAATATGTCCCCAGCAAAACAGGGCGTACCAGACAATACTGGAACAGATAAGGGTCAGGCCAAGCACCCCCACCAGACCATATTTAATAATAAATTTCGCTTTATTGGTAACATCTATTTCTGTCAAAACCTAACCTCCAAAAAATAAGGAAATCTGCATATAAATACACAGATTTCCGGAGATATTTCGTATAACCATCAAGCCGCCTTGGTCGCCCCTAACAACAGCCTTTCAACTTCCTCCCAGGAAATATTGATTTTTTTCAGCTGCAATACTTCCCTGACATCCTTTTGGGCCAACTTCGCCAATCGGCCGGCCCGGGCAATATCGCCCAGCTTATATCGTTCTTCAATAAGGGTACAGGCCAGCTCCCGCTCAACACCATATTTCAGCTTCAGCATATCAGCTGCGGCGTGTTTCCTGTATTCCCGTATTGTCGTATCCGAAATACCTATCTTCTTGAATACATCCATCCATGTATTATCTTTATTTTTCAACGATGCAATGCTGTCAAAGGATTGATTGGACAACATAGCCATATGGGCAATCCGGCAGGCATCCTCCAGACGCCCCCCCTGATTGCAGAAATTCAGCAGCGAACTAAATCTCACACCATACTTTTTGGAAATCTCTGCTGCCAGCTCATACTTATCCGGCCAGCGTTGAGGCACATCAAACAGCTGCCGTACCGGGGCACTTTCCCGTACAGCACCTTTTGCCGCCTCTGCCATATTCCCATCTAGCGACGGAATACTCAGCGCAGCTATCAGCAACATCCCTGACAAAACCATTCTCACGCGAATACCGTTAAGCTTTACCATAGGATCAACCCCTTCGCCTTTGCACGCTTTAATTATAGCACCAAAACCTGTAAAAAACCTTAAATGTAGGTTAAAAATTTCAAAATCACCTTACATTAAAGCAGGAACCACCAATAAATTCCCGGATAAGTGAATTGGATGGAATATCATTGGCATCATATATTGATTTAAAGTTTCGACAAAAAGCCAAAAGTTCCTGCCCCTTGACAAAAGTTGGGTCATCCGGCTCAATTTCCGCCAGCATATACATGGCATAATGCTTCAAGGCCCCCAGCTCATAAATCAACGCCGAATTAAACATCACATCCGCGTCATCCTGATAGGGGAATATATACTTTTCCTCTCCCGCCCGGACACTTGGCCACTGGGCGATGGTATTGCTGGCCGACCGGCCTCTGGTCCGATAATCCCGGACAATCCGCCGCAGAAGCCGGACCCTGGAGGTGGAAATACGGGTTTCCTGGTCCATATTCAGCTGATTTAACGCACTGACATACAATTTAAACTTATGATCCCGTGGAATAGAACTGGTCAGCTTTTCATTCAGGCCGTGAATTCCCTCAATGATAATCGGCTGCTTCATACCAATCTGCATCTCGACGCCATAGTCCAGCTCCCGGACCCCCTCCTTGAAATCATATACCGGGGTCAGTACCTTTTCCCCGGCCAAAAGGCGGGTCAGCTGCTCATTGAACAGCTCTGTATCCACTGCATCTATAGACTCAAAATCATAGCTGCCATCCGGCAGCTTGGGGGTATCCAGCCTATTGACAAAATAATTGTCAATGGAAATAGACACCGGCTGCAGCCCCATAACCATCAGCTGCACCCTAAGTCTCTGGGCAAAGGAAGTCTTGCCGGAGGATGATGGCCCTGCTATAAGGATAAGCCGGTTGCTCTCCAAATCTCCGGCCACCCTATCCGCAATATTGGCGATTTTTTTCTCGTGCAATGCCTCTGATACCCGAATAAGGTCCCCTATCCCGCCATTTTCAATAATGGCGTTCAAATCTGACACATAAGAACAATGCAAAATTTTGGCCCATTCCTTGGCTTCCTCCAAAACCTCAGCAAACATACATAACACCCGCCTTCTCCTAATGAAAATGCCTGAAAGGACCCTCTCAGCCCCCTCAGGCAAATATAACACAATTACTCAAACAGGGCTGTAACCAGCAAATAACACAACGCACCCATCACAGCAGTACACGGGATGGTAAGCACCCAGGCCATCACCATCTGCTGGGCAACGCCCCAGCGCACCGCCCGTATTCTTTTGGCCGCCCCCACGCCCATAATAGAGCCGGACACCACATGGGTGGTACTAACCGGCAAATGCAGCAAAGTTGCGGTAAAAATCGTAATTGAGGAATTCAAATCCGCTACAAAACCGTTGATTGGTTCGAGTTTAAAAATCTTGCCTCCCACGGTCTTGATAATGCTCCAACCGCCTACGGAGGTCCCCACCGCCATAGCCGTAGCACAGAGCAGCTTTACCACCAGCGGCACCTCAAACTCCTGCAAAACACCACCGGACACCAGAGCCAGCGTTATGATACCCATGGATTTCTGGGCATCATTGGAGCCATGGGAAAAGGCCATAGCCGCTGCAGTAACAATCTGCATTTTCTTGAACCGGTGATTGACCTTGGACGGACTGGCATTTTTAAAAATCATAAACATGATGTTCATTATCAAAAAACCAATAATCATCCCCACCAACGGCGAAGACACCAAGGCAATGACAATCTTACCAATACCCATATAATTCAGGCCAACGCCCTCCATATCAGCTATGAGAACGCCGCCAATCATGCCACCTACCAAGGCATGGGACGAGCTGCTGGGCAGACCAATCTTCCAGGTCAGCAAATTCCAAATAATAGCTCCGGTGAGAGAAGCAATAATAATGGGCTGGCTGATGGGCCCCACAACAATATCGCCACCGATGGTTTTAGCTACACCGGTACTCACCAAGGCACCAAAGAAATTCAGTACCGCCGCCATCATAATGGCATGACTTGGGGAAATAGCCCGGGTAGACACCGAAGTGGCAATAGCATTGGCCGTATCATGAAATCCATTGATAAAATCAAAGGCCAACGCCAACACAATAACAATTATAATCAAAGGATGAATATCAAGCATACTTCATTACCACGCCCCTAAGCAGATCAGCCAGCTTCTCGCAATGATCAAGAGTATCCTCCAAATCCTCCAGCAAATCCTTCCATTTTATCAGCTCAATCGGGTCCTTCACCTGAGCGAAGAGATATGCCAGCTCGTTCCGGAAAATATGGTCTCCTTCACTTTCCAGCTTGCCAACTTCACTGGTAAGCTTCAGCAACTCCTCTTGATTCTTGCTGATTTCCCGCAGCAGCTCCAGTGCCCGGATGATTTTCTTGGTACACTCAATAAGGAGCTTGGCCAAACGGATAGCCCCTTCCCGGGCCTCGCCGGTATGGTATATTACTATCCGCTGCAAAATCCCTTGCAACAAATCTACTCCATCATCCAGACCATTGGCAATAGCATAAATATCCTCCCGGTCAATGGGGGTAATCAAAGTACGGTTTAGCTTGTCAATAATCTTGTCATTGACCTTATCCGCCTCATGCTCGATTATGTTAATTTCCTTGACTTTGATATCAGCTTTTCGATGGTCCACCATTACTTCATCCATCAAAAGTGTACCCTGATAAAAAAACTGAGCACTTTCTATGAATAAATCGTAAAACTCCGAACCTTTTTTCTTGTTAAAGTTAAACATAACAACCTCCTGCCAACGCACACTCTACAATAACTATAACATATTCCAATGGAGTTTAACAATATATTTTAGATATAGAAAAAGCCTCCCCTCCGGGAGGCTAATCTGTCCGATGCTATTTTTTATCAGAAAGGTCCTGTCGCACTCTTTCGATTACATCCTGTACATATTCCGGGCTAATGCAACGGGTACATTCAAACTCCCGGTCAGTGCCCCGATGATGTGGGCAGGAGCCAAAATCATCATAGTTATGCTCATTGCGCTGGTCACTGGCACAGCCATTACAGGTATGGAACTGCTGCACCCGATACGGGGTGTAAAACTCCGTCCCCGGCAGCGTAAATCCTACTATCATCACCACTGGCACATCGCACCCCCACGCCAGCCAGGACAGCCCACTAGGCAGTCCAATGAAGAACTCTGCCCCGGATATCAAATCAATCCGTTCCTGCAGGGAGCGGTTTCCCGTAAAGTCCTCACAGCCATAGGGGATAGCATTGCTATAAATCCCGTTTTCCATCACCCGGTCCCGGTCCACACACAGCACCCGATAGCCCTGTTTTTTCAGATAATCAATGGTCTGCAACCAGCCATTGGCATTGTTCCAATACTTGGACTGGGCCGTGGCCTGGGTAGCGATGCACACATATGGCTCCTTCGGCCGAATCTTTTTGGCATTCTTGGAAGGAACTAATCTTACCTTCAGCTCCTCCGGGGATACCCCCAACAAATACGCTGCATGAGCCTGCAGTCCCACTACCCGCCAGTCAGTCGGCTGCGAATTCCGGTCATCCCACGGAGCAAACAGCCCAATGTAATATGTAGCATATAAGTCTGTCGGCCGCTCGCTGTCGGCGATAAAATGAATATCCGGATAACCTGGCTGCAATATCTCCTTGTATACATCATCCACAATCACATAAAGCTCACATTTATGCTGCTGCCGAAACAACTCCGCATAAGGGAACCAGGCCAGCATATCCCCCAGAGCTCGCCCGGCAAACTTCATCAGAACTTTTTTACCTTCAGCATTATAATCATGGGAAAAAATCAGCTTCCCCTCTTTTTTCTTTTTGTTCTTGTCCGTATCCGACGGTTCTTTCCACACCTCCAGCCGGAAATTGACAAAATACCGCTTGCTGCTCATGGCCATTACCCCGGAGGCCTTGGCATCGTACACCGTCAAATGATTGGTACGATCAATAAACTTTACCCGATAATCCCCTTTGGGCACACTGACCCGAAGACCATTATTAAAATCAAAGCTCAGTCCCTCTATTTCCGTTTTTTGGGTTGGTTTTTCCGGTGGGTCAAACACCATATATGGTTCTGGCTGTGCTCCTTTATTTTCCATCATTAACTCTCCTTATTCTTCCCTTTTTAGGATCTAATTTATAGTCGCTCATCAGGCGCTGGATGGTTTGGCAAACCTGTCCCGAACTGATGAACCTGGTGCATTCAAACTCCCGTTCAGTACCAGCATGGCGCGGACACCAGCCAAAATCAGCATGCTTAAACTCCTCACTGCTATCTGTCCAGCAGCCATTGCACACATGGAAATTTATTACCCGATATGGGGTATAAAACTCATTGTAAGGCAGTGTAAAACCGGAAACCATGATAACCGGTGTACCGGCCCCCCAAGCCAACCAGGCCAGCCCACTGGACAGACCGATAAAGAAATCGGCATGAGCCAACATATCCACCCGTTCCTGCAACGGTAAACTGCCGGTAAAATCCTCACATCCATATGGAATAGTATGCCAATGCCGACCAGAGCCGTGGACCTTTTCCTTGTCAATACACAGCACTCGATAGCCCAGAGCTTTCAAAAAATCAATGGTTTCCATCCAACCTCTGGTATTGTTCCAATATTTGGCATGACTGGTGGCCTGCGCCGCAATACACACATATGGTTCCTTGATGGGACGCTTCTTGGACGGAGTAAGTATTGGCCGCCGTTCCACCACATCCAACCCCAATATATATGGAATATTAAGGGCCAAACCGATAACCCGAAAATCAGTAGGCTGATGGAACCGGTCATCCGCCGGGAAAAATATCCCCATGTAATAAGTAGCGTAGCAATCCGGTGGAAAAGTATCCGGTGGCAAAAAAGTGATGTCCGGATAGGCCGGGGCAAACAACTGGCCAATCTCCTCACTCATGGAGCAGCAAACCTGACACTGGTGCTTTTTCCGAAATTCCTCCGCATAAGGAAACCAGGCCAAAATATCCCCCAGTGTTCCCACCGGAAATTTTATATGCACTTTTTTCCCTTTTAAATCCAGATTATGGGTCAGGGCCAGCTTCCCTTCCTTCCAGATTTCCACTTTGAAATTTATATAATACTTTTTTGTGCTGGTAATCATAGCCCCTCTGGCATCTGCCTCATACAGGATGGAGCTGGTGTCTTGGTCCGTCAGACGCACATGATAATCGGCATCATCCGGCAACACTATCCTGGCCCCGTAATTAAAATCCAGCTTTACGCCAGGCAATCCGCTCTCTCTTACTACCGGCCCCGGGTTAAAGCTGACATAGTTTTTTTCTGACATTAAATACCCTCCAAATCAATTATGCCGTTCCTAAATTTTTATAACATTGTCGCACTATTTAAAAAATTCATCCACCAAAAAAGTTAGACTAAAACAATTACAAAGTCAATACCAAATTAAAAAGTGATGCGATTTTCCAAAAAGTGATGAAAGTGAGGGAAGAATTAGGAATTAGGACTTTCTCCTCGGCTCCCCTTTGGGGAGCTGGCATCTTTAGATACCTGAGGGGGTAGTGATGGAAGTAAACCTCGGCTCCCTTGGGGGAGCTGGCATCTTTAGATGTCTGAGGGGGTAGTGATATAATTGAGAATTGTAAAAAGCCAGCTGGAGTGTCTATAAGGGGACATCAGATTGCCTTGGCACTTAGTGAGCACAAGCACCGCGCCGGGCGAGCTTAGTACCACTAGGCAATCTGTCTCATCTGGGCAGACTAATAATCTAAAACAAAAAAGAATGGTAGCAGACAGCTACCATTCTGGATAAGTATTTGGCTATTGTGGCAGTTGGGTCAGCTTCTGTAGTTGCTGTTCCGTCAAGCCGGTATATTCAATAATTTTTTCGATAGGCTCATTATTTTTAAGCATTTTTATGGCTGTATCGGCCTGATTTTCTGCACGGCCCTCTGCCTTGCCGTCATTATGGGCTTCCATAAGCTTCATTTCATAAGTCATATAACTCTTCCTTTCCTCTTCTCGAACCTTGATTTCCTTGATAAAGTTATCGACTTGGTTAATAAATTCGTCATTTACCGGCAGCCCCTTCATGTAGTCCAGAAAAGCCCGAATATCAGTGGAAACATCATCCAGTGTCCCATCAGAACAAAGAAAAATCTTGGTTGTGCCATCGTTTAGCTCCAGTTCCTTGTCCTGAAAGCAATAGTTTCGGAAGGTGTACATATGCCGCTTCCGGTCAAACAAGGCGAAGGGACACAGAAAGGTGATAAATGAATTCCTCAGTTCAGAATACATTCGAGTACCGGCTGCCAAATCCTCAACATCAATCATCGACTGATAATATCTGGTGCGGTAAGCCAACTCTGTATCGCCGTAGTTCCTTACCTGCATTTCAATATCATAAATGGTGTCATCACCTTCTACATATACATCCAGACGGATACCTTTTCCAGTATAACGGAATTTAAGGGACTTTTCATTCTCCAGGTAATCGATATGCCGGATTTTTATATCCAGTATTTTCTCGATAAGACGCCGGCAGAATTTAGGATGCCGCATAACCAACTTGAACATATAGTCGTCAGCAATGGTTAGCTCTTCCCAAGGTTTAATTTGATGTGTTTTTCCAGACATAAAAGGAAACTCCTTTCCTAAATTATAACGCAGTTATTCATCCTAAATTATAACGCAGTTATTCATAAATTCCCACATTTATGGAATAAATTATTTATTATGGCATTTCACCAAAGAAAAAATAACTCAACATAACGCAATAATTTATTTATCTTCATATTTTTAACTTTTTTCACATTGTAAATAAATATTTTTATATTTTTCAACAATATAGTAATATTTTTAAGTAAACATTGTCAATACTTTTAATTATTTTATTTGCGTAACAACAGTACGATGAAAATTAGCGGGTGACATGCGGGTGATTCCATGAAGCTTAATTTAGTATCTACACTAGACTATATACAGCTTCTATACTAATGGACCGGAGGGAAACTTTTCGCCTGCAAGCAGCGGAGTCCGGCCGCCGGCAGGCTCATCATGGGCAGTACACCTATTTACGCCTAGTGGAAGAGCGGCTCCGCCGCCTTCGAAAAAGTCGAAACCATCTTGCATGATGATTTCGTGCCAGCAACACTTAATGAAATCAAGCATAATGCGCAGATTGAATTTAGTGTTGTTCACTGGAAAGAAGGCAATGAGAAACGCCGCACTTTCGGACGCAGCAATGAAGCCGAAAATGTTTTCCGCAGGGCTTGG
>CADACU010000055.1 GCA_902786545.1 uncultured Anaerovibrio sp.
CGATTTATCTGACCGTGAGCATTTGACTGGCATACACATAAAATATATATTGTTTTTAACCATAGAAGATCTTATTTACAGAAATTTTTTCATAGTCTCACTTAAACTCACATATGGATTAATAAAAGGGAACAGCTTAGCTGCTCCCTTTCTTATTCTCTGGTATAATTTTTATACTATTAATTATTTTTTCAGATGTTTCCTCTGTCTTATCGTCCGATGGATCATATCCAATAAAAATTGTCCATATTTCATTAAAACATTTAAAGCTTACACACTTTATTCTATATTGGGTCCCATTAACAGATAAAGTACCAAGCATCTTTATACCATCTTCATTATTAATTTTTATATTTTCAAACTTATCAGCGGTAAAGCCACTTCTATCTTTCTTATATTCATCAGCTATTGCTTTTGAAAATTTTTTTAAATCTTCTGGTGATACATATTTATATAGTTCGATGCATGTGACCTCAAAAACAAAACGATCAGAAGCTCCTCGTTTATAAGTATATTTTTTTATCTCCGGCCCAACATAATCCATCTTAGCATCCGTCAAATAAACAGGGGAAGCAACCGTTAATTTTGAGGAATTACCATTAATGGTAACATCCGTAAGACTTGAAGAATAAAGCCATACACCAAATATTGTTATTAATATTACTACTATACCTACAAGAAAAAATTTATCATTATATATTTTACTAATTTTATTTGACGGATTTACTGTTGAAATATTTTTTGCGTCTGAACGTGTATTACCTTCATTTACCATTGACATAAAACTGGTTTCTTTTTGATTGCTCTCCTCTATGTTATCACTTAAGTCTGATGACTGTATTTCAACTTTAGTACCGCAAAGTTGACAATATAACGAATCCGACGAAATTTCTGTGCCACATTTTCTGCAAAACATATATTCACCTCCAATAAAACATCAATATTACAAACATCTAGCTAATTGTAATGTAGATTGTCGTTAAATAGTCCAATTTTTCCTTAATAACCATCATTTACAGAATCCGAAATTTTAGGGACGCAACTTGCATATAAGGATACACCTAAAAAAGATCATCCTACACAGCAATCGCTTTATATCCGTAGCCAATCTCCCCTTTGCTATATCCCCAAACTATGAGGGCTCATCCCCGTAAATATTTCTGCCTGAAGTACCTGGTTTAAACAATAAATATATACTAAAAAAAAGCGAGGCTATAGGAATAAATAACAATATGCACATATAACCAGATTGTTCAAAATCATGACACCTTTTAATAGATGCAGTTATCCATAGTACAAGTATTACAATGCCTACAAATAGGCCGGCAATTTCACTGATACTTCTATGTACTGCTACGGCAACCATGTAGAGGAATATCAATAATATACTTATTCCTAAATAGCCTTTCCTGTTTAAACGTCCCTCCCAAAATTTATATTTAGATGCATTATCCTCTACATCTTTTGGGGGCATTTGCCTATATGGCGGACATTCTATTGTATCCGCCTCCTGCGCTATATTATTTTCATTGGTTATAACGGAATTATCATCAGCTTGATACACCAATTCATTTCTTTCGTCTTCATGGCTGTCATCAGTTGGGCTTATTTCTTCAATTTTATAGCCGCACATTGGACAGAACACAGCATCATCTCTAATTTCTTCACCACATTTTCTGCAAAACATATTGCCACCACCCCATGTTTATTAAATGTTTGGCCATTCTACGTATTATATACACTTACCATAGATATAATACTGTTTTAATAGATTATATGGTTCTAATTCAACATATGGCATAACATTCCTGCCAAAATAGAAAAATATCATTTATCTACATAGTATAAATTACAACATTTTATATAGTGAATTAATACCTCATTTAACTAAACATAATTCTAGGACTCAAACATTTTTTTATGTGAGAGCCCTTTTATAATGCAAGACTCCATCTGGTATACAGCCCACCCCGAATAATAAGGCTGGTCCCTCAACCAGCCTTTTGATAAACTCAAATATTACATTACTTTTTCAGTACTTCCCATGTGGAATTTTTCTTAGCTCCTACACGCCTGATATAACCTTTGCCAGACAATGAAACAAGGGCACGCTGAACCGTTCTGACTGTTTTTGAAACTCTTTCAGCCATATCTTCTCTTGAAATCGCTGGATTTTGTTTCAAAACCGCCAATATAGCCTGTTCTGTTTTGTTTAGTGCTTCATTTTCTCCATAAGTGACATTACAAGTGACGTTTGAAATGTCACTTATAATGTGAGGCCGGTAGAGGATAAACTTAAATCCGTTGCTGACATTTTCATACGAATACTTAATTCCAGCATCTTTACATAGACTATCAATTCTCTTGAATCCACTACCAAATTGCTCGATAGACTTGCACAAAAACAACATTTTCGCTATTAGGGGATTTCTAATCTCCGATTGGAAGTTGCCCTCAATGTACTCTTCTGGTCTATGAGGACTCGCATATTCACCAGGACTATATATTGATATCATTCCCGGATGAATACAAATCTCATGATATGTCCTGGCATTGTATATCGAATGTGCAAAGCCATTCGCCAGCACCTCACGAATAACAGCAAGTGGTATTTCTGGTACCTCTTCTCGCTGAAATCCCGTAATTTCACTTCGCCAGCGAATATTTTTTACAATATAGTCCTCGGCTGTATTCATTAGATTAAGAACATTATCTTCAAAAAGTTTCATATCAAGAAAAGTAAGCTTTTCATCCGTGGCAAAAACTGCAGCCTTTAGCGTAACAGGATGAGTATTACCAAATAATGTTTCACCAGCATTGGTCAGTTTATCATCCTTGATAAGCCCAAAACGGTTGAGAATAATCGGGCAAGTATACCTTCCACGAGGCAATCTTCCAGCACTTACTGCTCTTTCCCAAAATCTTTTTATTGTAGATTTATTGATTTGCGTTGCTGTTGCTCCAGATTTATAAAGTTCCCACTTGCCTCTATGTTTATTTGCTCCAAAAAATTCCTTTAATTCATCTGGGGTAACTTCTCTATCTTCATCTGCTGTACGCAAATAATATCTGCCAGTGGCAGAATATGGTGCATGGTCCCCACTGAATTCAATCTTTATTAAGTGTTTGCCTTCAAGGATAACTTCATTAATAGCAGGATAAATCTGAGGTTTTATGCTTTCATATATATTTCTGGAAACATCTCTTAAGGATGATTCTGAAACCTCCTGACCTGTAACATCCCCGTTAGGTTTTACCCCAAAGTATAATGTACCGACGCCATGTTTGTTAAGGATTGCAGCTATTGACACCATAGCAGCTTTGATTTCACCTGTTGTTTTCTTAAATTCGAGGGTTTCACTTTCTTTTCCAAGATTCATACCTGCGCCTCTTTCCTTCATAAGTGACATCATTATACTATAAGTGACATTTTTTGTCACTTATGAATTAGATACAGTGCCACCGTATATCAAAAAATGTTGGGATTAAATAAGCGAGAAAAGTCATACTTTCTTTCCTGTAGGATAAAGGCGGTGTTAATGTTTATACAATAATAAAACTACTATCAAGTTTTACAGCTATTTGACTGGTAATGATATAAGGAAAATGCTAATAGTCCTTTCCTTGTGCCGAATCTTTACCTATGGTAAAATACTCTATGTGAGTATAAAAGTCCATTGTAAAAGGAGTATTATGAATGAAGATTTGTGTTGGCTGTGATCATGGGGCAATAGAATTGAAGAAAACGGTGCTGGCCGTTCTGCAGGAATTTCCTGATATTGAAGCCGAAGATGCCGGAACCTATAGCGGAGAGTCAGTAGATTATCCGGATATTGCCCGGAAGGTCTGTGGGAAAATTATTAGCGGAGAAGCAGATAGGGGTATTGTATTATGCGGTACCGGTATTGGTATTTCCATAGCAGCCAATAAGATAAAGGGGATTCGGGCAGCACTGTGTCATGATGTGTTTTCAGCCCGGATGTCCAGAGAACACAACGATGCTAATGTGTTGGCCATGGGAGGCCGGGTTATTGGGGCCGGTCCTGCGGGAGAAATTGTTCGGGCCTGGATAAGCACTGAGTTCTCAAATGGTGAACGCCATATACGCCGCATTGAAAAGATGATGGCTTTGGAAAATAAGTAAGGAATACAGGAGGAATTGGTGATGAGCTTAATGGAAGATTTGAAGGTTGTAGATCCGGAAATAGCCGAGGTTATTGACGCCGAGCTAAATCGTCAGCGGAACAAGCTGGAGCTTATTGCTTCAGAAAATATTGTCAGCTCCGCTGTTATGGCAGCTCAGGGCAGCGTGCTTACCAACAAGTATGCGGAAGGTTATCCTGGCAAGCGGTATTATGGTGGCTGCGAACATGTAGATGTTGTTGAACAGCTGGCTATTGACCGGGCCAAGGAACTGTTTGGGGCAGAGTATGCCAATGTACAGCCACATTCCGGGGCTCAGGCCAATATGGCGGTATTTTTTGCTCTCCTCACTCCCGGTGATACGGTAATGGGTCTCAATTTGACTGATGGTGGTCATTTGACCCATGGTAGCCCAGTGAATATGTCAGGTAAATATTTCAAGATTGTTCCGTATGGGGTAAGTGCTGATACAGAGCAGCTGGATTACGATGAAGTTCAGAAATTGGCAGAAGAGTGCAAGCCAAAGCTTATTGTAGCTGGTGCTTCCGCTTACGCCAGGACCTTGGATTTCCCTAGATTGGCTGAGATTGCCCATTCCGTAGGAGCATATCTCATGGTTGACATTGCTCATATTGCCGGTCTGGTAGTAGCCGGACTTCATCCATCACCAGTTCCATATGCTGATGTAGTAACTACTACTACCCATAAGACTCTGCGTGGCCCACGGGGTGGCCTGATTCTTTGTAAGGATGCTGAATTTGGCAAGCAGTTCAACAAGGCAATTTTCCCTGGCATTCAGGGCGGTCCTTTGATGCATGTCATTGCGGCCAAGGCAGTAGCCTTTAAAGAGGCTCTTTCCCCTGAGTTTAAGGAATATGCCCGGCAGATTATCAAAAATGCCAAGGTATTGGCTGATACTTTGACGGAAAAAGGCTTTAGAATTGTGTCCGGCGGTACTGACAACCATTTGATGCTGGTGGATTTGACCAATAAGAATATCACCGGCAAGGTGGCCCAGAATGTGTTGGATGAGGTGGGGATTACCGCCAATAAGAACACCATTCCATTTGAAAAGCTGAGCCCGTTTGTAACCAGCGGTATTCGTCTGGGTTCACCGGCCCTTACCACCCGTGGCTTCAAGGAAGACGATATGCGGGAGGTAGCCAACATCATTGCACTGGTTCTGGATAACCCGGAAGACGAGGCAGCCAAGGCTCAGGCCCGGGAACGGGTAGCAGCCCTTTGCAAGAAGTATCCATTATATGAATAATTTTTCCTAGTACACTATTGTACTGAATTATATGGTATAATAAGCTTTAGGGAAAATTATTTCGTAGGAGGAAAATTATGTCAGATTTAAAAGCAGTTGTGGTTGATCATCCACTTATTCAGCACAAGCTCACCATCATGCGCAAAAAGGAAACCAGCTCCAAGGATTTCCGTCAGCTGTTGGAAGAAATTGCTATGCTGATGACTTATGAAGTAACCCGGGATTTCCCATTAAAGGAAATCGAAATTGAAACACCGGTGGCGAAGTGCAAGGCCAAGGTGCTGGCTGGCAAGAAGGTGGGCGTAGTACCAATCCTGCGGGCTGGTTTAGGTCTGCTTAACGGTGTGGTAAATATGATTCCATCCGCCCGGGTAGGTCATGTGGGTATGTATCGTGATCCAGCTACTTTAAAGCCAGTAGAATACTACTGCAAGCTGCCAGGTGATGTGGCTGAACGTACCCTGATTGTGGTAGACCCAATGCTGGCTACCGGTGGTTCTTCGGCAGCGGCTATTTCCCTGTTGAAGGAGAAGGGCGCCAAGAATATTGTGCTCATGTGTTTGGTGGCGGCTCCGGAAGGGATTAAGGTTATCAACGATGAGCATCCGGATGTGCCGGTTTATGTTGCTGCTATTGATGAGCGGCTTAACGAAAAGGGTTATATTGTGCCTGGTTTAGGTGATGCCGGGGACAGAATTTTTGGTACATTATAAATAAAGAACTATATTCTGCCGGCTGGTGCATTTTATGTACTGGTCGGCAGTAGCTGTATAAGGGGGGGTTATATGCAGAACTTTGAGTTTTATTGTCCGACGGATATTGTTTTCGGTAAGGGGGCCGAGGAAAAACTGGCGGATAAAATCAGACAACATGGCGGCAGCAAGGTTTTCCTGCTCTATGGTGGTGGCAGTGTTGAAAAAAATGGGATACTGAAAAAACTGGAAGAGCAGCTTAATGAGGCGGATATTGAGTTTGAAGCCATGGGTGGTGTACAGCCAAATCCAGTTTTATCCTTTGCGCAGGAAGCAACCGCCGAAGCTATTGATTTTGACGCTGATATGGTGTTGGCTGTTGGGGGCGGCAGCGTTATTGATACAGCTAAGGCTGTAGCTGTAGGATTGGCTAATCCTGATGTGGATATTTCTGAGTATTGGGAAAGGGGACGGCAGATAGAATCCTGTGCCCCTATAGGTGTGGTACTGACTATATCAGCGGCTGGTAGCGAAACCAGTGATTCGGCGGTTCTGACTATTGATGGCACCGGCAAAAAAGGTGGTGCTCACAGCGATATCATTCGTCCGGATTTTGCCATTATGAATCCGGAGTTTACCTTCACTTTGCCACCGTACCAGATTGCTTGTGGCGTGGTGGATATTTTTATGCATACCCTGGAACGGTATATTTCCCACATTGAAGACAATGTATTTACCGACCTGGTGGCAGAAGCATTGATGAAAAATGTGATTAAATACGGCCGAATTGCCGTGGCTCATCGGAAAAACTACGAAGCCATGAGCGAAATAATGTGGTGTGGCAGCGTGTCCCACAACAACTTTACCGGTTTGGGCCGTGGCAAGGATTTTTCGGCTCATAAGCTGGGGCATGTGTTGAGTGGGGTATACGATGTGGCCCACGGAGCCTCGTTGGCGGTAATGTGGCCAGCTTGGGCGACCTATGTATACGAAGATAAGCCGGAACGGTTTGCCCAATGGGCAGAACAGGTTTGGGGAGTAAATGCCGGAACCCCTGAGGAACGCTCCAGAGCAGGGATTCGCCTAACCAAAGAATTTTTTGAACAACTGGGGATGCCGACTACATTCAGCAAGCTGGGGATTGGAGTGCTGAGTGATGCAGACATTGAAAAAATGGCAGATATCTGCACCAAAAATGATACCATCAGGGCAGGGGTATTCCATCCTATGAATAAGCAGGATGTGATGGCTATCTATCAGAGTGTAAACAAATAAGGAAAAGTAATGTGGGGGAAGTGATAGCAAAATTCGCTTCCTCCTGATTTATTTTTGGGGATATTTACTATCTGGCTAACCGTGTATTCCTTGGGAATAGTGGTTGGCTTACCGGTGGGGGTGAGTATCCCTTTTTTTATTTGCATACCATTTTTTTTTGTGTTAAACTGAAGTGTAATACACTCAAGAAGTATGCCTATTTAGGAGGAATAATACTTAAATGGAAAAGTTGATTATAAATGGTGGCAGACCACTGCGGGGCCGGGTAAAAATCAGCGGCGCAAAGAATGCTGTATTGCCAATTATTGCAGCTACCCTGTTGGGACAGGATACGCCAAGCCGTTTGGAGGAAGTACCGGCATTGGATGATGTTCATACTATTACTGAGGTTTTGGTGCAGCTGGGGGTAAAGGCGGAGTTTAATGTAGATAAAAACACCTTGCAGGTGGACAGCTCCAATATTGCCAGCTGTGAGGCTCCATATGATTTGGTAAGAAAAATGCGGGCGTCTTTCCTGATTATTGGTCCACTATTGGCCCGGTATGGCAAGGCTAAAATTTCCCTGCCAGGAGGGTGCGCCATTGGTACCCGCCCGATTGACTTGCATTTAAAGGGCTTTGAAGCTTTGGGGGCAGAAATCAATATTGGTCATGGCTTTATTGAGGCCCAGGCCCCTAATGGCTTGAAGGGCGCCAGAATTTATCTGGATTTCCCGAGTGTTGGAGCTACAGAAAACATAATTATGGCGGCGTCCATGGCTGAAGGGCAGACGATTATTGAGAATCCGGCCCAGGAACCGGAAATAATTGATTTGGCCAATTACCTGAATGTTATGGGGGCTAAAATTCGTGGCGCCGGTACCAATGTCATCAAGATTGACGGGGTAAAGAAGCTTACGGGTAAAAATTATACCATTATTCCGGACCGGATTGAGGCCGGGACCTATATGGTAGCCGCAGCCATGACTAAGGGTGATGTGTATATTGAGAATGCCATCAGTGAACATCTGAAGCCGGTTATTGCCAAACTGAAAGAGGCTGGCGTGACCATTGAGGAGAATATTGATGGTATCCGGGTGACCTGTGACAAGGTGACCAAGGCAGTAGATATAAAGACTATGCCATATCCAGGCTTTCCAACGGATATGCAGGCCCAGTTTATGGCTATGCTTACTGTGTCGGAGGGCTCTGGGATGGTGACAGAAACCGTGTTTGAGAACCGGTTTATGCATGTGGACGAGTTAAAGCGTATGGGAGCCAATATCAAGGTTGATGGCCGGACCTCGGTGGTGGAAGGGGTTCCTTCCTTGGTAGGGTGCCAGGTAAAGGCTACGGATCTGCGGGCTGGTGCTGCTATGGTGTTGGCTGGACTGGTAGCTGAGGGCGAAACCTCCATTGGCTATATTCACCATATTGACCGGGGATACGATAATTTGGTCGCCAAGCTGATTGGTCTGGGGGCAGATATTCGCCGGGTGGATGTGTAAATACATAAGGAGCATTTTGATTTGATGGAAACAACCAAAAAAGATATTGCGTTGATTAGTGAGATAGGACTGGTGCTGTTCCTGTTGGGGAATTGGGCTATAGCTATCACTGATCCGGTGGAATCAAATTATACCCTTACGGCATTGGAAATGCTGCGGTCCGGTGACTATGTGTCACCACGGATTTATGGTAATTTCTGGTATGACAAGCCGGCATTCTTTTATTGGGAATTGATTGCTGCCTATAAGCTGTTCGGGGTTAATGAATTTGCGGCCCGGTTTTTCCCGGGAGTGTTTGGTACTCTGGGCTTGGTGATGACTTATCTGTTTGCCAGAAAGCTTTATGACAGAAAAACAGGCCTGATGGCGGCCGGTATTTTAGGAACTTGCTTTGAGTATTGGCTACTATCCAAAACCGTTATCACCGATGCTACACTGTTTGTGTTTTTCAATGCAGTGCTGATTTGCTTCTATTTGGGGTACAGCACCGGCAAGCGGAATATATATTACCTTTGTTATGTTTTTGCTGGCTTGGCTACTTTGGATAAGGGGCCTATCGGCATTTTGTTGCCGGGCTTCATTATAATAGTTTTTCTTTGTATTCG
>CADACU010000056.1 GCA_902786545.1 uncultured Anaerovibrio sp.
AAACTTTAACAGCTGGCGAGCATATCTCCCAGCTCGTTGAAACGCTAATTGGAAGATTTTTCTTCTTAAAGAAGAAAAATTTGAACAATGGCGTTATAATGACAATGACAATGGTAATGCTTCTCGGTCTTCATGGATCGTATGCCGGAGCAAAGGGCCTTAGCAGTTATCGTCCAGTTATTACATGGGAAAAAATGTCAGCCCTTGATGCGGTGACCTTGTTTGGACCAGCCACTGTGAGTCAGGAACAGATGGTTAAATTCATTCGGTCCCGTAGCCCGGAGCCAAAGTTAAATTGCTCTTTGGAAGAATTGGTGGGGTATTACTACACCGAAGGCGATATTGAGGGAATACGGCCGGATGTGGCTCTGTGTCAGGCTTTGAAGGAAACGGATTTCTTTCGCTATGGCAATGATGTGAATTATAATCAGAATAACTATTGTGGTTTGGGGGCTACCGGAAACAAGGCACCGGGAAATAGCTTTTTGACCCCCCAGCGGGGGGTGCGGGCCCATATTCAGCACCTTATTGCTTATGGTTCCAAGAAAAAACCGAAGCAGGAGATAATTGATCCACGGTTTGATTATCTGGTGGAGCATTATCCACAATATCATGGTGTGGCAGTATACTGGCCTGATCTGAATGGGCGTTGGGCTGTACCGGGAACGACTTATGGTCAGGAAATTCTGAAGCTGTGGCGCCAGGCCCAAAATGAAAATTATGAAACCAGTCAGCTGAAGCTTGATTTGCAGGAGGCTGAGTCCAAGCCTAATGACGCTTCGGCTTGGCAACGGGTGTATTTGACAGCCCGTCAGGCCGGTAACTACAAGGTAGCGACCAAAGCCTGTGCCAAGCTGACTGAATTGGATAACCGAGATGTAGTGGCATTCATTCATTGGGGCGATATACTGCGGGAATGGGGTAAAAATGAGGAAGCGTTGGCTGCCTATGATAAAGCGCTGGAGCTTCGCCCAAAGAAGTATCAGGCGTTGATGGGTAAAGCCTATCTGCTGGCTATAATGGGTGAAAACCAGCAGGCCGCGGAAGTATATGAGAAAATTTTGGCCGGCAAGGCGGATCATTCATTGGCTTTGTATAATCATGGCTGTCTTATGGCTGCATTGGGAAATTATGAACAGGCCGTATCTGAGCTCAGGCAGGTGGTTGGCCAAATGCCTGATAACAGCGATGTGAGGGCTTCTTTGACTGAAGCTGAGCAGCTGTTGGCTGAAAATACGCAAAAATAATCAGAAAATTAAAATAGCAGAAGTTTACACCACGAGTGTATAACATCTGCTATTTTTTGATGCAATAATTTATTGTTTTGAATTGTTTGACAATTATTTTGAAAAGAAAAAAAGGCGGAATCCACTCCGCCTCATTTAAGGTCTTGTGACGTTCGCCGTAATCAAAATATAAGTGCTACAAAACGACGAGGCCACCTCTTGACCTTGATGTATACATTATACGGCTTGCTTATAGCACTGTCAAGCAGAAAAATTAAAATTTTATTAGAAAAATTTATAGGAAAATAGGACTAAATGTTGGTTAGACAATTTATTATTTTTTATTATTTAATATACACATATCCATCATTTTTCCGTTAGGGAGGAAACATTGTACTGTCAAGCTGGACTCGTTACCCTCTAAAACAAGATAGTTGCCTCGTTCCGGTTGAGGGAGCATTACTTTGTCAAAGCGCTTGGTACGCGGTACATCGTAATAGCAATTGCCGGCTACGCCTGTATCAATGTATATTGGACCCTTATCAGATGGTTCAAAATTAAATATGTGGTCATGTCGGCGATAAGTGTGTTGATGAGCTGTTAACACTAGATCGATTTTCAGCTCATCAAATACGGGCATAAAGGTTTTTCCCACAACATCAATATCTGCCAATGGTTCATTGCTGTCCAAATTATCATAGTTTATTACATCCTTGTGCATAAGAACGACCTTCCAAGGCATACCAGAGTTTGCAATATCTCTCTTTAGCCATTCCAGTTGCTCCGATACCAGTCCGGAGCGTATAGGGTCTATTTCCTCAAATTGAGTGTTTAGGGAAATAAAATGCACTGGTCCGTAATCAAAGGAATAATAATAGCCTGGAAATTTTTTGCTGAGATTGTTTGGTAAAGAAAAATAATTAAGATAGGCTTTTGGCAACCGACATTTCCAGTTTATATTATAGGTTTCATGGTTTCCCATAACAGGTGCAAAAATACGCTCTGGCATAAAGGAAGCAATGGCATTAAACCATTGACGCCATTGGTATCCGGCTTCACCATTATCCACCAGGTCCCCCATGTTGATAAAAAGATTGGTACCAGGATTGGCCTTGAAACCGTTGGTGGCAATATCCCTCCAGGTTACATAGCCATCGGAACACTGGGAATCTGGAAAAATCAGTGCTTTTATGGAATGATTTCCGCTGGTTTTTAACTGATACCAAGGTGTAACGGTATCATCCTGTCGTATTTGGTAGACATACTGAGTATTGGGCTGGAGATTATCCAGATGTACCCGATAAACAAATATTTTCTCTCCGTCATCCGTAAAAAAATGGCATTTGGCCATATGAATAGTTTCTTCGCCTGTACCGGATTTCAGTACCACATCAAATTTTTTGTGAATGTTTTTGGAATGCCACATAATGGTGCGGGAATAATTGCTGTTTTCGGTGATGAGCTGCCGGGGATACAAAATATCATCACTGACGGCACCTGCACTGGCCGAGGTAAATTTGCCCAATATGGTAGAGAATACACTGGCCAGAGATAACCGTAAAAAAGCTCTTCTGGAAATATTACTAAGCATATAAATGGCTCCTGTCATATTTTAAAGTGAATATTTTTCTTCTTTGGGGAAGAAAAATATGAACAATTGCGATATAATAGCCCTTGTGATACAACTAAATTATATCATAGTGAAATATAGAATGAAATTTAATCAATGAGGTGTAACTATGTCGAATACTGTATTGAAGAAAATAACAGATGTTTTGCAGGAGTTCTATAAACAAAACCCTTATGTGGAGCTCTTGAAAATATCTATAGATGAGGTAAAGGCAGGTCAGGTAGTTCTAGGGATGGATATAGAGAAGTTTCATACCAATTTTTATGAACTGTCCCACGGCGGAGCTTTGATGAGTCTGGCGGATACAGCTATGGGAGCCGCCTGTTTATCCTGTAACAAAAAAGTTGTTACCTTGTCATTTGATATGAACTTTATCAAGGGAGCACCTTTGGGAACGGAAATAAAAGCCACTGGGCGAGTAATTCATAATGGTTCCAGGACGATGGTGTGCGAAACCGATATGATAAATGAGGATGGCGAACTGCTCTGCAAAGCCACTGGCACTTTTTTTGTGGTTGGTAAACTGGTAGAGGAGTAGTATCAAGGAATAAAAAAGCGTTGGCATATAGCCAACGCTTTTGATTTTGATAAGATTACTGAACATTCAGGGTAAGCTGCACAAACATACCGGAAAGTTTGGCTCGTTGGATAACTTCATCAGTGATTGTGTCACCCTCGTTTACGATAACCACCCCAGTAGGAGAAGTCAAAGTGCGCCGTGCCTTCTTATTGATAATGAAGCGACGCTGTCTGTCCACAGTAGCACTGTCAGCTGCCTGCTGGAGTGAATCTGGCTGATGCTCCTCAGCAGCTGGCTCAGGCTCTGTCTCTTCTTCAGCAGGTTCCTCATCCTCCTGTTCAGCAGCGGCTTCTTCCTGATTGTCTTCGGCAGGTTCATCCTCTGTTGCTGCCTCTTCTGCTTCGGCAACCTCCTCTTCAGCTGGTTCTTCCTCGACTACAGCCTCTGGCTCCGGAACTTCCTCGGCGGTTTCTGCAGTGGCTTCAGCTTCTGACTCAGAGGCGTCCTCCTCAACGCTATCAGCAGTTTCTTCAACAACCGTTTCTTCGGCAGGTTCATCTGCTGGTGCTGGAGCTGCATCAGTTAAATTTTCAGTTTTTTTTTCCCCGTCTACATCAGAATCGATGATAGTAACCTGCTTACCAAAAATGGAAATCTGATCAGAAGTGATTTCAGACAGGCTGCCATCTGGAGATTCAATTTCGCACTTTTCAATCTTGCCGCCTTCGCCGACATAGATTTCGACTACATTACCCTGGATAGTACCTGATTTGGTAATAGCCTTTGTACCGATAACCTTTACATTTTCATCCATCATGGTCTCATAGTCACCGGCATCCTCAAGGGTGAGAATGGTTTCGCTGTTGACAACAGTTACGGCGTCAGCACCGATAGCTACTACAGAGGAATACGGTAAGAGCTTTACACCTCTGTACCAGTCTTCATCCTCGATAATGATGGCGGCAATGGCACCGTTCTTGGCATCGATGAGCAGGCTCTTGCTCATACCCAGCTCACGGCCTTCGGTAATACTGATTACTGGCAAGCCAATAATCTCAACACTTTTTTTCATGGAAAATTCCTCCTAAAAATTTATCAAATTCAACGAGACTTTCTGTTGTTGTAGATAGACTCGATTTTTGACATATATTCCTGCGGAATATCATAGAATGGGATTTCACCCAGATTTTCTTCCTGAATAACGGAATAAACCGTTTCCAGGTAGAGGATACTGTCCTCAAATTCTGTCACCATATCAGAGCTTTCGGCCACTGTCGGAATGGACAGGGCTTTTTTGAAGGATTTGATGGCTTCCTGATAATGACCATTATCCTTCTGCATATTGCTTATTTCAATTACCAGCATCGGTGCACAGGCATCGTCAGGATATTTGTCAAGGACATATTCATAGGCCTGCAATGCCTTTGTCCAGTGAGCTGTATCTTTTAATTCAAACGCATAATCCAGCATATCATCCAGGTTATCCATACCGGTAAGCTTCTCATCGACTTCGGTATCAATAACTGGAGCTGTTACATTCTCAGACTCAGGCTCAATAACATCTTCAGGTTCGGATTCGCTAATTTGCTCTTCCTCAGCCTCAGCTTCAGTCACTGCCTCAGTGTCTTCGGAGACAGGCTCAACCTCAGCTTCAGCCACTGCTTCAGTGTCCTCGGAAACAGGCTCACCTTCAATCTCAGCCTCAGCTTCGATATCTGGTTCTGGCATCTCAACTACATCAGTTTCAATGCTTGCTTCTGAGTCTTCCGCAGATTGTGTCTCAGCTTCAACAGCTGTTTCCGGAGTTGCCTCTTCCACTATCGGCTCAGAAGCAGGTTCTGTTGTAACCGGTGCTTCTTCAACTGGCTCAGCAACAAAAGCCGCTTCTTCGGATTCTGGTTCCTGGGTTTCTGCAAAAACTGGCCCAACAGGCTCCTCTCCGTCTTTTTTGAAGAAAAAGGCTGATTCGGAAACAGGCTCTGGTTGTGGCTCTGAAACCGGCATCTCAGCGATTTCAGATTCCAAAACATCTGCTGCAGCGGCCAGTTCCTGTTCGGATATAATAGCATCTGCTTCGCCAGAAACTGGGTTGTCTGCACCTTCGGCAGGGTTGTCATCTGCAAGCAGACTAGCCGCTTCCGGCACAGGTGCCATTTCATCAGCATTGGCAGTTATTGCGTTATTGGCAACCAATGCTGCAGCTTGTTCAGCTGCCAGTTTACGGGCCTCCCGACGCTCTTTAAAGCTGCGATAGAGGCTTTTAAGCATTTCCAGGAAGGAAAGCGGCTCCCGGCCTTCTGCACGAGCCCTGGCCCGACGGCGAATCATATAGCTGTTGTAAGTAGTAGCCACAGCTGTAGCCGCAAGAATCATTACTCCAAGGACTACAAATCTGAATTGGTCCAAAAATGGTGATACAGTGATGGACAAAAAATTGATAAGCAAGGCAAAAACACCACAAAATACCAAAGATGACAGCTTCAGCTGCATCTGAAACATATTTGATATCTTGTATATTGCCAAAATAACGACAGTCATAATAACGGCTGTCATAACGAAAAATACCAAATAACATCACCACTAAATATATACAATTGAGATGTTACATAAACACTCACAACTATTTCTTTATTCGACACTTCAAATGATAAATCCTGCGCAAATTGATGAAATTTTAAAAAATCAAACCTCTTTTGCAGGGATATGTTTAAAAATGTCGAATAAAAATAGTTGCAGAATTATGTTCTCAACATACTGTCCATATTATATTATATAATACGGCATTATGCAAAATGTATTTAGCGGAAAGAGGTACCATATGCAGGAAGTAACTACAAAAATTTTAAACAAGGTTGGGTTGCACGCCCGTCCAGCTAAGGAGCTGGTAAAATTCAGCAAGGGAATTCAGTCCAGTGTCACAGTCAGTTATAACGGTAAAAGTGCCAACATCAAGAGTATGATGGCAGTTATGGCACTGGGAGCCAAGCAGGATGCGGAGGTTACCTGGAAAATTGAGGGGCCTGATGAAGCTGAAGTGGCACAGAAAATAACCGAAATGGTGACCAATGGTTTTGGTTTTCCGGATGAATTGTAAGAAAGAGACTAGTTGGTGGGAGCTTTAATCCCCCACTGAATTTAATGTAATAGCAGCAGGATAGCTCTTGTGGGAGGATTTGGCATGTCAGTAAGTATCCAGGGTAATGTTGCCCTAGAGGGAATATCAATCGGAAAAATTGTCAAGGTGGATCAGTCATTGGATGGCTATGTGGCATCCTATACTCCGGGCACAGCGGAGGAGGAACTTGCCAAGCTGGAGGCGGCTCTTGAGGCTATTTCAGCCGAAATAGACGAAAGCGTGGAAAAAATGCGGGCGGCTGGACAGGACGAACAAGCGGATATAATGGAGGCCCATTCCTTCTTGCTGATGGATCCCATGTTCACTGATATGATGAATGACAAGGCCAGAGAACTGGCTAATGCCCCTGCTGCAGTACTGGCTGCGGCCAATGAAACAGCTGAAATATTGGCTAATATGGAAGATGAGTATATGCGGGAGCGGTCCCAGGATGTGCATGATATTGGCCGACGGGTAGCCAGATTTGTTTTAGGTGTGAAGGGGATTGAAGTTGGTGATGAGCCAATTATTCTTTGCGGTCATGAGGTTGAGCCTTCAGTGATTGCCAATATCCCGGACGACAAGCTGGCTGGTGTGATCATGGGGCAGGGCAGTACTACCTGTCATGCAGTTATAATTGCCAAATCAAGAGCTATAACCACGATAGTTGGCCTGGAAGAGCGGATTGGGGATATTCCGGACGGAGCCAAGGTCCTTATGGACGGCAATGCAGGCATGGTTATTGTAGAGCCAACTCAGGATGAATTGTCCTCCTATGAAAAACAAATGGCTGAGCAACAGGCGGAAATGAAGCGATATGAGGCTATGCGGGATTTGCCGGCGGAAACTACTGATGGCAAAGTTGTACAGCTTACCGCCAACATCGGTCTGCCCGATGATGCTGAAGCGGCAATAAAGTATGGAAATCAGGGTGTAGGTTTGTTCCGCTCGGAATTCATTTTTATGGGCCGGGATAAAATTCCGTCAGAAGAGCTTCAGTATGAAAATTATAAAAAAGCAATTCTTGCCTGCAAGGGCGAGCTGTGTGTTATTCGCACCATGGATATAGGTGGTGACAAACCGTTGCCATATCTGAATATTGCTCCAGAAGATAATCCTTTCCTTGGCTATCGGGCAGTCCGCATCAGCCTGGAACGGCCGGAGCTGTTTATGCCACAGCTGCGGGCTATTTTGCGGGCAGGCGTCTTTGGCAAGGCGGCCATTATGGTGCCTATGGTTATCAGCGTCGACGAAGTAAAGTCTATCCTGGCCATGGTAGACAAGGCTAAAGCTGAGTTGGAGACTGAAGGGAAGGAATACGCCAAGGATGTTCAGGTGGGGATAATGGTGGAGACTCCGGCAGCAGCTGTTATGACACCTGTTTTGGCCAAATATGTGGATTTCTTTAGTATTGGTACCAATGATTTGGTACAGTACACTTTGGCGGTAGACCGGATAAATCCTCAGGTAAGCAAATTATATGACCACTTCCATCCAGCTGTATTGCAATTGATTCAGCGGACTATTCAGGCTGGTTGCAATAATGGCAAATGGGTTGGGATGTGTGGTGAAATGGCCAGTGACCCATATGCGGCAGTTATTCTTATGGCCATGGGGATAACGGAGCTTAGTATGAGTGCTCCTTCCATACCAAAGGTAAAGGAAAAAATCCGTTCAGTGTCCTTGAAGGAAGCCAAGGATCATCTGGCTAAAGTGATGGAACTGGAAACTGGGGCTGAAGTGCGGGAATATTTGAGGAAAAATCTATAATGCAGATATTTAAAAATGATTGGGAGCAGTATCTTCAGGAAGAAATGCAAAAGCCCTATTATCGGGAATTGCGGCAGTTTCTTATCGGTGAATACCGCAGCCGTCAGATTTTTCCCGATATGTATTCTATTTTTAATGCTATGCATTACACCAGCTACGCTGATACTAAGGTGGTTATATTGGGCCAGGACCCTTATCATGAGCCGGGACAAGCCCATGGCTTGAGCTTTTCTGTGTTGCCAAATGTTCCGCCACCACCTTCCTTGATAAATATTTTCAAGGAACTGGAAACGGATTTGGGATGTACGATGCCTGATAATGGCTGTCTGGAGCCTTGGGCCAGACAAGGTGTATTGCTGTTGAATGCTGTACTGACAGTACAGGCACATCGGGCGAATTCTCATCAGGGAAAAGGCTGGGAAATATTTACTGATAAAATAATTTCTCTGCTAAACCAGCGGGAAAAGCCAATGGTGTTTATTTTGTGGGGCAGTCCGGCCCGGCGGAAAAAGGCGATGATTACCAATCCGAAGCATTGTATTATTGAGTCGCCTCATCCGAGCCCTTTATCAGCTTATCGGGGTTTTTTTGGCAGCAGACCGTTTTCGCGGGCCAATGAATTTTTGAAATCTGTAGGTCAGGAGCCCATAAATTGGCAGTTGCCAAACATAAAATAAGTGTTGACAATCATAATATGGTTTAGTATAAATCATAATATGGTTTAGTATAATATCGCTTGTCAAAATGACGATAGGGGTATCGCCAAGTTGGTAAGGCACTGGATTCTGAATCCAGCATTCGTAGGTTCGAGTCCTGCTACCCCTGCCATTGAATTATTGAGCACTGCTTTGGCAGTGCTTTTTTGTTTAAAATATTTCTTGCACTAATGTTTTTTCGATGGTATAATTTTTTAGTCACAAGGACAAAGATAGTTTCAAATTTTGTTTGATAACTTTCTCTGCTCCTTATGGAAGTAAGGAGCCAAAGACCAAAGAGGGAGGTGATTTCGTGAGAAAGTACGAAGTCATATTCATTGTTAAACCAATGGAGGAAGATGCAACTAACGCTGTTGTTGAAAAGTTCATCAAGCTGGTTGCAAAGAATGGCGGTACTGTAGATTCCGAAGATCGTTGGGGCAAGAAGCGTCTTGCTTACGAGATTAAGGACAGTGCTGAAGGCTACTATGTTCTGCTGAATGTTACCGCAGAGCCTGCTTGTGTAGCTGAGGTTGACCGTGTTATGAAGATCAACGACGATCTTCTCAAGCACATGATCGTTCGTGTAGAAGAGTAATAGTTTCGGGAGGTAGTCCATGAATAAGGTTATACTGGCCGGCAGATTGGCACGGGATCCGGAAATGAGATACACAACTTCTGGCAAGGCCGTTGCTTCATTTAACCTGGCTGTAAATCGCCGCTTTAATCGTAATGCTGGTGATCAGCAGCAGACGGCCGATTTTATTCCGATAGTAGCCTGGGAAAAGCTGGCTGAGATTTGTGGCAATAACCTCGTAAAGGGAAGTCAGATACTGGTAGAAGGCCGTATGCAGGTGAGATCCTATGAGGGTCAGGATGGAACCAAGCGTTATGTGACCGAAGTGGTTGCCAACGAGATTGAGTTTATGGGTTCCAAGCAGCAACGGGAAAGTTCCGGCGGTAGCTTTACCCCGGTAGAGTCCGCACCATCAACCGGTGGTTTTGGCGGCAGCCAGGTATCAGATGACGATATTCCATTTTGATAGGAGGGAATATACTTGATTAAGCGTGATAGAAGCAGAAGACCTCGTAAGAAGGTTTGCAGTTTCTGCGTAGATAAAGTAGATCAGATTGATTATAAGGATGCAGGCAAGTTGCGTCGTTATATCACCGAGCGTGGTAAGATTTTGCCTCGCCGTATTTCTGGCAACTGCGCAAAGCATCAGCGTCAGGTTACCGTTGCTATTAAGCGCGCTCGTAACATCGCTTTGTTGCCATTTACTGCTGAGTAATTTTACAAAGATGTGGAAATTGAGTAATCTTTTCCACATCTTTTTTATTTGCAGGAAAACAGCGTGACATCAATCAGGGTTACAG
>CADACU010000057.1:0-385 GCA_902786545.1 uncultured Anaerovibrio sp.
GCGGCCAATGCACTTCATTCGGTATTAGCATTCCTTTCGAAATGTTGTCCCCATCTGAAGGGCAGGTTGCCTACGCGTTACTCACCCGTTTGCCACTAGGCTTCATATTTAACACCCAGTCACTAATTAGCTGTGTTAGTACTTTTATATATGCGTGGTGAAGTCTGCTCATTCTTCGCAGACATTCACGACGCTGTCTGGTCTAACATCGCCACTTAGTAATTCGGTGTTAAATATGTCGCCCCGTTCGACTTGCATGTGTTAAGCACGCCGCCAGCGTTCGTCCTGAGCCAGGATCAAACTCTCCAAAAAAATATTTGAAGAACCTGAATGGCTCTAAAAGTTTCTAGAATTACCTTTTAATAAAGGAATTTCATAGTTTTGC
>CADACU010000057.1:420-14896 GCA_902786545.1 uncultured Anaerovibrio sp.
TCGTCATAAATGACTCATTTCTTGGGATGTTTGGCATGGGCACCATTAACCAATCGCTAAAAAGCTCTTGGATTGTGCCACACAAACTTTGTATGTTTATTACTTCCGAAGAAGTAATACCATCATCTGGCTTTAAATCATGTGTGCATGATTTAATTATTGCATTGTTTAGTTTTCAAAGAACACCCTTGCTTGTTATTTTGCTGCAATACTGTGTTGCTTCCTCCTCACCCTCGGTCAACATACTGTTTATGTATGTCTCGGTCAGGTTCGTCGTTGCGCCTTGTCTTGCAACAAAATTCCTGCGCAATAACACGAACATTTCAGCGCCTCGTTCTAGGCAAAAATTACTTCGTGTCTCTACTTATTACTAAGCATTCTGCAGCGATACTGTCTTGCAACAAAATCCCTGCGCAATAACACGAATTATTCATCGTGTTGTTACTGACTTTCAAGCTCTTGCTTCACGAGTCAGCTTGTATAATATAACTCTTTTCAAAATCCTTGTCAACATATTTTTTAGCTTTTTTTGAAATACATAGCACTCTTTATCTGCAAACCAACAAAAAGCTATACTATTTTTTTTAAATTTTAGTATAATGTTTATATTGCGAAAAACAGGTGCAGCAAACACATTTTGGAGGAGTTTTACTATAATGATTGATTTATCGCAAATTGCCACAGAGGCAGCTAATCCTGCCACTGCATCCATTGATACCCTTTCTTCCATAGAGATGTTGAAACTCATCAATTCTGAGGACCAAAAAGTTGCTCTAGCTATTGAACCTGTCCTACCGGTTATAAGCCAAGTAGTCGACCTGATAGCCAAAAGCCTTCGACAGGGAGGACGATTATTCTATATAGGTGCCGGCACTTCTGGGCGCCTTGGTATTTTGGACGCTGTAGAATGTCCCCCAACCTTTGGCACAGATCCGGAACTGGTACAGGGCATTATTGCCGGGGGATACAATGCTATTTTCAAAGCCGTGGAGGGAGCCGAAGACTCACCTGAGCTAGCTGCTAAGGATTTGAAAGAGCGTAAATTTACTCATAAAGATATATTGGTGGGTATTGCAGCTTCTGGCCGTACTCCCTACACATTATCGGCACTAAAGTATGCCAAGTCCATCGGGGCAGTAGCCGTATCTCTTACCTGTAGTCCGGCTTCTCCTATGGAAAAAGCGGCAGATTATTCCATTGTCGTTCAGCCTGGACCGGAGGTTATTACCGGTTCCACCCGGTTAAAAGCCGGAACTGCCCAAAAAATGGTGTTAAATATGTTATCCACCGGTGCGATGATAAAACTTGGTAAGGTTTATGGCAATCTGATGGTGGATGTTAAATCCTCCAATCAAAAGCTGTCCCAGCGGGCCATAAACATTGTAACCAAGGCCACAGACTGTGACCGACTTACTGCCACAGCTGCCCTTGATCAAGCCGAAGGCAATGCCAAGCTGGCTATTTTCCATATTCTTTCCGAAAAGCCAATAGACGAAGCAAAATTTCTGCTTGAACAAGCAGATGGTTATATTGGACTTGCCATTAAAAATCTGAAAAAATAAGGTGTATTATGAACTATAATGAAATTGCTTCTCAAATTTTAAAATTAGCAGGGAATAAAGAAAACATACTTGAAGCCAGTCACTGTATGACCAGGCTTCGACTACATCTAAAATCATATAACGACATTGATATTAACGCCATAAAGGGCATTGCCGGGGTGTTGGGGGTAAATGTATCCGAAAATGAGCTGCAAATTATTCTTGGTCCCGGGCGGGTTACCAATGTATATGATGAATTTATGCCTCTGCTCAACCCTGCTGCTGAATCGGGCGCAGACAGCACGGCAGAATCTTCTGACATCAAACCAGCCATCGGTGATTACAAAACCCTTCAGGCCAAAATAAAACAGAAGAATGCCACTCCATTTAAGCTTATGACCAAGCGGATTGCCAGTATTTTTTTGCCGCTCATTCCAGGTTTTATCGCCTGCGGACTGATTACCGGTTTGTTAAATATTGCCATAAAAGTCAATCCGGCCATCGCCAATACTCCAGTCACCCAGCTTTTGGCCATTATGGGAAATGCCGTTTTCTTTTCCCTGAATATCTTCGTGGGTATAAATGCTGCCAAGGAATTTAATGGTTCACCGATAATGGGTGGTATCCTTGCGACTGTTATCAGCCATCCTATGCTGGCAAACATTCATCTGTTGGACAGCAGTCTGGTTCCAGGCCGTGGTGGTATAATTGCAGTCCTCTTGGTAGCAATTCTTGGTGCATTGTTGGAAAACCAATTAAAGAAATACATTCCGGAAATGTTTACCCTTTTTCTGACGCCATTGATTGTCCTCTTGCTGGGTGGCTTTGCTGCCATTCTGGTTTTGCAGCCATTGGGCGGTGTTATTGCCGATGTCATCGGAAGTGGTGCCACTGAGGCGGTTGAAAAGGGTGGCCCACTTACCGGTTTTATATTGGGTGGTGTATGGCTTCCATTGGTAATGCTTGGCATCCATCAGGCTCTTACCCCTATCCACGCCCAGCTTCTGTCCCAATACGGTGTCACTATTCTGCTGCCAATTCTCGCCATGGCTGGTGCCGGCCAGATTGGTGCTTCTTTGGCAGTATATTTTAAAAGCAAAAACCATTTTCTAAAGAAAACAATTCTTTCTTCTTTGCCGGTAGGCCTTATGGGGGTAGGCGAACCACTGATATACGGCGTTACACTTCCTTTGGGCAAACCATTTATATGTGCCTGTGCGGGAGGGGCCTTTGGTGGGGCTGTCCAAGCTACCTTTATGGTAGGAGCTTCTGCTATGGGAATTTCCGGACTGCCACTGGCTGCAGTTACTGACAATATTCCAATTTATATCATCGGGCTAATTACAGCTTATATTGCTGGTTTTATCATTACTTGGGTCGTAGGTTTTGACGACCCGGAGGAAAGGACTGATTGAGATGACAAACGGAATATCCATATATCTTGGTTTGGATAACACCCCGGAGGAAAATATAGAGCTCATAAAAAAGGCCTCTGCCCGGGGTATCAAGCGTATTTTCACCTCTTTGCACATTCCTGAAACCGATAAAAACAAGTTAAAAGATGAACTTCAGCATATTCTCCAAATTGCCAGAAAAGAGTCAATGGATGTTATTACCGATGTTTCACCGGCTACTACAGAACTATTGGACTTGGATGGTTTTTCACTGGATTATTTTGCCAGGCTGGGACTGACTACCCTTCGCCTGGATTATGGCTTTGGCGTTGAAAAAATAGCTGAAATGAGCCAAAACACTCTTGGCATAAAAATACAATTAAATGCTTCCACTATCACCAAAGATTACTTAAAAGCCCTGATACGATTGGGCGCAAATGCAGATCAACTTGAAGCTAGCCATAATTTTTTCCCCCGGGAAAACACCGGATTAGATGAGGATTTTGTTTGGCAGAAGACCTCGCTTCTGCATAAATATGGCATCAAGGTCAGTGCCTTTATTCCAAGCTTTAACCGCCCCCGCTCACCAATCTGTGCCGGATTGCCTACCATGGAGCTCCACCGCAAAGCGTCCTTTGATTTTGCCCTACGACATCTGCTGGCCATGGGTATGGATTCGGTTTTTGTAGGGGATTCCTTGCCTCACGACAGCGAGCTAAAATGTTTAGGTGAATTCTCCCCGGGACAGGGAATCTTCCTTCGACCTGATTTATGGACCACAAGGCAAACCATCCTTGATCTGCTGGCCAACAAATTCACCACACGAATGGACGAGGCCAGAGATGTTATCCGCACCCAGGAAAGCCGCCAATATTTTAAGGATGCGGGCTTTTCCATTAAGGCTGAACAGTGTGGCATACGAAACAAAGGCTATGTGACATTGGATAATGAGAACTACGGCCGTTATCAGGGTGAGCTGCAGATATTAAAAGTTGACCTGCCGGCTGATTATCGGGTGAATGTGGTGGCTTCATTGTCCAACAATGAAATGCTTCTGCTGAAATATCTCACGCCGGGAAAAGACTTCTGTTTTTTACTGTAATCCGAAACTACAAACTAAAAAGGAAGGTATAAAGTGACCTATCACCTTATATCTTCCTTTTTTTCTGTCATTTTTCCCCTGCGTTAATCAGCCATGTGAAGCTGCCTTTCTGACTACATCGTAGTCAGAATCCTTGGCCTTCTGGAAGCCGTTGAGCTTAACTCCCTTCATTGCATTGCCACAAGTGGAATCACTGTCATTCATCCGTTCAAAGGCAGCAGTAAGTCTGCTGATAACATCTGCTGGCACGCCTGGTGCAGCAGCAATAGCATCCTTTGGAATAGGCTCTGTCATGAAAATAATGTCCAGATTTGCTGATGCGGCTGCCCCAGCTGCATCAAAGGCCTCAGAATAAGTCGCACCGGCTTCAATCTCACCGTTCAGTACAGCTTCAATAACCTTGCCGTGACTACCCATAAACCTGGTTGAACCAAAGAAGTTATCCGGATTTTTACCATTTTCTATCAATGCAGCCTTCGGATATACATAACCTGAAGCCGATTTCTTGTCGACAAAGCCAAAGGATTTGCCGGCCAAATCATTCAAATCCTTAATGCCGCTGCCCTTCTTGGCAATAATGTAACCGGTATAGGAAGTACCGTTATTAACCTTCGGGGTAACCAACGGGGTAATGTTGAACTGACTCTTGGCAGCCACATAGGTTGCCGGTGAGAACCAACCCAAATCTGCGGTATGATTTTTAAGGGAATTGCCAATAGCATCATAATCCTTAACAATGATAACTCTGGCTTTCAATCCGGCATTCTGTGCCACTTTGGTCAATACAGGAACATAATGCTCACGGATTTTTTCCGGAGAAGCAAATGGATTTACTGCAAAGATAATCTCATCCTTGTCCTTAAATTTAACAGCAACCCGCTGAATTTCCTCACTGACATCCAACAGGGATGAGGCATATTCCTTGATTTTCCCCAAATTATCCAACTGTCTGCTGACACTGGAGCTGGTTTCCTGAGTATTACCGGCAATCTCTACCGTAGTATGGCCAATTCCTTCAATAACTTTGGCCATTTCATCAGTAGTATCACACTGTTTGTTGGACATCTGGCTCAAATCGTTTACTACGGCCTCGATGGTATGAATATTTTTAACCATCTCACCCATAGCTGCCGAAGAAGCTGCGGCCATTTCCTCTACAGCCATCAGTCGCTTGCTGCCTTCCCGCATGCTCTTGGTAACACCGGAGGTCGTTCCGGTAATTTCCCGAACGATTTCTTCAATCTCCTTGGTAGTCCCTTCACTTTCAGCAGCCAGCTTTCTAACCTCTTCAGCTACAACTGCAAAACCTTTACCATGATCACCGGCTCGGGCAGCCTCGATAGCTGCATTCAGTGCCAACAAATTGGTCTGGCTGGCAATACCACGAATTTTCTCAACAAAATTATCAATTTTCTCAGAAGCAACATTCAACTCATCAATATCAGCAACCGCAGTTTTAACTACCTCGCCAACACTTTGGATGGCATTGCTTACTTCATCAATTGAATCCTGATATTTTTCTACCAGATCAGCCGAATCCCTGCACTGTTCCAGGCTGGAGGTAGCCGTTTCTGAAACATTGTGGGCTGAGCCGGCAATTTCCATTACACTGGCCGAAGCCTCCTCCAGGCTGCTGGCATTGCCCTGACTCTTGGCACTGATGGACAGAGCCAACTGATCCAGTTTGTTAAGCGTATTTCTAAACTGATCAATACCCCAAAGAAGCTGCTGGGAGGCGTAGGCCATTTCCTCTGAAATCCCCAGCATATCAATATCTGTATGTGCTTTGGTAGCCATCGGCTCGGCTGGCCGTTCTCTGGCGATTCTCGCTGCAGGCCGTGCAACCGGCTGGCTACTTGCTGGAACTGCCCCATCCTTCAGCAAGGTGTTGATGCCAATTGTACCGACAATAGCCGCTATAACCACACCAGCTATTATAGCCCCTATTGTCCCCAGACTACTGCCAAAAAAAGCACCGGCAACACATCCAATAGCTGCACTGACTATTTGACATAAAATAAGTTTTTTCTTCATTCTTCTATTCGCCCCTTTTACTTGCTGCCGATTTTTTCATATCGGCTTAATATACCTTCTATAAAATTGATAGTACAAAAATCCCCAGTCCCACTACAGCTCCCACAATTGAGCCATTCATCCGAATCCACAGCAAATCCGGTTCGGCCTTATCATAAATCAGATGATTCATCTGCTCATCTGTTAAGCTCTCCATCACATCCCTGGTGATGTCCCCCAACATCTCCTGGGCCTGCAAGGCGCCTCGGCCAGCAATCTGGTACACAGATTCATTGAACCCAGCCCTTATTCTATGATTATTATGGAGCATGGTCTGTAAATTTTCCACCATTAAACTGGAAAACCATTGTATCAACCTACCCGCTTTATTATCAGCAGATGTATCAATACTTAGCACAGCATTCCTTATTAAAAAATTCTTCCTATTGATATTCGACCATATATTGGAAAAGTCCTTCTTAAAATCTTCATTATTTAGGGACATTTTTACTATATCGGATATTGCCACCAATAATGCCTGCCGTTCTTCTGAATCGGCTTTCTTCAGCTGATCAATCAGCTTTCCGGCCTGTTTTTGGGTAAGGTCAGCTGCTTCTTCCAAATTTATTATATCTGTTGCTTCCGCAAAGCCCCCCATCATCTTGGCAAAGGGATTATTCATTTTTTCATCCCGATATTTTTCCAAATAACCTAACAGTGTAGTTCGAAAGCGCTCATCCCCGATATAGTTGTCCAAGGCTCCCACCAGTTCATCCAACAGCTTTGCCGCAACGCGGCCATTTTCAGCTTCTCGTTTTATTATATCAAAAACATTCCCGGCAAAAGCTTCACTGTCTATCCAGTTCGAAAGCCGCTCTGCCACTACTTCTTTTACCAGATCAATATGGCGGATTATTGTTCCCTGTAACCATCGGACAGTTTTTTGATTGTTATCCTCATTTTCTAGCCACAGGGCCAGCTTTTCGGCATAATCAATAGATTTGGCTTTTTTCAATAATTTTTTCTTTGAAAAAAATTCCTTTTGCAACATACGCCCGGTAGCTTCGGTAAATTCCTGTCGCCGACGGGGCAATATAGCAGTATGCCAAGGAAATCCCAGAGGTTTCCTGAACAAAGCCGTCACAGCAAACCAATCGGCTATACCGCCAACCAGGGCCGCCTCTGCACAAAACAGAAAACCATCCGCAAACATACTCTTTGGATATTGAATATGCAGGCACAAAGCAAAAAGAAATATCACTCCCGCTGCCAGCAATGTTTTATCGGCCTTATTCCAGTTTCTCCACATCATGGGCTTATCACCTGCCCTGCCAAATACACTACAACAGATAAGGCCATCCCGGCCAATGCACCTACCACTGAACCGTTAATCCGAATCATTTGCAGGTCATCTGCCACCTTTTCCTCCGTAAATTCCACCAACTCCTCATCCGAAAGGCCGTTAAGCCGTTCCTCGATAAGGGCTGTTATGACACTATGATTGTTCTCCAGTTCCTGGGCCATCCAGGCCTTGATTGCTCCATCCACCTGTGCTTGCCATTCATCGTTCTCCACAAAGCGCTGCAAAGCCTCACTGGCAGTCCGGTCAACCAGGTGTATTAACCTTTGACTGATAATAGCCTTGCCAATATAGTCACCCAGCATAGCTTCAATTGTTTCCCTCCGACACATATTACTTATTGTGGCCTGGAGATTGTTTCGCAAGTCCTGTCCCTGAGCCAAAGCCTGCAATCGTTCATAAAAATTGCCAGTCAGCTGATCCAGCCGCTGGGAATCATTTAGCGTAGCGTCAATCCATTCATCAGCTTTTTCCAACAATACCCCCGTGAGTTTTTCTGCATCCAGTCCCAGCAGCCCCATCACGAAGGCCCGGCCCCCACCGTCTCCCTCATAGGCTTTTATAACCTCACCAATATTATCTTTTAATATCTCCTTTAGCTGTTCGTCTTGCAGGATTTCCGGTCCTATCGTAAGCAATGTGTGGATTATCAGCTCAGACTGTTCCCTTGTGGTCAAACGGTTGATTATTTCATCACCAAATGGCGAAATCAGTTTTTCCTCCATCATTTCTCTAATGGCCGGGGCTATTTTTCCCGCCACCGTTGGAACATCAATTTGGCGAAACAACGCACTGGCCACATCAGCCGTCAAATTGGCCAGATTGTCCTTTCCCTGATATTCAATGTACCGGGCTAAAAATTCTGCCACATTCTGCTTACCGACAAATTTCATTACATTTTCAGTACTCAGCAAATCCTGCCCGGCAAATTCCACCAAGGCCTCCATTATCCGCTGGCGGTTTTTGATAAGTATTTCCGTCTTGTAGGAAATGCCCAAAGGCTTCCGAAAAATAGCCGTCACAGCAAACCAGTCAGCCATACCACCAATAGTGGCTGCTAAAAAACCATTATGGATAATATGACCAGCCAAACCGGGGACAGGCCAAACAGCGGTTGCCACTGCTCCCATTACACTGGCCGCCAATACTCCGGTGGCCTTGTATTTTTTCTTCATAACTACCCCTTGATATTAGAAATATTGTCTGCAGATGGCTATGCGCCAGTCCACAGACAATATAACGAGCTTTAAGATGTCCCCCCACCTCTTTAGGTGGGGGAAAACAAACTACAACAGCTGGCGAACATATCTCCCAGCTCGTTGAAACGCTAATTGGAAGATTTTTCTTCTAAAGAAGAAAAATTTGAACAATGGACCTTTCTCCTTCGCCACAGACAGCATCAATTTAATACGGTTCATCTGATTGACTTCACTGGCTCCCGCATCACAGTCAATGGACAGTATATTGGCATCCTTGTAATAGCGCCGCAACTCGTGAATAACCCCCTTGCCGGTGATGTGATTCGGCAGGCAGCCAAACGGCTGCAGGCATACTACATTTGGCACATTATTTCTGATCAGTTTCACCATCTCACCAGTCAGGAACCATCCTTCACCGGCCATATTTCCCAAGGAAACATGCTTTTTAGCCATTTGGGCTATTTCCTTAATAGTGTGTGGCGGTGTGAAGCGCTTGCTATGCTTCATTGCCTTCCGAACCGGTCTCCGATAGAATTCCATTATCTGGATAAACATCTGGGAAATCAACTTGCTCTTCAGCTTGCCATCCAACAATTCCCTTTTTACCACCGCATCATAGGCCGAATACATAAAGAAATCCACAAAATCCGGCATAACCACTTCGGCACCTTCATCCTGCAGGAACTTTTCAATATGGTTATTGGCTACCGGATGGTACTTGGCCAATATTTCACCCACAATGCCTACCTTTGGCTTCCACAATGTTTCATCAATTGGTACGGCTTCAAAGTCCTTTACAATTGCCTTTATATTGGCCGCAAACCGCTTATAGCTTCCCTTCGGTTCCAACAAATCAGCCTTGCACCGTTCCAGCCATACATCGTACAGACGCTCCGCATCCCCCTGATTCAGCTCGTAAGGTGCTGTACGGTTTTTCACATTCATCAGCACATCACCATATACAGCAGCCTTGATAGCATCAATCAAGCTATCTCGGGTAAATTTAAAGGCATCTGTTTCCAGGCCCCAGCAAGCAAATACCGGAATTTGAGGATACCCGGCATCCTTCAGGGCCTGCCGCAATACATTGATATAATTGGTTGCCCGGCAAGCGCCACAGGTTTGGAACAGCATTATCGATGTATTGTCCGGGTCACATTTGCCCTGCTGAACAGCATTTATCAACTGACCAACCACCACAATAGCCGGATAACACATATCGTTATGCACATATTTCAGGCCAACATCAATAGCTGACCGTGGCATTTCCGGAATGATTACATTATACCCGTACTTATTCAGAACAGTTTCAAAAATACCAAAATGAATTGGGGCCATCTGCGGGGCCAGAATAGTATGCTTTTCCTTACACTCTTCGGTGAAATAAGGTCGCTCCGAAATTTCCAGCTCCTTATACCCCACCGGCTGGCGCCGGGCCAATGCCGCAATCAAAGAACGAAGCCTTATTCTGGCTGCTCCCAGATTGCTTACATCATCCAGCTTTATCATAGTATATATCCGGTCATGTTCCTCCAAAATAGACTTAACCTGACCAGTAGTCAATGCATCAAGGCCACAGCCAAAGGAGCTGAACTGTATCAGCGTCACATTTTCATGCTCAGCCACATAATGTGCTGCATGGTACAGGCGGGCATGATAACTCCACTGATTGACAATCTTTAACGGCTCAGATTTAACCGGCATATGATATACCGCATCCTCAGAAATAATCGGCAAATCATAGCTCTGAATCATTTCCGGTATGCCGTGATTTATTTCCGGATCCACATGATAAGGCCGGCCGGCCAATAAAATAACATGCTGTCCCTTTGCTTCAGCCTCTTTGAGGATTTCAGCCCCTCTCTGGCGAACCTCCTCCCGATATGAAGCCAACTCAGCATAAGCCTTGGTGGTCGCCCTGGCTATCTCCGTCCTGGAAATCCCTTCCCGGTCACCCAGCTCCTGATACAGGCGCTTTACCATCTTTTTCTTATCGTTGATTGGCAAAAACGGTTCCAGAAAATCTACATTCTTTTCCCTTATAATATCCATATTCCCCCGGATATTTTCCGCATAGGAAGCCACCACCGGACAATTAAAATGGTTATCCGTTGGATGGTAGTCATCCGCCATATTGTACGGCAGACATGGATAGAAAATCTTGTCAATTCCCCGTTCAATCAGGTCCATAATATGACCGTGTACCAGCTTGGCCGGGTAACACAACGAGTCGGATGGCACCGTGGCCATACCGCTGTAGTAGAGCTGAGCCGAGGACTCCCTTGACAAAACCACCTCGTAGCCCAAATCAGTAAAGAAGGTAAACCAGAACGGATAATCCTCATACATATTGAGCACCCGTGGTATTCCTATCCTGCCCCGCTTGGCCGCAGTCAAAGGAGTATAATGATTAAACAGCCGGTCATACTTAAATTTGTATATATTGGCGGCTTTTCTTTCCTTCTTTTCCTTGCCGGCCCCCCGTTCACACCGATTACCGGTAAAGTACCGGCCTCCGTCCGGGAACATCTGGACCGTTACCTGACAGGCGTTACCACAGCCATTGCACCGGAATGAATTGGTTTTAACCGAGAAACTTTCCAGCTCGGCTGCCGGCAAAATACTGGACTGCCGATTGCCTGACTCCAGAGCTAAAATAGCTGCTCCGTAAGCGCCCATCAGGCCAGCTATATCAGGCCGAATAACATCTCGTTCCAATAGCAGCTCCATAGACCGGAGCACGGCATCATTATAAAAGGTGCCGCCCTGAACCACGATGTTTTCGCCCAGGGAGCTGACATCCTTCAACTGCATTACCTTAAACAGGGCATTCTTAATAACCGACAAAGCAATGCCCGCCGAAATATCGCCCACAGCAGCACCATCTTTTTGGGCCTGCTTAACTTTGGAATTCATAAACACAGTACATCTTGTGCCCAAATCGACCGGCGCCTTGGATTCCAAGGCCTTGGCCGCAAATTCTCCAGCCGTAAGATTTAGACTTTGAGCAAAGTTCTCAATAAAAGAACCACATCCTGCCGAGCAGGCTTCATTGAGAATAATACTGCCGATATTGCCCTTGTGCACATAGAAGCATTTCATATCCTGACCGCCGATATCCAATACAAAGGATACCTCCGGGCAAAACTCCTGAGCCGCCCTCAAATGAGCAAAGGTTTCCACCTCACCGCCATCAGCGTGAAGAGCCGCCTTCACAATAGCCTCACCATAACCGGTGGTAATCACCGAAGCAATGTAAGTATCCGCCGGCATAGCCCCGTACAGCTCCTTCATTTCCTTGACCACCGTATTCAGTGGTGAACCGTGATTGCTGCCATAGGATGTATATAATAGTTCCTTATTCGCACCGATTGCCGCCAGCTTGGTCGTAGTAGAACCCGCGTCTATTCCTACATACACCGGGCCATGATATGCCGACAACTCAGCCTTAGGCACCCGATGCTGTTCATGTCTGGTTTTAAATGCCTTATAATCCTCCGGAGTTTCAAACAGGACAAAATCCGCCTGATGGCTCTCCGAAGCAGTAATTTCCTCTGCCTTTTCAATACTGGAATTAAGTTCGGCAATATTCACCAACTGAGCTTCCTCAGACATAGCTGCCCCAACAGCCACGAAATAATTCCCCTCATCAACCTGGACCACCTGATCATCCGTCAGCTTCAAGGTCTTGATAAACCGTTTTTTCAACTCCGGCAAAAAGTGAAGCGGACCGCCCAAAAAGGCCACATTTCCACCAATTGGCCGTCCCTGAGCCAAATTACTGATTGTCTGGTTTACCACTGCCTGGAAAATCGACAGGGCAATATCCGCTTTGGCCGCTCCATCATTCATCAGGGCCTGAATATCCGTCTTGGCAAATACACCACAACGGGATGCAATGGTATAAATCTGCTTTCCCTTTTCCGCCAATGCATTCAGCCCCTGGGCATCCGTAGACAAAAGAGATGCCATCTGGTCAATAAAGGAACCAGTACCACCGGCGCAAACACCATTCATTCGCTGTTCCGGTGCTTCCCCAAAATAAGTAACCTTGGCATCCTCGCCACCCAGTTCCACCACCGTGTCGGTGTGGGGAATAATATTCTTTACTGCTGCTGCGCAGGCTATAACCTCCTGCACAAAAGGCAAACCAATACGCTCAGCAATGCCCATCCCAGCCGAGCCGGTCAGAGCCAACGAAAACTTCCTGTCCTCAATCACCTTGCTGAGGGCATGCAGATTTTCCTTTAAAACGGAATTGATTTCCGAAAAATGCCGGGCATATTTCTTGTAAATCATTTCCCTTTCTTTATTGAGAACTACAACTTTAATCGTGGTGGAGCCCACATCAATTCCAACCCGTAAAAGAGAATTCATTCTTTCACCGCCTGAACCATACTATATAAATATCTGCAACGAAGCAGATAGAAAAATCTAATAAATTTAGGGTAAATCCCATACCCTACCATAGTATATTATAACGCTGTTGTTCAAATTTTGCCATAGGCAAAATACACCTTATGGCGTTTCACCGATGGCATAAAAAATATCTCGGTATAACGCAGTTGTTCAAATTTTTCCATTCCGGTGGAAAAATCTTCCTTATAGCGTTTCGTCGAACTATAAAAGCTACTCGACATAACGCAGTTGTTCAAATTTTGCCACAAACAAATAAAAAGAGCAGATAACTGCTCTTTTTACCCATCAGTGATGTTGCCCCTTGGACGCCTTCCGCTGCAAATTAAAAATATAATTCACAATTTTATCCTGTACTTTTCGGTCAAGGTGGACAAACTTTGCCCCGATACGATACTCCTTATTCCCTTTTACTTCTATTTCTTCATATCTTACCACCGCAGCCATGTTATTGAACAATCCTATCCCCGGGATATCATCCAATTCCACGGTTATCATTCGACCGACCTCCAAAGGTCTGTCCAGCATAAAGCCTATTCCTCCACCGCTTAAATCAACAGTATTGGTGAACAGCATCCCCTTTTCAATATCCTCTTCATCCGGCAGTTTAACCACCAAAGGCTGTTCCATTTTCATTCTGACAAATTCCCTGTGCTGAATTTTTTGTATCTTTATGGGCTTATCCGTGTGCCATAAAGGGATATTTTCATTTGATTTCCCCTGTAAATCCACCACAAACTTGTAATAGGAATTTCCATCAAAGAAATTACAGGTCAAACTGGTTCCCCGGGAAATCATCAGTGGACATCTGTCTTCATCCACAGGTACCGTCAATGCCAGCCGTGCATTATCGATATCCTCCACCTTTACGACGAAAGTCCTATCGTCACCCGGCAAGGAAATATCCAGCCGCTGGCCCATCTCCAAGACTGTATCAGCCTTGACAAATATTTCTTGTGCTACACTTTTCATTTCCTCCATACGCCCTTTCATATCTGAGACTTTTCTCCCTATATAATAATTACATATGTAGTAAATATTTGCAATAGTTAAACAAAAAACAATAAGGATATAAGTCATATTGACAATTTTAATTAAATAAGCTATTATGTTGTCTCGATTGTAACCAATAATAAATTTTTAATTATTAAATTCGTAAAAATGAAAGGGCTGTTTTTAGAGACAATGGACGCAAGGAAAGTCGCAGAATATATTGTCAAAAAGTATTATATAAGTAACCCAAAACTGCAAAATGTTTTATATTTTATTCAGGCAAAATACCTTCTGGAGAATAATGAACCCTGCTTTGAGCAACCACTAGAAGCCAGAAGCACCGGTATAGTTGTTGAGGATGTTTACAACGAATACAAATTCTACGAAGGTGGACTTATTCCCCACGAAACTGATGATATCCCGGACATTGGCGACAGCTCGCTGATAGACGAGGTAGT
>CADACU010000058.1 GCA_902786545.1 uncultured Anaerovibrio sp.
ATATCATTGCCGGCCGGCTTGCCAATAGTCGCCTCATCCCCAGTGAGATCCAGCAAATCATCCGTAAGCTGGAAAGCCATTCCCACAGAATAACCATAATCATAAAGCGCCTGAATATCTTCCTCGGAAAGCCCGGCCACATCGCCACCCAGCTGGCAGCTGATAGCCAGGAAATTAGCAGTCTTCATGGCAATACGGTCAAAATACTCCTCTGTATCACAGGAAGCCTTGTATATTTCTTTGTTCTGAATCAGCTCTCCGGCACTCAAATCCGTAAGCAGCTTGGACAACTGCAACTCCACCCGTTTGCTGTAGTTTTGCTCAGCCACCAGAGAAAACGCCTTGGCAAACAGATAATCCCCTGCCAAAATAGCCAGCTGGTTGCCCCATTTGGCATTGGCCGTCTCCTCCCCTCGGCGGGTAGTGGCACTGTCCAGCACATCATCATGTACCAGAGAAGCCATATGGATGAGTTCCAAAGCTACCGCCAAAGGCATCACCCGGTTCAGATTAAAATTCCTGTCACAGTGTGCTGCCAAAAAAAACATTGCGGGACGAAGCCGTTTTCCCCCGGACTTTATCAGATGACTACCAATCTCCGTAATGGTGTCCACCGGGGATTCAACTGCATCCTGCAAAGCTAATTCCAAATCAGACAAATCCGATTTAATTATTTCAAATATCTTATTAGACAATTTTATCCCTCACAAAAATACTCTAAAGCTTTTTTATTTTACTATATATCAGCTTTTTTTTCAAATAAAGTTATGGGATTATACATTGCCAAGATAAACATAGTCCAGATACATCTTGGCTATATCTTTTAGGGTCTGTAAGGTGATAATCGGCGTAGCCGGCTCCTGCCATTTATAATTCGGGAAATACCGGGATAGATGCAGGGGAATCAACGGGTTTATCCCCGCCAACCATTGTGCTTCCGCCTCCATCATTTCTGCCCCGTCATTCACCTTGGGAATGACCAAAGTAGTAACCTCCACATGCACCCCTGCCGCCACTGCTGCTTCAATGGTATGTTTTGCCGTTGCAAAATCTCCCCCCATCCACTTATAGCCCTCATCGGAAAACACCTTTAAATCGATGTTCATGGCATCTATATATGGCAGAAGCTTTTGCAATGGCCCGGCAGCTATTTGCCCATTGCTCACCAGCACTACTTTCTGCCCGGCTGATTGTAATAACAGAGCTGTATCAAGCAAATACTCGTAGTTTAACAAGGGTTCATTGTAGGTAAAGGCCACCCCGATGCTAGCGGTTTCCCTGGTGGCTTTTTGGGCTATCTCCACCAATTCCGCCGGTGCAATATAGCCCTGAGACATCTCAATGCCCCGCTGGGAAATACTGTGATTTTGACAGAATGGACACTTCATATTGCAGCCAAAACTGCCCAATGACAAAATGGTACTGCCAGGATAAAAATGATATAATGGCTTCTTCTCAATAGGATCAACAGCTAGGGAAGTAACCTGACCATAGGACAGACTGGTTATTTTACCATTGATATTCTGCTTGGTGCCGCAAAAACCAGTTTGTCCCGGCGCCAGCCGGCACTGGTGTGGGCACAGCTCACAGCTTAGCATATTTTTACTCATGGCGGGTTACCTCAAAGCGCCATAAATCAATTTCTTCATCAGGAGAAATCCCACCCTTTTGCCGAGCTATGGAAATTTGCTGTTCTACACTATCAATTCCGTCCAAATCCGGCAGAAGAAGTCCCCGACGGCGCCCATCCCGACTCCCCACAATAACACCATATCGTTTTACATCCAGCTTTAACGGATTATCGATAGGTTCCGGTGTAGAGAGCACATCTACATCGTAAACCAGCTCATCCAGTTCAGCTTCCGTTACTGATGGAAAACGGGGATCCTCAGTTCCAGCGGCCACGGCATTGGCAATAATTTCTGCCGCCAAATTGTCCCGCACCGGCAAAAATGTGCCAATACAGCCCCGCAGCTCCCCTGCCTTTTTAATGGACACAAAGGCCCCAGCCCTGGTCGTAAGCATTTCCGGCGGCAAATTGGCCGGAATATCTATCTTTGTGTGATTCCGAACATAGTTTTCCAAACTATGGCGGGCCAGTTGCAAATATGCATCCTCCTGCTGACGCAGCTGCTCCATCATCTGCTTATGCTGTTCCATGGCCTTCTCACATACATTACGGCTTTCATCCCGGCCCGTTGGTAAAAATCTTGCCACACCATAACCGACCCCGAATGGACCTTCACAGGACAAAAGCTCAGCATCAATCCCTAGCCGGTCAAAGGCCCCGGCCATAATCCAAAACGACCGCAGGCCACACTCGGCCGCCTTATTGGCCAGCTTGGCTGGCGTAGTTAATAGCTTCAGGAAATCTCCCTGCCTAAAACATTCGGCCATCCGCTGGTCAAATATCGGTCCCTCGTCAGCAAAACCATATGGACCATCTTCCTTTAGCTTATGTGACAAATCACCACTGGCCACGATCATCAGCCGACGATTTAACTTTTCCGCCACTTCCCGAATGGATAACCCTAAAATATAGTGATGAGAAAAGGAGAGGCCGGATAATCCTATCCGAACGATTTTCCCCTGATAACCAGCCTCCTGCAGGAAATACAGCGGAATCATGGTCCCGTGATCCAGCTCATTATTTTGTCTGCCCAGCGTACCGGCTGGCAAATCGATTTCCTGAGCAACCTTTTCCAAATTAGCCACAAATTCTTCATCATAAGCAGCCTCAAAGGTCAGCTCCGGATGACCAAAATTGGCAAAACTGCCCCGGCCACCCCTCCCGGAGGATATCTGCATATAATCAGCATACATATTGGCATGGGGGCTGGTTATTACCACCAAATCCGGCTGATTTTCAGCCACCCACTTGGCAACTTCCTTGTACGCATTTACTGTAGAACTAATTTTATTTTCCTCCCCCCGACCGATAGGCGGCAAAATCAACGGTGGATGCGGAACAACACAGGCTCCCAAAAACGGCATAAAAATACACCTCCATAAACTTACTCTACGAAGGTGTATTACGACAAATACCTTTAAAATCCCTGCCTGCAATATAAATAGAGGATGCGGAAAACGATTACCATTTCCACATCCCCTATATTACTTCAGATAATACTTATTTTACTTATTGAAAATGTTCTTAAGAGCCTGCTTATTTACATCGCGGTTCAGCTGTGCAAGATAAGTAGTCAGCTTAATGTTCTTAGGGCAAACCTCTACGCAGTTCTGGGAGTTACCACAGCTGGTAATACCACCCTTACCCATAAGTGCTTCAAGACGCTTTTCCTTGTCGAACTTTCCAAGTGGATGGAGGTTGAACAGGTAAGCCTGTACAGATGGAGAAGCACCGATAAAGTCGGACTGAGGTCCAACATTAGGACAAGCCTCCAAGCAGCAGCCACAAGTCATGCAGTGAGAAATCTCATATGCAGTGGTCGCGGTGTAAGGATTCTGGATAGGAGCATCCTTAACCTCCCAGGAGCCATCAACCTCAACCCAAGCCTGAACGCGCTTGAGGGACTCGAACATTACGGAACGGTCGATTAAAAGGTCGCGGATAACCGGGAATGTTCTGGCTGGCTGTAAACGAATTGGCTGCTCCAAATCATCAATCAATGTGCAGCAAGCCTGACGGGCACGGCCATTGATAACCATCATGCAGGCACCGCAAACCTTCTCCAGGCAGTTGCACTCCCAAACTACAGGAGCAACCTTTTTGCCATCAGTGGTTACAGGGTTCTTCTGAATTTCCATCAAAGAAGCTACTACATTCAGAGCAGGACGATATGGAATTTCGAACTCCTGAGTGTAAGGGTTGCTGGTAGGGCTGTCCTGACGCTCAATAATAAACTTAACTGTTTTCTTCTGTTCTGCCATTCTATTTTATCCCCCTATTACTCTTTCTTTGCAACAGCGTAGTTACGAGGACGGGCCTTAATGAGAGAGTGCTCAAACTCCTCATAAGTTACCACTGGTTCCTCAGTAGCTGCATCAAAGCTTACAACTGATGTAAACATGAACTTCTCATCATTACGAGGATAGAACTGCAATTCGCCATCCTTCTCGATACGATTGCCGTTATCATCCAGCATAATCTTTGCATGGGCACCACGGGACTCATCACGGCAACGAGCAGACTTTGTGATAGCCATAGCATAGATAATCATGTTGCGGAGCTGGCGAACAAACATAGCTTCCTGGTTAGCCCAGTTGCCATGGTCGGTTACACCGATGTTATCCCAACGCTTCAGGATATCCTTCAGCTTCTCCAGACAGATATCCAAGCCCTTGTTATCGCGCTCGATGGATACATACTCATACATAATCTCGCCCATTTCCTGATGGAGCTTATGAGCATTCTCAGGACCATTCATCTGGCGAATCTTGTCATACTCATCCTGAACTTCCTTGCGGGCTGCTTCGATTTCAGCATCGGTGATTTCGCACAGCTTGGAAACATTTTCCTTAGCCCACTTCATAGCCTCTGGACCGGAAACGGTTCCGGAATAAGCAGCGGACAACAGGGAGTTAGCACCAAGACGGTTTGCACCGTGATACTGATGGTCGCACTCACCGGAAGCCATGAGGCCAGGGATGTTGGTGAAATGCTTTCTATCTACATAGATACCGCCCATGGAGTAATGAACGGAAGGGAAAATCTCCATTGGAACCTTACGAGGGTCCTTACCAACGAACTCAGTGTAAATCTCGATGATACCGCCCAGCTTACGCTCCAAATATTCGGCAGGAATGTGGGACAGATCGAGGTATACACGACGGTCATGGTTAATACCGAGATCCATGTGAACGCATACCTTGAAAATAGCACGGGAAGCAACATCACGAGGAACCAGGTTACCATAAGCTGGGTACATATCCTCCAGGAAGTACCAAGGCTTACCATCTCTGTAAACCCATACACGACCACCCTCACCGCGGCAAGCCTCGGACATCAGACGGTTCTTATCGGAGCCTGGGATTGCAGTTGGATGAATCTGAATGAACTCAGGGTTAGCAATCTTTGCACCCTGCTGATAAACTGCAGAAACTGCAGAACCATTACAAATAGTGGAAGCAGTACAACGGCCAAATACCTGACCAGGGCCACCAGTTGCCAAAATAACAACATCAGCCTTGAAGGCTTTGATTTCCATGGAATTCATGCTCTGAGCAATAATACCACGGCAAACACCGTTCTTGTCCTTGAAAATCTTTACGAACTCCCAGAACTCATACTTGGTAACGCCGCCTTTTACTTCCCAGCGACGAACCTGCTCATCAAGAGCATAGAGGAGCTGCTGACCAGTGGTGGAACCAGCAAAGCAAGTACGCTTATTCTTCTGTCCACCGAAGTTACGGAGGTCAAGAACACCCTCTGGAGTACGGGTAAAAGGTACACCCATACGGTCAAACATCTTTATGAGCTTTGGTGCAGCCTCAACCATGCCCTTAACGGCCAGCTGGTCTGCCAGGAAGTCACCGCCATATACGGTGTCATCAAAATGCTCATAAATGGAATCATGCTCACCCTTGGTGTCCATGCAGGCATTGATACCGCCCTGAGCACAGAGGGAGTGAGAACGCTTTACTGGGCAGTAAGAGAATAAATCTACTTCGCCGCCAGCTTCACAAATCTTAAGGGTAGCCATCAAGCCTGATAAGCCGCCACCTACTACAATAATCTTATTTTTAGCCACGTAGGTTCTCTCCTTATAAACAAATCTTTACTACTACGACAATCTTACTCAGTGAATGAAGTAAGAAGACATAAATGCCAAAGTGAAGAGGCACATCAGGGCACACAAGCCCATAGCCATCTTGTCCACAACACACTGAGAACGAGGGCCCTTGGTGATACCCCAGGTCATGCAGAAGGTTGTGATACCATTGCAGAAATGGAAAATAGCAGCAAACATACCAAGTGCATAAAGACCAAATACTACAGGGTTAGCCAAGGTGGACTGAACCAGCGCATAGCTGATATGCTCACCCATAATTCCCTTGGTGTAAATGCGGAGATAGCCCACATGCCAAATAAGGAATACTACCAGATACCAGGCAGTCCATCTCTGGAGAGCGAACTTCCAGTTACGGGAATAACCATATTCGGTAGGATTGTTCTTGGCCTGGTTGGCAATATACATACCATAGATGCCGTGGAACAAAAGAGGCACCGCATAGAAGCAAATCTCAATTGCAAAGAAAATTGGTGGTGGAATAAGTTCCATCATCGCCAAGCCCTGATTGAAAGCTGCTTCACCGCCCATAGCTGACGCATTTGTAAGCAAATGCTCAATCAGCACACCGCCGAGCATTACAAGTCCGCAGAGGGAATGTAAGCGACGCAGATAAAAAGATACATTAATCATTCTTAACCTCCTAAATTTTTTCTTTCACACTGGAAAGTATTTTAACGCAGTTGCGCAAATCATAACTTACGATATGGTGCCTGTCCAATCTCATAATAGTCGTTACCCTCAGAGTCAATAACAACAATAGCAGGGAAATCAACTACCTCAAGAGCAGCCAAAGCCTCTGGCCCAAGCTCAGGATAAGCGATAACGGTGTACTTTTTAACGGACTTTGCGATGAGGGCAGCTGCGCCACCTACAGCAGCAAAATAAGTAACGCCGTTTTTCTTCATGGACTCAACAACCTCTGGAGCACGGGAACCCTTACCAATCATTCCCTTAATGCCCTGATCCAGCATAGTAGGAGTATACGCATCCATACGGCCAGCAGTAGTAGGGCCACAGGAGCCAATTGGATCACCTGGCTTAGCAGGAGTAGGACCAAGATAGTAAACAATCTGGTTGTGCCAGTCGATTGGCAGCTTCTCGCCACGGGCCAGAGCCTCGGTCATAACCTTGTGTGCAGCATCACGGGCACTGTAGATAGTACCGGTAATAAGAACACTGTCACCTGCACGCAGCTTCCGGGAATCCTCTTCCGTAAGAGGAGTAGTTATACGAATTGTTTCAGCCATTATCTAAACCTCCTAATATTACAGAACACGGTGAGAATGACGGCAAGCATGGCAGCAAATGGTTACAGCCACTGGCAAACCGGCAATATGAGTAGGACCCCACTCAATATTTACGGCCAAGGCGGAAGTAGTACCACCCAACTGTGGTCCAATACCTGTCTTGTTAATCATATCCAACAATTCATTTTCCAAGGCAGCATAATCCGGATGAGCATTCCGCTCCGTAATCTTACGCATCAAAGCGCGCTTGGAAAGATAGGCAGCCTGATCCATAGTACCGCCGATACCTACACCAACAACCATTGGTGGGCATGGGTTGCAGCTGGCATGCTGAATGATATCAAGAACAGCCTTCTTAACCCCTTCAACGCCATCAGCCGGAACCAGCATCTTGATGCCACCCTTGTTCTCAGAGCCAAAGCCCTTGCAGGTCAGCTCAATCTTCAGCTGATCACCTGGAACAATCTTGGTATAAATAATAGCTGGAGTGTTGTTCTGAGTATTTTTCCGGTCAAATAAAGGCTCAGCAACAACGGACTTGCGGAGATACCCCTCAGTGTAGCCCTTGGCAACACCAGCGTTAATAGCTTCTGTCAGATCGCCACCTTCGATATGAAGATCCTGACCCACTTCCAGGAAAATAATGGTCATACCAGTATCCTGGCAAATAGGACGATCCTCAGCTCTAGCAATCTCAGAGTTGCGAATGATCTGGTCAAGAACAACCTGGCCAACTGGAGACTCTTCGGTCTCACGCCCCTTCTTAAGAGCTTCATACACATCCTGAGGTAAATAGTAGGCAGCTTCTTTGCACATCTGCGCTACTTCTGCTGTGATCTGTTCAACATTGATCGTACGCAAAATAAACCCTCCCTAAATA
>CADACU010000059.1 GCA_902786545.1 uncultured Anaerovibrio sp.
AAACGGTATCTCACCGATGGCAGCTACGCTCTGCGGCTGGGCGTGAAGCATGCCTTTAGCGGGGCTGATCCACGGCTTACCTACAGCTATGCCGGCAATGAGGCTGACACCTATGAAATGCGGGGCCAGCAGGACAGAACCCACTTTGTTATGTCCATTGGCGGCGAGGCGGAATTTGAGCCGGGCTGGACCCTGTCCGGAGATTTGTCTTTGCAAAAGGGTGCCCATGACAAGGACATAATGGCGGCGGTTACCTTACGAAGAATGTGGTAAACCAAACAGTATAAAAAGATATAATTAAAGCTCGTTATGTAATTTGGATATGGACTTATACTAAATTATGTAACGAGCTATTTTTTATTATTATAAAGGGGGAATTTGGCAAGTGATGTAGAAGTAATTTATATATGATTTTTTAAAAAATGGGTCAGATCAAATTATTATATCAATACAGGAGGAGAGAAATTTATTATGGAAACTGTACAGTATACAACAAGTGAACAAAAAGGTTGGCACATATTATCCCTGACTGGCAGTCTGGATAGAATTACTGCCGAGGAAATTGGCAAACAAGGGGAAAGTTTATTGGCTGGAAGTGAAAAGCTGAGCGTGGATTTAGCTGGTTTGGAATATATTTCCAGTGCAGGCCTGCGTATATTATTGCGATTAGCCAAAAAAGCCAAGGCAGATGGCAAGGCATATTCTATTTGTGGAGCTACCGGCTTTGTCAAGGAAGTATTGGAGGACGCCAATATGGATGTATTGGTGGATATGTTTGATTCTATCGATTCGCTGTCATAAAAAAAAATCAGGTCATGCCCCAAAAGGCATATTGACATATTCATGGGGGCAGATTGTGAAAAGGAGGGTAGGGTCTATGAAGCTTAATATTCAGCAAAAGGCCCTGCTTTTTATTGGTTCGGCGGGGTTGCTGACCTGCTTGTGCTTGGGTGGCTTGCTGCTATCCGGGCTTAATCAGGCGGAGAATATGTTGGATAGTCGTTCTACTTATTTGGTAGGGACTGTTACCGATGAGGCGGAGGATTTTGCTACAGCACAGCTACGACAGCGGATGGAAGCGATTCTTCGCCTAAAGGCACATCGTATCGACTCCATTATGGGTGAAATGGAGGGCGATGTGCTGATACTGGCCGAGAAAATGACTGCGGCGAGTAAAATGACCGAGACCAATTTGCCGGACCGAACTCCGGCGATGCATGATCCCCGTTATGAGGTGGTTCATTCCCGGGAAATGTTTTATTTGCCCGGACCGGAGGGGGATATACCATCCAAACTGGTTCAGCAGGCTTTCACCATGGAACATACTATGGAAAATCTGACTGCAAGCTATGATGTGGTACCTATTTATTTGTATATCGGCTCCAAGGAAGGCTGGAGCATACGGATGGATGTTTTGAACAACGATAAGGAGCAAATCGGGTTGCCGGCGGAAGCCATGACAGCCAGTTATGATGTTCGAGATAGGGCATGGTATAAATGGGGGAAGCAGGCTGATGCGGAAAAGAAAGTAACTTATCCTGTTTATACGCCACTGTACACTGGTTTAGGATCTACCTATCTGGTTGGCTGTGTGATGCCATATCATGATGATAAAGGCTTTGCCGGAGTGGTTGGGATGGCTGTTGAGCCGGGGGTGTTTTTTAAAAAAATTGCCCAGCAGATGCAAAATGATGATGAAATCAGCTTTATCATAAACCAGCAGGGACAGGTAATTTTTTCCTCGTCACAGTTCGGCAGCTTTATGTCCAATCGTCCGGATATTGATTTGCGCCAGTCTGACAACCAGGCTTTGGCGAAGGTAGCAAATGCTATGGCGGCTGGGGAAAGTGGTTCGGGAATTATTGAAGAAAACGGACAGGAATATTATTTGGTATATGCCCCAATTGGGGAGCAGGGCTGGAGCATGGGAGAGCTGGTTGAATTGGAAACGATTTACAATCAGTCCCAAAATATTGGATTGGTTGTGGGACGGGATATGGAGGAAATCAAGGAAATTATTCCATCACTGTTTCCTCGGTTGCGCACCACGATGGCGTGGTCCTTTGGCCTGCTTTTAGTGATGCTCAGCTTGGTTAGCTGGTATTGGGCAAAAAAACTATCCCGACCGATCAAGGCTCTGTCGGATGGCGTAGAACGGGTAGCTAAAGGTAATTTTGATGATAGGCTTGATATTAAAACAAATGATGAAATAGAGGAATTGGCGGGCAGTTTCAATGTCATGACTGATGAGCTGGCTGATTATATCAGGGAATTGAGGAAACTGACGGAAGAAAAAGCCAAGATTACCGCTGGTCTGGATGTGGCGGCAGCTCTCCAGCAGGGTATCCTTCCCAAGGATTTCCCTTCTAATGACCGCTTTTCTCTTTATGGAGTTATGAAACCAGCCAAGGAGGTTGGGGGCGATTTCTATGATTATTATTTCATAGATGAACATCATTTGGTTTTGACTATAGCTGATGTTTCTGACAAGGGGATACCAGCTGCCATCTTTATGGTAGTGGCCAAAACTGTTTTGAAAAACGCTATTCTGGCCCACGGCGAGGGGGATTTGGCCAAGGCAGTCCAACAAGCCAATGATCAGTTGGCAGAAAACAATAATGAAGGCTTATTTGTAACCGTATTTGTCGGAGTGCTGGATATTAGAAGCGGTGAATTGATTTATGTTAATGCGGGTCATAATACGCCTTTGCTGTGCCGGTCGTCGGGTGTTTCTGAACTACCGAAAATGAAGGCCCCGATGCTGGGGATTATGGATGGCTTTAAATTTACCCAGAACAGTATTCAACTCTCGTCAGGGGACTTATTATTTATGTATACTGACGGAGTGACAGAGGCTATGGATAAAGGGCGTCAGCTGTTTTCTTTGGCCCGGTTGGAGCAGGTGTTGACCGAATTGTCAGGAGATGTTCCTCCGGCCACCGTTATTGATACCGTGGCCAAGGCTGTAATAAACCACCGGCAGGATGCTGACCAGTCGGATGATATTACTGTGCTGGCAATGCATTATGTTTAAGTCATACTTCATAACTTGTTATGTTTTAAGGGAGCGGGTTTAAGGTGAGTATTCAACGAAAACTGTTTCTGCTCATATTGGCCGGATGTGGCTTGAGCCTGCTGTTTCTGGTGGGGCCACTTCTCTATGGAATGACTGGCCTGTACGAAGCCATTGATACCAAGGGAAACAATCTGGCTCAGTTGGTTTCTGCGTATACTACGGATTTTGCAAAGGAACAGACCAAGGACCAGTTGGATAATGAAGTAAAAATTCGCGCCGATATAATTGGCTATGAGGCAGGAGCGGTGCAGGAGGATGTGGAATATTTGTCAGGGGAGCTGACCAGTATTCTTAGTTCACCGGAAAAATTTTCACCGGTAACATTGCCAAATGCCTTGTATGATGATGTTTTGGCAGGAACCCCATATGTTCATTACAGTCCAAGATTGGTGGAAGCCGGCGTGTCACCGGAGCTTGAGCAGGAAATCCGGCTGATGTCCAATATAACCAGCAGTATAGACATTATGGGGAAATATTATAAATGCATATGTATTGGTTCAAAAAAAGGCTATGTCATCCGATTGGATATTCCGGAGGAGGATGGCGAGTTGTCCCGGCTAAGTAAAGCCCCGTGGCGTTATAGCTATGATGCACAGGAACGGTATTGGTATCAGTTGGGTGAAAACAGTACAAAGCCGATATTTACACAAGTATATACCGGATCTGACGGCAAGCCGGTGGTTTCTTGTGTACGCTCCTATTATGATAACACCGGACAGGTGGCTGGTGTGGTTGTAGTTGACTGTTCACCTTTTAATTTTTTGCCAATGGAGCAGGGAAATATAACCAAAAGCTTTATACTGGGGCCTTCTGGTGAAGTTCTGATTTCATCCCTGCCCAAACAGCTCCTGGTACCGGATGAAAATAATCAGGATTTGCGAAACAGTTCGGTTGAGGGGTTGGCTACGCTGGCTCAAAATATGATGTCGGGACAGACCGGCTATCAGAAAGTAAGGCTGGACAACGAAGAATATTATCTATATTATGCACCAATTTCCAATATGGGCTGGAGCGTGGCTACGCTGGTGGAAAAGGACATAGTGACTGCAGCTGCTGAACATGGGCAGAAGCGGATGATGAATCGAATGACAGATTTCAGACGAGCCTTCACAATGCTTTTTATAGGCTTTGGGGTAATGGCACTGTTCATACTGGTCGTATTATTTAAATTGGTATCCCATGTCAGCAAACGGGGCGCTGATCATTTTTACCGGCCTATCCAAAAATTGATGGCAGGTACCAGGGCGATAGCTAAAGGGAATTTTTCAAATAAAATTGAGGTAGATACAGGCGATGAATTGGAACAGCTGGCGGACACCTTTAACGATATGACTGAGAAGCTGGCTGGTTATGAACAGGACATTGCCAATACTGTGGTGGAAAATTCACGGCTGGAAGCAGAGCTGGATATGGCGGCCCGGATTCAGGCCAGCCTATTGCCGGAACCTCTGTTGGTGCAGGACACCGTACAATTAGCGGCGGTAATGAGTCCGGCTAAGGAAGTAGGTGGCGATTTTTATAATTATTATTATCTGAATGATGATAATTTGGTGGTAACCATAGCCGATGTATCCGACAAAGGTGTTTCAGCGGCACTATTTATGGCCATAGCCACCACGGTGCTAAAAAGCTGTATTATGATGGAGCTTAAAGGAGGTACCGATGAAGCAGGGCATCTGGCCAGGGCAATAGCTGTAGCCAATGACCAGCTGGTTGCCCAAAATGAAGCAAATTTGTCGGTAACGGCCTTTGTGGGAGTTCTTAACCTGGTTGATGGACGGTTTTCGTATGTCAATGCAGGTCACGCTCAACCGTTTATATGGCATGACAATAAACTGTCTTATTTACCATCCCCGCTAAAAATTCCGTTGCTGGGGAGTATTCCGGGGATTGAATACGAGGAAAAAACAATTCATTTGGCGGTTGGTGACGGCCTGTTTCTCTATACGAACGGCATAACTGAGGCCATGAATGAGTCAGGACAGCGTTTTGCCGGTAACCGGCTGGAAAGGACTCTGGCGGCGATATCATTCTTAGCGGAGCCGGCGGATATCATCAGCACGGTTAGACAGGTGGTAAGCACTCATGTGGGTTCGGCTGAGCAGTCGGATGATATTACCATGTTGGCATTAAAATATATTGAGAAAAAGGACTATGATTTGGCAGTGAAAAACGCAAACTTTAAAGACATCACAAGAGAACTGACAGTATCCGCCTCGGTGGATGAACTGCCGAAGGTTCTGGACTTTATAAGAAAGCTGAATACAGATGCCAATGGATCTGACTTGGCGGGAAAACAGCTCTGCCTGGTGGGAGAGGAAATATTCGTCAATATTGCAGATTATGCCTATGATGAGCCAGGGGGCATGGTCAAAATCAGTGGTAAGATTTTCCACAGCCCAGCTGAAATTGAAATTGCCTTTATTGATGAAGGAAGGGAATATGATCCACTGAAAAATCCAGAACCGGACCTGGAATTGTCCCTGGATGACCGCCAGGTGGGCGGTCTGGGTATTTTCCTGACCAAGAAAAAAGTTGATGATATGACCTATACATATCAGGATGGATGTAATATATTGACCATCAAGAAAAAGCTGACATGAAGAAATAATGTCAGATCCCCCATTAAAAGGATGGGGTATCAGATATGGACTCCATAGTTTTGTAGGGAGGATGGGAATGCATGAAAAACAAGGAAACAAGAGAAATATATTTCTTTAATCGTTTGGCAAAAGTCCTCTGTGCGGATAAGGAAGCTTTGGATGCTCTGAAGGAATATCGTAGTATCGGGGATATTTTCAGGACCTTGCAGGATTATGGATATTTGGTGGGAATGACTTTGGATAGCTATTTGGAGATTGCGTTGAAGGCAGGGGATGATCTCAAATATTTTTTGGATCCGGAAACAGGTGATTTCTCCGACGAAGCGATTGCCAGTGAAGAGGCGGCCGAGTTCAAGGAATCCTTTTTGGAACGCCGCAACCTGATTTTGCAGCTGCTGGGAAGACTCCATACCCCACCTAGGTTTCCCCTCATTGTACCAGTGGAAAACGGCAAGGTGCGTGGCTCACTGGAGCGGCTGCACGGAGTAATTCAGTGGTTTGGTGTTCCCTATGGGGCGTTTGCCGCTGGGGAGAATCGTTGGAAAAAGCCACAGCCAGCGCCGTTTATCGAACGGGTCATGAACTGTACAAAGCCTGGCGAAAAAAATCTGCAATTCTTGGGGGACAAGTCCTTTGGGGTGGAAGGCCGACTGACCCTTAATGTATGCCGCCCTAATTCAACAAAAGACAAGCTTCCGGTCATGGTATATTTTCATGGCGGTGGCTTCCAGATTGGCAGTGCGGAGGAATGGCTGGGAAATAAGTTTTGTGAGACGATTAAAGCGGTTCATGTTGGGGTAGAGTTCCGAATGGGGGCATTTGGATTCAATCCGCTGCCGGCTCTTAATACTGGTGATACGGAGGAGGACAGTGGCAATTACGCACTGTTGGATATTATAGCGGCATTGCGTTGGATCCAGCGTAACATTGAGTCTTTTGGAGGTGACCCAGGGAATGTGACCATCAGTGGCCTGTCCAGTGGCGGGCGCGTCGCCGTTCTACTGATGATTTGCCCAATGGCACGGGGACTTTTTCATCGGATAATTGCTTTTAGCGCTGGTTTGACACTTACCGATCCAGAACCATCCCGAAAAATATTTGCTCAGAAATTTGCACTATTGGCGGTGGAGGATCATATGCGGGAAACCCAGGAAGAGGCGGAGGCATGGTTGTTATCTGAGACGGAGGAGGATCGAAAAACGGCCAGAAATTGGCTGATGGGGCTCGCTGAAACGCGTGTTATAAGCTTATTTCCAATGGCGGGCGGCCGCATGGCAGATTTTCCTCATTTATATCGGGATGGGAAGGTCCTGCCGGAAACAGGGTTTGATACAGCTGATTTGAAGTCGGTTCCCCTTTTGGCCTTTTGCAGCTCGGACGAATTCAGTGTATTCACTGGTGTGGATTCGTGGTTCAAACAGCGCTACAGGGATGACCCGGCCGATGAAGCTTTGGATCGGGATAAGGAATTATGCACAAAATATGGCAGCCTGCTTTTCAGACATTTTAGTTCCCACCAAATGGCCAAAGGGCTTTACCCACATTTGAAGGCGCCTATTTATGTAGGTAGATTTTGTTACGGACATAACGCCAAGAACTTTAGTGAGGAATTCGTCCATCGTTATGGGGCGTTGCACGGAGTATATCTGTCCTTCCTGTCAGACCAATACAAATTTCCTTGGAAGCGAGAGAATGACTTCTTCGAGAATTTTGGTGCTGAGTATTTGGGGACGCAGTTATTTAAATATATTGAGCAGTTTATGCAGAAGGGCGACCCGAATTTTGATGATGAAGAAACGCCTTGGTTGGCTTGGACGCCAACGAAACAGAATGAGCTGCATTTTGATGGTGATCATGACATCGGCTATGTGAAGGCTGAGGAGAATACATTCAACTATGAGGATGTATTCGCCCAGTATGATGCCGATTCATCAGTTTCAAAAGAAAGCAAAACAATCATTGCAAAACGGGTAATTGGTGGCCGCTG
>CADACU010000060.1 GCA_902786545.1 uncultured Anaerovibrio sp.
CAGGGAGCCGGGATATTCGGTCAGAAGGTAAATCGCAAGGGCAATACCTATTTTGCCGGTGGCGTTGGTATGGAATTCAAACGGTATCTCACCGATGGCAGCTACGCTCTGCGGCTGGGCGTGAAGCATGCCTTTAGCGGGGCTGATCCACGGCTTACCTACAGCTATGCCGGTAATGAGGCTGACACTTATGAACTGCGGGGACAGCAGGACAGAACCCACTTTGTTATGTCCATTGGCGGCGAGGCGGAATTTGAGCCGGGCTGGACCTTGGCCGGGGATTTGTCTTTGCAAAAGGGTGCTCATGACAAGGATATAATGGCAGCGGTTACCTTAAGAAGAATGTGGTAATCCGGCTGACAGTGAGGAATACAGACAATACAAATTAAATTTAAAGCTCGTTATATAATTTAGATTTTGCGTATGCTAAATTATGTAGCGAGCTGTTTTTTTAATCATTCTAAAGGGGGATTTTTGCAAACTGTGTAGAAGTAATTAGTATATATGTTTTTTATGAGATGAAAGCCTTTTGGGGTGAATAGATTTGATGAAAAAGATGAATATTCAAAAACGAATATTGGTGACATTTTTGATGGTGGGTCTGCTTACAGTGGTTATGATAGGTCTGGTAAGTTTTAAGGGCTTATACGATATGCAGAAAAGTGCCAATGACAGCAGCTCTCAAATGGGGGATACGGTGGCAACCTATGCCGGGGAGCTGGCCACAGAAAAAACTAAGACCCAAATACAGGAAAATGCCAAGGAAAAGGCTCGTCAGATAGAACGGGAAATGAATATGATTCGAGAGGATACAGAATATCTGGCCAATGTTATGACCCGTATTTTGAATAACCCGGAGGGGTATTCAGCCAAGCAGCTGCCAAATCCTTTGGAACGGCGCATGGCCCCTGGGGAAGCCTATCTCCTTGTTACATCCGCCGTAAAACAGGACTGTGATAATGATATTGTTCAGCAGGAAATAGGGCTGGCCTCCAATGTGGCTGACGATATGGAGGTTATGGCGACATTTTACAAGGATTACCAAACATCGTGCTATTTTGGCTCGAAATATGGTTATTACATCACTCTGGAGTGCTATGATTCCGATGAAATGTACAAACAGATTCATTCGGAAAATTATCACAACAACTATGATCCACGGAAGCGTCCATGGTATAAAAAGGCAGTATCTGAAGGAAAGACGGTTTTTACGGATGTTTATCTGGGCAATGATGGATACCCGGAAATTACTTGTGCCGCTCCTTATTATGACAAGAATGGTTTGGCTGGAGTAGCAGGACTGGATGTACACCTGATATCCCTCTATCGGATTGCCTCTGACCGGTCGCTTGGTACATCCAATATAAATTTTGCCATAAATTCTAAAGGCGAGATTATTTTTTCCTCGGACAAAGAAGGCTGTTTGTCGACAGGAGATGGTAAAAGGTCCCTCCTGAAAGTGCCGGAGGAAAGCTTGGCACGGGAAGCGGAGCATATGGCCAAGGGTGGCTCGGATGTTGTTCCGGTAACCTTGAATGGTGAGGAATATTATTTGGCTTACGCTCCAATGCCATCATTGGGCTGGAGCATTGGTACAATGTTAAAGAAAGAAGAGGTTCTTGCTCCGGTTGATATGGCGCGGGAAGATGTTATGGCCCATGCCAATGATTTTAAAAAATATATTCGCTGGGAATTCTTTAAGGACTCTTTAAAAATAGTTGTTATTATCTTGATAATAGCGTGGTCTTTGGTATATTGCAGCCGATGGATGGCTCAACGCCTGGTTAAGCCGATTACGACCCTTACAGAGGGGGTAATGGATATTGCCAAGGGAAATTTGGACCGCAAAATGGATATTGCTACCGGCGATGAGCTTGAGCGGTTGGCCAACTCTATTAACAATATGACCAAGGATTTGAAAACATATATGAATGATGTGGCCAATGCTACGGCAGAAAAGGAGCGTATAGCTACAGAGCTGTCGCTGGCCCAGGTTATTCAAGAAGGAATGCTGCCAAATATTTTCCCTAAATTTTCCGGCAATCCTCATTATGAGCTGTTTGCAACTATGGATGCAGCCAAGGAGGTTGGGGGAGATTTTTATGATTTTTATAATGTTGATGAAAATCGCGTAGCACTTACTATTGCTGATGTTTCCGGGAAAGGGGTGCCGGCCTCACTCTTTATGGTTATTTCCAAGACCCTTATAAAAAATTATGCTTTGATATATGGGATGGAAGCCGGGACGGAAAAAAATGTTTGGGGGCAAAGTATTGTACGGGCCAATGAGCAGCTTTGTGCCAACAATGATGAAATGATGTTTGTAACAGTATTCTTTGGAGTTATAAATATTAAAAATGGTGAAATTACCTATGTAAATGCTGGCCATAATGCACCGCTGATTGGCCGAAAGCAGGGAGAATCTATTCGTTGGGAATATCTAAAAAAATCCAAGAAAAATTACATGATGGGTGTTAATGAGTTGGCACCTTATGAGGAAGAATATTTAAAGCTGAATCCAGGGGATATGATGTTTTTCTACACAGATGGTGTGACGGAGGCTATGGATAAGGAGAGTCATCTCTATGGCACAGAGCGGTTGTTGGCTACCCTGCAATCTGTTGGAACTGACGACAAATCTGTAAAGGATATATTGTCTGCCATCCGGGAAGATGTTGACCGGCATGTGGCCGGTGCAACTCAATCTGATGATATAACAATGCTGGGAATCCGTTTCTTGGGGTGATACTATGATAAAAAATAAATTTAATATCCAATGGCGGTTTTTCCTGTTGTTATTTGTGGCCGGTCTGTTGTCCTTTGTCATTTTAGGCAGTTTATCTCTGTGGGGGTTATATGATACCCAACAGGAGGCCATGGATAATGGCCGGTTGATGGGCGAGGCGGCCGGAAAATCAATGGAACAAATCACCAGTGAGCTGGCGCAGAAACAATTATTGTCCCAAGCTAAGGAACAGGCCAATTATGTGGATAGAGAGCTGTTTAACATAAAGGAGGACACAGAATATACAGCGGCAATGATGGAGCGGATTTTAGCTCATCCTGAGGAACGGCAGCCGGTTCAGGTCAAGGACCCCCTACAGGAGGCCATAAACAGCGGTGATGTGTATCTCTATTATTCACCGGCCATCCGGAATGCAGAAGCTATGAATAATCTGTCCCATGAAGTCAATACAGTATCTGAAATAACCGATACATTGAAAAATATGGTGGGATTTTATAAAAATTACCAAGGCTCCTTTCTTGTGGCCTCAAAAAATGGTTATATGTTCTGTGCAGATATACTAGTGGCTGACGCGGCCCAGGTGGAGTTTCCCAAGGATTATTTTACTACCTATGATCCAAGGGAGCGTTCGTGGTACAAGTTTGGTGAAGTGGCCGGGAAAGCAACAGTGACGGATATTTACTACGATACCAATGGATATCCGGCAGTAGGTTATGTTGTACCATATGGAATCAATGGTCAGTTTTATGGAATAGTTGCCTTTAATTTCAGTCTCAGTTCACTTTATAAAGCTATCAAGGACAAAGGAATGAATACGGAGGGCATCAATTTTGTATTGACCAATGAGGGTAAAGTAGTCCTTTCTTCAGAAACTACAGGCACATTAGCAGCTTCCGTGGACAGTATTGATTTGCGGAAATCTGCCGAGCAAACATTGGCGGCTCAGGCTGAAAAGATGGTAGCAGGTGAAAGTGGTATGTCCACAGTAACAGTGGATGGAACAGACTATTATCTGGCGTATACCCCTATACCGTCCATTGGCTGGAGTGTGGGAACCCTTAAGAAGGCATCAGAGGTCATAGAACCAGCCAGAGAATCTCGGGCTGTAGTTATGGCCCAAGCCGAGAATTTTGCCGCTACTATGGGAATCTTTTTTAAAGAAAACCTTTGGCGTATGATAGGCTCATTGTTAGTTATTTTGATTGTGCTACCGGCAGTCAGCCGGTTTGCTGCCAAGAGATTTGTAAAGCCTATATTGGTGTTAACTGACGGGGTGGAAGAAATCGCCAGAGGAAATCTGGATAAAAAGCTCCAAATCACCACGGGGGATGAATTGCAGACACTTTCCAATTCCGTAAATAATATGACAGGTGAATTAAAGGAATATATGACTAATCTGGCGCAGGTAACGGCGGAAAAACAGCATATAGCTACAGAACTGTCCCTGGCTCGGGGGATACAGGCGGGGATGTTGCCAAAGATTTTCCCTAAGATTACGGAAAGTGGTGGCATTGAATTGTTCGCTGTCATGGAGTCAGCCAAGTCGGTTGGAGGAGATTTCTATGATTTCTATGCCCTCGATAAGGAGCATATTGCCATTACTATGGCTGATGTATCGGGAAAAGGTGTACCGGCAGCCCTTTTTATGGTAATATCCAAAACAATTTTGAAAAACAATGCCATGGCCATGATTCATGCCCATCCGGTGGAGGAAATTGATTGGTCGGAGGTCTTACGACTCACTAACCAGCAATTGGTGGAAAATAATGATGAAATGATGTTTGTGACAGTCTTTTTCGGAGTAATAAATACCCGAACCGGTGTGTTTACATACATAAATGGCGGACATAAAGCACCATTTATAGGTCGGTTGATTGACGGCCGGATGGAATGGGGCGTTATTCCGGTGGAAAAGAAAAGTTATGTTATTGGCATTTTTGACGATGTAGTTTATAAAGTAAAACAAACACAATTGAATCCGGGGGATATGCTGTTTTTCTATACAGATGGTGTAACTGGAGCTATAAGTATTGATGAAAAATATTCCAGGGAACAGCTTTTGGATATCCTGATTCGTTTTGGAACGCCTGCCGCCTCAGTGGAAGCTATATTGAAAGATATCAATAAGGAAGTTTCCGCATATATTACCAATGAGGCCCAGGAAGATGATATTTCCATGTTGGGAATGCGCTTTCATAATTTTGGGCAGATGGCCAATGATAAAGCTATTCATTAACAGCAAAATGTGAGTTATTCAGTGAGAGTTTTATGCTATCACTGAATTTGGAGTGAATAAATCCGGGGCTTTACCGGTACAGACTATTACCATAGTGAAGGATGCCTCAGCATCTGTTGATATAAACTTTTTCGCATATTGGAAAGGTGTGAAGGATATGAAGAAAAAAGAAAAGATATCGCATAAACGCCTGTGTGTATTAACAGCTTCGATTGTTCTAGGGATGTCATCGATGTCCGTAGCTAGTGCCGGTGAGATAATTTCCAGTGGCGGTAAAGAAGTTTTTGATGTAAATATTGTTGATGTAACAAATACAAATAAAGAACAGATAAAAAAATTTATAATTTGTATTGATGATAAAAATCCTATGAGTATAAGCAATGATAATAAGGTGGGGATTTTAAAGGGGGTACAGTATTGGGCTGATATTTTGGCCGCGGGTTTAAAAACAACTCATCCGGCCCAGATTTTTGTGAGTGGTATGGCGAATGAACAAAATGCATATGCCACTTCGGTTGGATATGCACAAGGGTACTTTACCAATAATCCATATTGGGAGGAGTATCTTCAGGGGCTACGGGATTTAAAGAATGTAAATGTAGAAAATTTTACAATTGGTGCGGATAATAAGGTATATGAAAATGGACATCTGGTGGATAATGGGGCCTATGGAACAATTTCCTTTGGACAGTTTATGGGGGCAACACGGCAAGGGACTTCTGATGGCTGGTGGATGAAAAGCAATACCGTATTGCCGGATAGTGAGCAGTCTGTCGATGGTGTAGCTATGATACGCCATGAAGTGGGTCATGCATTGGGAATCACGGCAGCGCATAGGGTATTGACGGATGAACATGGCAAGCCGGTTGTGGATCAGGATGGTAATACTATATATGTTTTACCGGGGGCATTGACCAAGAACAACACATTTCTGAATCATATTTATGACCAGAATCTTAATCGGGCCGGCTTGGAGCATCTGATTGTTACATCAAAGGAGTTTGAACGGTGTCATGCGGCAGATCCTAGTCTTAAGCCATCCGATTTTTTCATCGTCGATAATATACATAATAAGAACTTTACATCGGAAAACCCACGAGCTGGCAAGGCATTTTTTATAGGTGACAATGTATCTGAAGTATTAAAGGGCCGAACCTTTGATGGTGTTGATGGCCTGCCACTGAAAACTTGGGAGTATGATTCAGCTAAAAATTTGATACTGGATTTGGTCCATTTTGAAATAGGTGGACTAATGAGCCATGATTTCTATCGCAATATAACTGTGTTTAATGAGGCGGAGCTGGCCTCATTGCAGGATATTGGCCATACCATTGATCGGCGGGCTTATTTTGGTTATTCCATTTATAATGATAATATAACCTTTACTAATACCAATGGTTATTCAGCCCGTAACAACGCAGGTACGGGCTATATTGACGAATTCAGTACGATCCCATTGGGTATAGGTCTACATGTTTATGGTACCAATAACAATATTACCCAGGCGGCCAATATTTGGACCAAGGGCGAAGGTGCTGTGGGAATTTTGGTGAATGGAACGGGAAATAAACTAACCCTGGCCAAAGAGTATGAAGTTCATGCCGATGGTACGGAGGGGGTAGGTGTGTTGGTATCCTATGGGAGTAATCAAATATTTGATCAGCAGGGAACCGTTACTGCCAATGGTGAAAAGGGCAGTGGTGTACGCTTTGATTTTGGTTCAAATATGCTGGGGGCTGATGAAGTTTATCGGGGGTCATTTATTGCTTATTCCAGAGATGTAGATGCCCAAAATGGAACAATCACCAAGGCTGAAAATGACAATTTCTATGATGAAACGGATATGGATAAGTACAGGCCGGAGCTTGGCGGTCCGATGATAAGTGAATACAATCTGTCGGGTACCTTGTCCGGTGGAGAGAATGCCATTTATATTGGCAAAAATGCCTTTGTACAGGCCATCAATGTCAATTCAGGTGCCTCAATAAATGGTAATATAACCTCCAATTGGAAACAATTTGGGGATCCGGCCTATGAAGGAGCCTATTACTATGATATAAAGGAACCAAAGCGAGATATTCTCCGTATTCAATATAATGGCATGATGGAAAAAAAGGGATATGAATACTATAAATATATACCTGATTTGGTGACCAGTCTGAATGTTAATACGGATCTAAAATATGATGGAAAGATTACCGGTTCCGATAATATGAAGCTGAATATCAACGCCGGGACTCTGGTTTATGGAGGAGCAGCCGATGTGGTAAATGTCAATGTGGCTAAGGGGGCGACATTATTTGGTGGTAAATTCACCGTAAATGATATGACTTCGGTGATAGCGGCTGGTTTTAGCGATGCAACCACGGGTAAGTTCTATAACCACGGGACAATTGGGGCAGCTACTGCTGATGATGATATGGTTATTAACGGCAATCTGATATCTGATGGTGTACTGGCTGGCTATGCTGGGGGCCAAAAGGGACAGATTGTGGTTTCCGGAACAGCAAATGTAGATGGTTCTATGATTTCCATTGACAATGCATTGCCAGGGGATGAAATGACGGTGCTGAAGGCTGACAGC
>CADACU010000061.1 GCA_902786545.1 uncultured Anaerovibrio sp.
TGGTGTATTTTGCCTTCTAAGCCTATTATAAAGCAATAAGTCAAAAAGTCAATTATTTTTTAGACATTTTGACTTTTAGTATAAAAAAAGACCACACAACGAGGTGCGGCTATTGATAGAACATACATTTTATATTATAATATAGAGCGAGAGACAACTGATGTGTCGGTTTCCTCCGTAAAGGAGGTGGTGCCTATGAGTCTTTACGAAAAACTATCATTGATGATAGAATTTCTGATTCTTCTAATCACCGTTATTGACTACTTGAAGTAACCACTTTGAGGGTACAATAAAGCCGACCATTGCAGTGGTCGGCTACACCCATTAGAGGAAGCTGACTAACGCCATCAGCTGTCTCTTTTTTCTTATCAACATTATATCATTACCGTTGCTTATCAATAGAGGAATTATCATTTAAAGGTTCTTTATTATAACCCTAAAGGTTGTCCCCTTGCCCAGTTCACTTTCCACATCTATCCGACCGTGATGGGCTTCCACAATGCTCTTGGCAATAGCCAAGCCCAGGCCATTGCCCCCCATGGAACGGGACCGGGCCTTGTCCACCCGGAAAAATCTTTCAAAGAGCTTTTCCATATCCTCCCGGGCGATGCCAATGCCGTTATCCTGCACCGAAAAATGAACAGAACTCCCCCGCCGGCCATCGAAGGACAATAACACCTTGCCCCCTTCCGGCGTGTACTTTATGGCATTATCCACCAAAATCAGCATCAGCTGCTGGATTTTCTGCTCATCCCCCTTGTACATTGCCACACCGGTAGCATTCAGGCTAAGGGAAATCTGCTTCTTTTCGGCCAAGGGTTGCATTTTGCGAGCCAGCTGCTCCATATCGACAATCAGGTCAAACTCCTGCACATTCATCGGTTCAGCATTATTGTCTGACCGGGCAATTTGCAGAAGTGAGCCTACCAGATTGGACATTTTCTTGACCTCATCCTTTAGATCCTGCAGCACCTGTTTTAAGAAAGGCGACTCAATGGACGGGTCACTGGCCAACAAATCCGCCGACGCCATAATAACGCTCAACGGAGTCCGCAGCTCGTGGGAAGCATCCGCTGCAAACTGCCGCTGTTTGTAATACGCCTTTTGCATGCCTTCCACTATGCCACCGGACACGGCGTGGCCCAGTGCAATAGCCGTAAGCAGAGCCAAAAAGGATATCCCGCCAAAGAAATATGTCGCCTTGCGAATACCTTTATACAGAGCCGAAACATCCTTGCCCAGATATACCATACCGATTTTTTCGCCGGTAACCAGCCGCACATCACAGGAGGTCATCATCAGCACATTAGGCTTTTCCTCATCCTCCCGCTGCATGAACAGGGCCACATCATTAACCGGTACCTCGCCCTGACGAATTACCTCCAGCACATCCTCCTCAATCCGCTCCGGTGCTCGGGAAAAATTCTGCAGGCGACCGCTTTTATCATAGGTATAAAAGAACATCCGCTCCCGCTTGCCCAGCTCTTCACCGCCGGTATATACCCCGTTGCGGGTCATAGCCGACTCAGTTTCCGAAACAGAATGAACCATTTCCGACAGCTCACGGGCCTGCTCGGACATTACCGCCCATTCCATAGTCTGATGGGCCAGAAAAATAATTATGATAAACAACCCAAACATCAACAGGGAATACGCCGCTGTCAGGCGCATCCGGCTGCGGAAAAATATTCCCCGGATGTTCAGCTTATTTCGCTTCCAGTTTATAGCCAACACCTCTTATCGTGTTAATCATAATCTTGCCATCGGCCAAATCAAGCTTTTTACGAATAAGCTTCACATAAGAATCAATATTGTTGGAGCTGACATCCGACTCAATACCCCAAATACGATCCAGAATAATCTCTCTCGGCACCACGATGCCCATATTCTGCACCAACAAATCGAAAATCTGGAACTCACGAGGAGAAAGCTGAATTTCCTGCTTGCCCTTCATCAAAAGCTTGGAGGTACGGTCCAGGGTAAATCCCCCCAGCTCCACGATATCCTGCTGGATTTTTTGACTGCTGCGCCGGCTCAGGGCCCGGAGTCTGGCCATCAACTCAGAAAACTCAAAGGGCTTCACCAGATAGTCATCTGCGCCGGCATCCAGACCGGTCACCCGGTCCTCCACCGCATCCCGGGCTGTAAGGAGCAAAATGGCCTTCTGATACCCATCGGCCCGCAGGCGTTTGCAAGCCTCTACCCCGGTTTCCTTGGGCATCATCCAGTCCAGTATAAGCACATCGTAGTCCTCATACATGGCACAATCATATATCATATCACCGGTGGTCACCCACTCCGTGGAAATACCATCCTTTTCCAGCATATATTGGGTAAGCTTCCCCAGCTTCATATCATCCTCTGCCAACAAAACACGCATGCAATTCACCTCGTCATATCAAAGCTAAAACCTTCCTACTCAACCTACATAATAGTACCATATTTTGAAAAATATGTGAAAACCAATAGCAAGAAGCAGGCAGATAAGTTATCAAACCGAAAATTTACCTATGACCAGCATCTGCAAACACACAAAAAGAGACCATTGACTGGATTTTTCCGGCAACGGCCTCTTTATCATTACTTTATTGCAACAGACTCAAAATATTGCTGCTATTTTGGTTGGATTGGCTCAGCATAGCCTGACCGGCTTGAGATAGAATCTGAGCCGTAGCTAACTCCAAAGAACTCTTAGCCATATCTGCATCCCGGATAACCGACTCCGCCGCCATGGTACTTTCCTGATCCGTAATAATATTAGCTTCTACGTTATCCCTTCTCGAAATATAACAGCCGATTTATCTGCCCTGGTTCTATTTCATCTTTTCTTATTGAAAAATAAAAAATAGGATACTTGTGCATTATCCTCTCACCTTTCAAAGATTTTTATTCCACATTAACCAACTAATAATCTAACCAAATCAAAGAAATAACATCATCTGTAATATGACTTAGAAGAGATTGATAATCCGCACTATGACTTGTAATCAAATACTTATCTAATATCGTCCTATTATTGCAGAATCATCAAAATCAGAAGTCTTTCTATCTGTCCTAGTTAATATATAACCATCAACGAAGTCACTGCCTTCCTCTAATCCCATACTTATGAACAACTCTTTAAAGACAGAATAGTGATTACTAACCACCACTATAACTCTATCATCAGAAGGTAGCAATAAAAACACCTCAAAAAGATCACCACATTTCAATTATGTTGTAGTATCTTCACCACTATCATAAAACACACCTACGGTAAACGGTTCCAACTTAGAAAACAACCTACAACTTCCCAATATTTAATAGTAATTGCTTGACCAGAATATCTACCTAAATCATCCACCAAATAGACATTTTTACATCCTCGCTCAAATGCAGCAATACATGCTATTACATCACCACCGCTCTGCGGCATAGTAGCAATAGGGCTATCTTGTAATATAAGTTTATATGTCACAGAATTGTCAGGTATGCCTTTCATTAGTAAATTTACCTCTCATCTAACAAATTGCTGCAGCGATGGTAACACAGCTAATTTTCTCATATGCAAGCAATCATTATCCTTGTACCCTACAAAAACTTCAACCTCCGAACTCACATCTAGTCTATTAAAGGAGATTTTTGTAGCAAAACCAGCTGTTCCTACATCTTGCTGTGTTATAGTCTGTGTGTGCAATAATACTCCATCAACTGATTTTTGCATTAGCAGCACCACTCTTTCTTTTCCCTGCCAAAAGCCATTCCTATCCTCACAATATCCATGTAAAGTCACAAATTCACCATCATAAATTATTACTTCACTAAGCTCACCACGCAATGCTTCATCTGAATATAAAACAGCCTCGTAGGAAGTTGCATCTTTAAATAAATACTGTTCTGTTTCCTTTTCTTGTAAGTAACGCAATTTATCCGCCCAAAACATCGTGACATCTTCAATATCATGCAAATCAAAATACTCATCAGTATCATTAAAGTACCCTGTACCATCCGAATTTATCCTAACGCGATAAGTAAATGTATTTATGCATTGATTCCTTAATACCGTATCCAGCGTCTCCAACCCATTCGGCTCTATTCTCACTCTATGTGCAGGATTATCATCCTTTATTCCATCACTAAAAACAATATTTTTTTTCCTTTCTATATGACTATCAAACACTTCCTTATCGCGCCCTAAATCCAGCACAACCTCATTGTACCCCAATGCCTTTATTTTCTCATACAACAGATTAAGTTCTTGCCTAGACAACATTTCATCTTTTAAAAACGTCTCAATCGCATCCGATACATATGGTGTTCTCAGCTCATGAACTACAGGTGAAATTTCTCTATGAACACGTTCAATAAGCGAAATAATTTCGTCCATATTACTTCGCAAAATCATAGTTATTATTCTGATCTTTTTATTTTTTCCTAATGACTTGGCTATATTCCCCAATCTGGATAGATTATCATAAAAGACGCTGTTCTTAGTACCACTTAAAAAAGAATATTTACTATCATCATATGTCTCTAATGAAATATTAAAATAGCTCACTGGTGAATTACACAAAGCAACAAGCTCATCATCTGACAATTTCTTTACTAAATTTGTAGTGAAAAAAACCTTATCTCTATATTGATAAGGTATCATATACAACAACGAAAAAAAATCTGGATGCAATGTAGGTTCAAAGAGGCAAGAAAAAAGAAACAATTCTGGATTACAAAATGGAATAATGCTTCGAGATTTTTTAAATATTTCTTTCTCCATGTTACATGGATGTAATTTTTTCCAATCATTAAAGCAGAATTTGCAACGAGCATTACAATGATTAGTTATATCATGAGATACCATTCCGTATAATCTAGAAGCAATGCAAATCTTCATTTTTTTGTCCTCCCTATCCGATGTTATGATGATAGATTCTTGAATAATAAATGTTTTACACTTGTAATGAAACTGCTACATTTATTATACACCATTCCAGGTGGCTATTGTACCTTATTGGGTTGGTATAATTAAGTACGACCAAAGATTCCCTTATTAAAAATTATAGACACACTTAAAGGCTGGTACATTAATAATAACACCAGCCTTAATTATTGTTATTTTATTGCAACAAGCTCAATACATTGCTGCTGTTCTGGTTAGACTGACTCAGCATAGTCTGACCGGCTTGAGATAGAATCTGGGCCGTAGCTAACTCCAAAGAACTCTTAGCCATATCCGCATCCCGGATAACTGACTCCGCCGCCATGGTACTTTCCTGATCCGTAATAATATTGGCTTCCGCGTGTTCCATATGAACAATCTGGGCACCAATAAGGGTATTGGCATCAATCAGATATTGCAGTCCCTTGTCAAGTGTCCCCTCTACCTTTGGTGGTCCATCGGTGCCCAACAGCTTCTCCCGTTTTTCCGAAGTCATTACGCTGTAATCATCCAAAGAATAGCTCCCCACCTTGTAGCCAAAGATATGGTCCATGGTGGTCTGCGGAATCCGCACATGAATATTGGCACTGGAACGATCCGTGTGATGAATAACCAAATCATTCACATAGACATAGCGCTTATCCTGTACCACATTATCCAGAACCCCATCGGCAATCTTGGCCCCTTTTTCCTGGCGATCTAAATATCTGCTATCATTCAATACAGTATATCGCCGGCTATCATAAATTGTAATGCTGCCATTTTCATAGTCCGCCGCCAACTGGAAAAAGTGCCTGTAAGTATTGGTAAGCCAATCCTCCAATCCCTGCGGATTCTTATTGCCATCTCCTTCATAAATGGTCTTAACCAACGATTTAACATCAGTAACATCAGAGACATCCACCACAAAGGTTTTTATATCCAACGCCTCAGTACCACTGGTTGGACGATCATCGTCATCTGGGCTTATACCGTTTACGAACTGCAGGTTAACCCACTGAGATGAATCTGTAGCACAATAAAATCTTATGCCCTTACCATTTAATGCCGAAGGAATATCACTATCTGCTACCCCCTGAGAGGAAAAAGCACTGGCAAAGTCAATGGTATAATCCCTCAGGCCGCCTTCCCTAAATACCATATATTGGTCATTGCCCACAGTACCTGGCTGGCTTGCATTAATCTGCACCCCGGTTATTTCATCGGAGCTGTTCTTTATCGGCGAAGCACAGGAACCAAGCTTTGCGGTTATCAGATTGGCAAACGCCTCCGACACAGTTTTTCCGGACTCTACGCTGGTTCTTATAGAATTTAAATCAATCGTAGTAGCTCCATTTATCTTGTTTATGCTTTCCAGGGCAGGAGCTTTGCCTGAATCAATAAATTCATAATTGGTGGAATTATAACTTCGATAGAAGGCTTTGCCCACCATGCTGTCTATTAATTCCTCCGCCTTATCAGCATCGGAAATATTATACCCAGACAAATCCCAATCCCAATGAGCTACAGCGCCATCAGCCGCATTACGATTATTAGTAATCCCTGAAAGAGCCGTTGCTGCAGTGTAATAATCCGGTGTAGTGGTAGCTGAAGAAGCCGATACTCCATCTGACGCGCCATTGCTGTTGCCTGCAGTACCTGCATAATTAGCCGTTAAAGTCATGGTTCCACCAGACAGTTTTATCGTCATATTGGCAATGCTAAAGCTACCATTATAATTTTTACCAACAGTATAATAACCATTGCTACTATCATAAGACAGAGCACTGCTATCATTCTTAAACACGAGATACGCCGTACTGGAGGTGCCATAGTTAGTGTATCCCGTCAAGGTAATACCTGAACCCACTGGTACGCTACTTATACTTTTAGTGGCTGTTGCCTTTACTGCATCTTTATCCTTAACATATACCTGAACAGTCTGATCAGTTGCCGGGTCATGTCTTGGCTCATAATGTCCCTCTTCTGCCTTACCACCACTTAGACTAAAATTCCCCAAGCCAGTTGCCTGTGCCGCTGTGCGATTCACACCGGCATTATAATCTCCGCCTGCCAAGGCTACGCCCTTTACATTGTAATAGCTGGTATTATTATACGCAGTCTTATTATCGTAGCCACTGGAAGGGGCTTTGGTAGTAAGGGTTACCTTTTCACCACTGACCGCAACACTATAATAACTCCCTAGATTTGAAGTTATCTTGTCAGCTATTGCCGTAGCAACCTGACTGTTATTCATGCCAGAAATATTGATTTCATAAGAGTTGCCACTATTTCTGTAATTCTTGCTTGTATCTGTGGTTAAAACATAAGTAATGTTATTACTATTAGGGTATGTGACCGTAAACGCCGTATTGTTTAGTCCAGCATTATTCAAGCCAGCCAAATTTATTTCAATAGTATTCGGTGTATTTTCCGTCCCACCATGAAGCTTGGATTGATTAACATTAGTATTTGCTGCAGTATCATAACCAGTTATAGTAGTTGCACTAATATTTTTCAATGTGTAGCCATCATAGGGTACACTATCTGATGCACTGCCAAAGGTATCAAATGGACCAAGCTCACCATCCAAATCTCCTTGAGTATCAGGAATCAAATTCAAACTGTCACTGTCCTCAACCAGCTCAGCATGGTCAAGCACCACCCAGCTTTTCACCGTTTCCTGCACGGTGTTACCCAACAGTAACAGTTTGCTGTTAAATGTTGTCTCCGCTGCAATATCATTTATCTCATCATAATACTGGCTGATTTCCTTTTGGATAATCGCCCGATCAACATCAGTGTTTGTATCATTATGCGCGTCAATAACCTTCGCC
>CADACU010000062.1 GCA_902786545.1 uncultured Anaerovibrio sp.
CTTTTTTCCTCAAAGGTTAATGGCCGCAGCTTTTTCCACTCATCCCAGTTTGACAGCTCCGATGCCAATTCAGGCTGCTCAATTTTGTCTAAAAATTCCTTCATGCCAGAGGCCAGAAAGTCAATATCATCCTGATCCAGCGACAGACATTTTATATCTTTCGGATAATCAGCAATCGGACCCCGAACATAAACCACGCCGCCTACCATACCTACGCAAGGACGCTCACCCAGCACAGAATCAAACTGTTCGGAATCATAGCCACAAACTACAGCCCGGCCGCCTCCCATAAACTCAAAGGAAAAGGAGCCGGTATTTTTCAATATCCACAGCTCAGGAGCCTCATAAAGCGGATCATGCTTCATCAAGGAACCACTGCGAGTACCAGCCCGACCACCAATAAAAATCTTGCCGCCAGCCGAGCAATGTCCGGCCGTGTCTCCGGCATCACCTTTTACTGTTATTACACCGCCAGCATTCAACCAGCCCACATCAGCGGAAGTAGAGCCCTCCACCACAATTTCCGTGTTGGGCAGGCACATGGAGCCTACCCGCTGACCAGCATTTGTGACATGAAATAACAGCTGCTTGCCTTCAGGATTCCATAATGGCCCACCAATATCATGCTGACCGGAAGCCGCTACTTCAAACTCCGTTTCACCAGACCGTACAGCAGCTTCTATTGCAAGGAGCAGGTCCTGAGTAGACATACGCTCATGTCCGTTCATTGTATCGATTTTAAACATATCCTACCACTCCTTCCTCAGCATACATACTGGATACCCAGCTTATCCGCAATAGCCTTGTCAGTAGATACCAAAGCATCACTGCGGCCCACCGGCAAGGAACTGTTGCCGATTGGTGCCATAAATTTCTTCAATTCTGTATCAAAGGCCAAAACATAGTCCACTATTTTCTGGGCCCCCTTGTCCACATCCAAACGCTTAACCAAACGAGGATCCTGGGTACAGATACCCATTGGACATTTGCCGGTGTTACAGGAATTACACCGACCATGCTCATTGCCTACACAGCCCAGCAGCTGGATAAGTACCTTGCCTACGAATACGCCATTGGCTCCCAGACAGATCATCTTGAAGGCATCCGCTGCCGCATCACCGGTAAGACCAATACCACCACCACCATAAAGTGGAATCTGTCCCTGTAGGCCCTGCTTTACTGCTGCCTGGTAACAGTCGCGGATTTTGGAAACCACCGGATGACCAGTGTGGTCCAGCGAAACCTCATTAGCAGCACCGGTACCGCCCTGAATACCATCCAGGAAGAAGCCACCGCAAATCTTATAAGGATCCCGCAACAGGTTATTATATACTGAAACAGAAGTGGAAGACGCCGCACATTTAATGGCTACCGGCACTCTAAAACCAAAGGCTGCATTTAATGACAAATGCATTTTTTGAACAGACTCTTCTATTGAATATAACCCCTGATGGTTTGGCGGTGATGAAAGGGTTGCTTTTGGAACGCCCCGAATAGCCTGGACATGCTCAGCTACCTTGGCTGCCGGCAAAAGACCACCGTCGCCCGGCTTGGCTCCCTGACCGATTTTGATCAGGATTCCAGCCGGATCCACCTTCATATTTGGAATAGCCTTAATAATTCTGTTCCAGCCAAAATGACCGGAAGCAATTTGTAAAATGAAATATTTAAGATAATCGGACTCCATCAGTTTTACCGGCATACCGCCTTCACCAGAACTCATCCGCACTGGCAGACCACACTTTTCATTCAGATAAGCACAAGCCAAGGCTACTGCCTCCCACGCCCTGGTTGACAAAGCACCAATGGACATATCGGAGAATATCAGCGGATAAATCCAGTTTACTGGCGGAACCTTATGGTCCATCACCATTTTGCCATTTTCCAGTTTAAGTGGAAGCTCTTTTGGTGAAAGTACCCGACCAAATGGTGAACGAATATCAAAGGTATGACGGGCCGCATCCAGGGATGGGTCAGTCATTTGGGAAATACGGCCAACCATGATGCTGTCCAATGTTCGTTGGGCATTGAGATTTGTCCGGCCACCACGCTTGATTGGGCCATTGTCCTTGGACAACAATTTCTGCCGACTGTCCACATTTCTAACCGGTCGGATAGCGTTGTTTGGACATACCTTTTCACACATACCACAGCCACGGCAATAATCCGTCAGACTTGCCTTTTGCTTTATAATCGGACGGGCAATATGCCGCTTTTCCGGTACAGGCTGATTTTCTGTAGAAACAACAATGGTTTGCCCCTGAGTAACCACCTGTATGGCCTTGAAGGAGCATGCCGCTACACAGCTGCCGCACATGGTACAGCGGTCAGCATGATATTCTATCTTCCAGGCAAGGTCGTTTACCGACACATCCTGCGTCTTTACTGCTTCCATCTCTGTACCTCCAGTTCATCATCAATAACAATTACTTCCCGCTCATTTGGATAAATATCCTTTTCCTTATCCCGATCCGGCATAATCTCGTTCAAACCGCATACCTCGGAGGAAATAGCCACCATATCCCCGTCCTGGCCCAATACCACCGGCCGCAGCTTCTTGGAATCACAACAGGTAATCATACGGTTGTCAGGAAGAGTCGCAATAATGGTATTGGGTCCGTTTATTTCCAAATGGGCCAACGACTGACGAATAGCCTTCAGCACATCCTTATCCTCCCGTTCCTCGATTTCCTCAAATGGAAGCGGAGTGATAACATGCTTGTAATAATTTATTGGCCACTTCAGCTCGTGGAGAACATAATGAAGAGTGTACAAAAAGCACTGGGAATCTGACTCAAAGCCAATATAGCCCCTGTGCAATGACTTTTGGAATTCCTTGTTCTTGGTATAGAAGGTATTTTCCCCATTGGCACACAAAGTGTAGCCCTGTAGGAAAAACGGATGAGCCGCGTACCGCACAATATCATAATTCGTATTCTGACGGCACTGAACTACAATATTTTTGGCCATCAGAAAGCCATTATCCTCCCAAAGATGGAAATATGTAGCAATATCCCGTGGATCGCCAATTTCCTTCAATGTCAACACATCCGGCCAAAAAGAATAAACATATCCCTGCCCGGATTCCTCTAAAATTTTCCGCAATGCCAGACGGGTATCCAACAAAAGATTTTGCTTTTCCTCTTCGGAAAGCTCATTATAATGCTCCGGAAAATCGTAATTTCTAAAAATATAATACGGCATAGCCTGAATATCCAGTCCTGGCTGCTTGTTTGGCACCGGAATCCACTCGGCCAACTGGGTAAAGTTATGACTGTCCATATACTCTTCTACCAGCTGGTTACCCTTTTGGGTACAGGCCATCGAAAGGAGGGGTTTGTCTTTATAGCTGGAAAATGTTCCATATAAATCCTGCATAACCATGGCAAAGCCTGAATTATCATGCCCCTCCTGCTGAGGCAGCATCAAATGCAGGGCTTTGGATGGATGCACTGGAACCTTACTTTTAATTGAACCAATTCTACACATCGTAACACTCCTCCAATACACAAAATCCGTTTTTTACTGCATTTCAAAGATATAAGCATTCACACTATCTCTATTCAAAAGACATTTGTATGTTTATGATATATCCTTTTCGAAGTAACAAGTACTATTATATGTATCTTTATTCTTAGTGTCAATATAATTATTCACTAGATAATATATTAAATCGTTTATTGATTGCTATTTACCGCTTTTATCCATCCGTCTTTATGTATATTTATACAAATTTTATATCCATATATACACTTTTTCAAAAATAATACTGTATACAATACCAGTAAACCCTTGTATTTTCTACATTGACGCTTTTATAACAATATAATTAAATTTGTATGTTTTGTATTGTTTTTCGGTATACAAAAAGGACGCAAACCTTCGAGCTAATCCCGTAAGATTTTGCGTCCCAAAAACTATCATTCTGTTACATCTTGGCCTTCCCGGCAGCCTTAGACATAAATTTTTCCTTCATAACAGCGAATCTCTCATGGGTTCCAAATCCGATTTCTTCCCTTTCATCGAAAGCCTTTACTGTAAAGGTAATTTTCCGGCCATCCACAGCTGCAACCTCAGCTTCAGCTCTAACCTTCATTCCCATCGGTGTGGCCGCTTTATGCTGTACCTCAAGGGAAATCCCCACCGTAGTCCACCCATCAGCCAACAATGGCTCCAGAGCCTCTGTCGACGCCTTCTCCATCAGGCAGGTCATAGCCGGAGTAGCATATACCTCCAAACTTCCACTGCCCATTGTTTTGGCGGTATTTTTATCCGTAACCTTATCAGTTACTGTATTCTTCAGCCCTACTTTAATATCTTCCATCGTAAATTCCATAAAAACACCTCTTTTTTAATACCTGAAATAAAAAAGCTGTGATGAAATTGGTTCATTTCATCACAGCATAGATGCCAATTATTCTGCAAAGGCAGGATCAGCTGGCTTGAAGTTCATCTCACTGCGGCCCTGGAAACTGCCACCTTCCTCAATCTTCAGGCTACCAGCCTTCACATCACCAGTCAGTTGACCAGTGGAACAAATGGAAAGACAGTTATTTGTAGTGACATTGCCTTCAACGCTTCCGGAAATAATCATTTCATCGGCAGAAACATCACCATTTATCCGACCGTTTTCACCTACAATGACACAACCAGAAACATTAACGCCACCTTCAACGAGTCCATCTACCCGCAGATTACCACTGCCATTGATTTCCCCCTTGATAACTGTATTGTTGCCAATAATAGTTTCAATATCATTTTTCATAGAATTATCTAATGAAGACTTTACCATGCCAAACATCTGAATCACCTTACCTCATATAACCCATAGGATTAACTATTTCACCGTTAACACGAATTTCATAATGTACATGTGGTCCAGTACTGTAACCGGTGCTGCCCATATAGGCAATAACCTGCCCACGCTTTACTGTCTGGCCGGCACTTACCAATACCTGAGAGGCATGTGCATAGCGCGTCATATAACCATTGCCATGATTGATATCAACCATATTTCCATATCCGCCGGAGTTCCAGCCAGCTGATGTAACAACACCATCTGCTGTAGCCACTATAGGTGTACCAACATCATTGGCAATATCAATACCTGGATGGAAATCACTGCCGCCCCATCTGAGACCATAGGACGAGCTTATCTCTCCCACCGTTGGCCAGATAGATGGAGTTGACGCAGAAATACTTTCCTGTAACTCAATCTTCTGATGCTTTTCCCGCAGGGTATCTCTAAGTTTATTCAAGCTGCTCTTGCGATCAGCCACCCGCTTTTCAACATCATTTAAGGCCAGGCTCACATCCTGAATGTCCAAATGCTTCTTTGGACCACCTTGACCATTGTGCTTTGCCTCACTGCCATCCTTACCTACTTCTTCAACCACGCCGGACAACTGCCGCAATTCTTTTTCAACCTGTTCCAACTGGTCTACTTCATCCTGAAGGCTATTGGCCTTTTTCGATAGCTCCAGCAGCTGTTCCTGCTGCTGACTATTGGCTTCCTTCAATTTCTCAATCTGTGAGGCTTCGTTTCTCAGGGAATAACTACTGTATACCGAATAACTAAATGCGCCAACCATCAAAAGTACAATAGCTAATATTGAAGCTACTGCATACTTTATCCACCTAATTGGCAGATTTATGCTGTGAACATTGGCACCCTGATGCGGTATAATCTTGATGGTATATTCCCGATTATCCGTACTATTCGCCTTTCTGTCCAAAAAAAATCCTCCAAACCTCAAAAAGCACTCAAAAAAATATAGATTCTGTAGCCTAAACATTTTACTATGAAATAACCTTGAGTTCAAGTCCTAAAAATACGAATTATTTTTAGCTTTTATGCGACTTTCAGAGTAATATTGTTCTCTACAGAACCTATATAATAATTTTATAACGCCATTGTTCAAATTTTTCTTCTTTAAGAAGAAAAATCTTCCAATTAGCGTTTCATTAGCGTTTCCCTAAAGGACTAGCTTCGCTTCGCAACGAGCTGGGAGATATGCTCGCCAGCTGTTAAAGTTTGTTTTTCCCCCCCACCTAAAGAGGTGGGGGACATCTTAAAGCTCGTTATATCTATATACTTAATGCTGTCTCATAGCCTGTTTCAAGGCATCTTCTTCCTCATCGGTCATTGGATAGGATGACTTACCGGCAGTAATCGGCTTAACATAGCTACGGGAATCCTCCCGGCCAAAAATACTGGACATTATCACACCATTGTTATCGGAGTCCAACATAGCCACTGCATAGCTAAGATCACTGCCCATATCCTCAAAGGCCCGGAAGCGCACTACAGCCACCTTGGTTATAGCCTGCTGTAGCAAAGCTCTTATGTCCTCAATATTGCGCTTTATCTCCTGATTTTCTTCAGAAACAGCCTTGGCATCATCCACACAGCCGATAATCAATCGCTCCAGATTAGCACCATCCACCCCGGTCATCATTTTCTTATAACGCTTCTTCATATAATTAAGGTTATAAAATAAATTTATCATTAAAAGATACATTACAATCATCAATATTCCCAAAGTAGCCACTACATAGCTGAGATTATTTATAATAAACTTCATTATTTCGGTGTTTTCCATTTATAAAAGCTCCTCGTTATACACTAAATTTTCCCTTGGTGGAATATGCCCGCAGCTTTGCCAGCTTATCGGCATTGTCCATGTCTCTGGTTTTATCAGAAATAAGGCCTATTATCCTTTCCAGTTCCTCATTGGAGGAAAAGTCAATTTCCAGCTTCTTTTTCTTTCCTGTCCCCTTTATACGAACCGAAGTTCCGAAAAACATTTTTAACTTATCCTCGGCTTCCAATAAATACAAAGTAGCAGCATCGGTATCCTGTCCCTTTGGATCAATTGGCTTTTCCTCAAAATAATCAGGATGCTTCAGCAGCTGTTTTGCTAATGCTTCAACCTTTCTTACGGACAAATCGTTCTCTATTATAAAGGCTGCTGCCTTTTCTTGCAATATATTATCTTCAATAGCCAATAAAGGTTTAGCCTGCCCCATGGAAATCTTTCCCTCAGTAAGCATGGTCTGTACAGCTGGTGAAAGCTTTAACAGTCTGAGGAAATTTGCAATATGGGACCGGCTGCGTCCAACCTTTTTGGACAGCATATCCTGGGTAAGACCGTAATCCGACAACAAATGTTGGTAAGCATTGGCTTCTTCAACTGGATTTAAATTTTCCCGCTGAATGTTCTCGATAAGAGCAATCTCCGTCATCTGAGCATCATTATATTCTTTGATAACTGCTGGAATAACCTTTTTCCCAGCCATTTTGGAAGCCCGCAGACGCCTCTCACCGGCAATCAGCTCATACCCTTTGGCTGTTTTTCTCACCAATACCGGCTGCAATACACCATATTCTTTAATGGAATCCTGCAGGGCATTTAATGCCTCTTCATCAAATTCACTTCGTGGCTGATGGGGATTTACCTTTATCAGATTGATTTCTATTTCCTGAATACCTTTGTCATTATTTTTAGCAACAGCTACAGCTGTATTTTGTTTGTTTTGTTCATTTTTTTGTGTATCATTACTTAGCCCAAATGCGTTCAGTCCCCGACCCAGGCCACCTTTTTTCTTAACCATTATTCATTACCTCCTGTGCCAGGTTCATATATGCCGTCGCTCCCTTTGACCCAGGATCATAAGCAAAAATTGGACAGCCATAGGAAGGTGCCTCACTGAGTCGAACATTTCTAGGAATTGTGGTTTTATATACCTTGTCCCCAATGTGGTTGCGAACTTCCGCCTCTACCTGTTCAGACAGATTAGTACGGGAATCAAACATGGTCATAACAATTCCCTCGATTTCCAAATTCACATTCAAATCTGCCTTTATCATATCAATGGTATTTAACAGCTGAGTTAAACCTTCCAAGGCATAAAATTCGCACTGCAGGGGAATTAAAACCGAATCAGCTGCCACCAAAGAATTTAATGTAAGAAAGCTCAATGAAGGAGGACAGTCAATAATAATATAATCGTAATTACCCTTAATTGTATCAATAGCACTCTTTAGCCGATATTCCCGACCGGAGACTTCCACCAGCTCTACCTCAGCACCAGCCAGGTCAATCTGGGATGGAGCGATATCTATTTTATAATCTGTAGGCATAATAATATCACCGAGAGACCATCCGCCAATAATAACATTGTAAATACTATGCTCCAGTTCCTGCTTATTTATACCAAATCCACTGGTAGCATTACCCTGGGGATCACAATCAACCAGCAATACCTTTTTTCCTTTTTCTGCCAAAGCAGCACTGAGACTGACAGAGGTTGTTGTTTTCCCCACGCCGCCTTTCTGATTTGCTATAGCTATTACCTTTCCCATTTATTCACCGACCTTACTATTCATTTTCCCAACACTAACTGATGCAAATTCTGACCACCCAGATTGCAAGTTAATAACTAGTTTATCAAAGGATTAGACCAAATTCAGTGACAATATCAAGCCACTATAATAAAATCCTATTTCACTATCTTCTATCTATTGTACCATCATTGCTGTTTTTTTTCGATAATAAAAGTAATTGTTTTTATATTTTCTTAAAATTGTGATAGAATTGTTTCACGTGAAACATTTGTGTAAATGAGGTAATATTATGCCTATATTCAATTCACCTTATTTTGAAATAGACAAAAAAGAAACAAAACGATATGCCGGATTGAGAAATTCCGATTTTGATGAAGAAATAATTGATGATGCCTGTGAATTAGCTCGGCTAGTCATAAAGCCCACCGGTATCTGGGAAATATATGACTATGACAGCAAAACCCAAACCGTGGCCACTACCCCACCATTCAAGCTACAAGGAAATGCTATTGGAAAGCATTTAAATGGATGCACAAAGGTTATTCTGCTGGCCGCTACTGTCGGCATAGATATTGAAAACGAAATTACATCATTGTTTAAAGAAGGAAAATATAGTCTTTCCTTGATGCTTGATGCAGCGGCTACTACAGCTGTGGAACAAAATGCCGATTTAATGGAAAAAGCCATAAAAAATCATGTAAGCAAACAAGGCTACAATATGAAATGGCGTTTTAGCCCTGGTTATGGAGATTGGCCAATAGAACAACAACATGAAATGCTTTATATGGCCAAAGGTGATGAAATCGGTATCAGTATTACTGAGTCATTGATGCTGGAACCACGAAAATCCATCACTGCGATTATAGGTTTATATATAATGGAAGAAAGCTGTGCATTTACATCAGCCAATCGTGAAAGGCATGATTGTTCCCAATGCAATAAACTAGATTGTCCGGCTAGGCGATAGTCTAACTCTTAAGCCAATACAATAATTTAAGTTAAATATCTGAAATGATCTTTGGAAGATTATTTACTTATATAAGTATTGAAATATATCATATAACACTTGCTACAACAGGCAATAAACAGTATACTGTCATTAGCCTATTGATAAGGTAGGTTTAATTTTATTAAAGGAATGATTAAATGATTCATATATTTGACGGTGCCATGGGTACTATGTTTCAACAGCTTGGACTGTTGCCAACCGGCTACTGCCCGGAAATGCTCAATATTGATAACCCAGATGCTGTAACAAGTGTACACAAGCAATATGTTGATGCAGGCTCAACGGTCATCGAAACTAATACCTTTGGGGCTTCACCATTAAAACTGGCCCATTATGGTCTTAGCGATCGAGCCAGAGAAATAAATATTGCCGCAGTAAAGGCCGCAAAAGCAGCTGGGAATAACATCAAGGTAGCTGGCAGCATGGGACCAACTGGCCGTTTTATAAAGCCAGTAGGAGATCTTGATTTTGAGGATGCCTATGAAAACTATAAAGTACAGGCAACCGCTCTGGCTGACGGCGGTGCAGACTATATCCTGATAGAAACTTCTATCGATTTGCAGGAAATGCGAGCAGCATTATTGGCTGCCAAAGAAGTAACCAATCTTCCAGTAATATGTCAACAATCATTCAGTGAAGATGGTCGTACTGTTACCGGAACCGACCCTCAAACATTTGCCATAACAGTGGATGCTATGGGTGCAGATATTATTGGTGTAAACTGTTCCTTAGGACCGGAGCAGCTTCTTCCAGTAGTAAAGGCTATTTCGGAAAACACGGAAAAGCCAATCAGTGTTCAGCCGAATGCCGGTATGCCACAGCTTGTTAATGGAAAAACGACCTTTCCAATGGGGCCGGAAGACTTTGGCGAGTGGGCGCCAAAGTTACTGCAGGCTGGTGCAACATATCTGGGTGGATGCTGTGGAACAACTCCTGTACACATTGCTGCAATTAAAAAGGCGATTGCAGGTCTCGAGGAACCAAGCTTTAAACCCTTGCGTAGACGGCTTATGATATCAAGTCGCAGTAAAACTGTGACCATTGACAAAGATCTGCCAACCAGACTTATTGGAGAACGGATAAACCCTACCGGCCGCAAGAAGCTGGCAGCCGAAATCAAAAATGGCTCTTTTTTGTCAGTCAAAAAAGAAGCCATGGATCAAGTAAAAGCCGGAGCAAGTCTTTTGGATGTTAATATGGGTGTTGGCGGTATTGATCAGGCTCAGGCTATGAAAAAAGCTGTAACTGAAATTTCCCAGCTGACTGATGCCCCATTAGTAATAGATACCAGCGATGCTACAGTGTTGGAAGCAGGTTTACGGGCATACCCAGGGAGGGCATTGATAAATTCTGTAAGTGCTGAAAAAGAACGGCTGGAAAAGTTTATTCCATTAGCAAAAAAATATGGAGCTGCTATTCTCTGTCTTCCGTTAACTGACGAAGGAATTCCAAAAACTGCTGAGGAACGAATTCAGGTAATGGATACAATTATATCAGCGGCCAAAAAAGCTGGTTTAAAGGATGGGGATTTTCTGCTGGACGGATTGGTTATGACAGTAGCCACTGATGTAAATGCCTGCAACCAAACATTAAAAACGCTGCAATTATATCGTGAAAAATACGGTTATCCATCAACCATGGGACTGAGCAACATTTCCTTCGGATTACCAAATAGGCCACTGATTAACAGCACCTTCTTTGCAATGTGTTTATCCGCTGGTCTTGATGCACCAATAATGAATCCATATGATGATGCTATGCAGAATGCTTTGATGGCAAGTATGGCATTATTGGGAAAGGATCCCAACGGTCGTGATTTCAGCAAAAAAGAATCAAACTTGGCAGTGGCGAAAACAGCTGCAGTAGCAAAGCATATCGAGCTTACACCTCTTGAAGCTGTTAAGCAGGCAGTAATAGATGGTGATGCTGACTCCATGGCTCAGCTTATAGAAAACGCTTTAGCAACCGGTGTTGAACCAAACGAACTGACCGAAAAATGTCTTACCGCAGCAATGAACGACATTGGTGTAGACTTTGGTGCCGGCCGTATTTTTCTGCCACAGGTATTGTTATCGGCTGAAGCAATGCGAGCTGCCTTCAACATACTTAAAGAAAAATTCCCAGCCCAAGACGGCGAAGGAAAAGGGACAGTGGTGTTGGCTACTGTAAAGGGAGATGTGCATGATTTAGGCAAAAACATTGTGGGAGCTCTACTGGAAAACAGCGGTTTTAAGCTTATTGATTTGGGCAAAGATGTACCGGCTGAAGAAATAGTATCAAGTGCTATCAAAAATGAAGCAGATATTGTAGGGTTGTGTGCTCTAATGACCACTACTATGACAGAGATAGATGAGGTTATAAAGCAGCTTAAGGAAAGTGGCAACACTTCCAAGGTAATCGTTGGAGGTGCAGCTCTCACCCAAGATTATGCCGATGAGGCCGGAGCTGATTACTACGCTCAGGATGCAGTTATTGCCCTAAATATTGCCAATGAGATCATGGATAAATAAAATGTTTCACGTGAAACATTTTATCCTATGCTAACGGAAATATTTATAGGGAGCATATAACTCCCACCCAATAAACCTCATTATAACGCAGTTGTTCAAATGTTTCTTTTAAAAAAATATTCCTATAAGCGTTTCAACTAGGTGGGAGATATGCTCACCACCTGTTAAAGTTTGTTTTCCCCCACCTGTAGAGGTCGGGTACATCTTCCACCGAGTTATATTAGATGCTTATTAGAATAATACCTTCATGTTGAAGCGTATATCATTTTATACTAGATTTATACCAGGTATTATAATTTAATTTATAACAGGGAGTTGATATTATGTCTAAGTTTTTCCCTAACTGCGGACAGCAAATAGAAGATGGTACCACTTTCTGCCCAAGTTGTGGTGCTACTACTCAGAATAACGCACCTGCAGAGCAGACATCTTATTCTGTTGAATCCAATCCTGTTCAGGCAAATAATCCATATAATAACAATCATTTTAACAATCCTAACAATATGAATGGTATGGGCTATAACCCATTTAATAGCCAGGGAGCAGGTACAGCTTGGTCTTTAGGAAGTTATAAGGCTCTTGTTAACGAGATTGCTTATGGTATTTTGGCTATTTTATTAGGTGGTCTCGGTGTCCATAAATTCTTTGCCGGTAAAATTGGCTGGGGTATTGCTTATCTGCTTCTTTGCTGGACTGGTATACCTGCCATTTTAGCTTTGGTAGAAAGCATCATCGGTTTGACTACAACCAGTGATGAAAGAGGCAATATTTACGCTTAAATATGCTTTTAAAAGCGGTCGGCATATTGCTGTCCGCTTTTATTATAGAGCAATTGATTATTATACAATACAGTTATAAATTTAATTTTTTATGGAGATGATATTATGTCAAAATTTTGCAGTAATTGTGGTGAAAAAGTAGATGACAATATTGCATTTTGCCCAGAATGCGGACAAAAATTCGATGTAAATGTTCAACCTGAGCAACCAATGCAATACGAACAGGATCATCAAGCTACGCAGTATAGTCAGCCTGTTCAAAATAATCAGCCAATGCAGCCTATGCAGGGCAATCCAAATCAGCCAATAAATTACCAGAATGGCTACAACCCATACGGCCAGCAGCCAAATAATTATAATCCATACAATAATCAGCAAAATGACAATAATTTTCAAGCCTCCGGGACTGTGTATGCAAATATAACTGAATCTTTAAAGTGGACCACTTATACCGGCCGATTAAACAGACAAAGATATTTCCTGCGGGGATTGGGTATTAGCTTTGGTGCCTTTATGATTTCATTTATTTTTGCTTTTGTTGCAGCAATTCTCGGTGCAGCTGAAGATACAGCCGCTGTCGTAGGTTATTTGTTTG
>CADACU010000063.1 GCA_902786545.1 uncultured Anaerovibrio sp.
CAGTATAATGCTCGATGATATTGCGTTCACTGAGGGGAACCTCGCCAAAGCGGGAACAGCGTGGACGATAGTAAAGGCCTTTGGTCAAGTGGCACAGTATGCCCTTTTTGGTAAGCCTGGTCACTGTCTGGTAAAATGCCTGCTCAGAGGAATCTGTTGGTAGCTCTCTATATAGCTGATTAGCGGTCAGTATTTTGTTTTCCGGCTGTTTTTCTATAAGCTGTTCAATTATCTGCGCTTGGCTGTTCAATGTTATCCCTCCTTTGCCTGTTATATTACAGTTTAGTATATAGGTAGATTTGTAATTGTGTCAAGTAGAATTAATTTTTACTTATTAGGATTGGCTTAATTATAGTATATAAGGTTTGCGGACTGAAGATTTACGTTGACCATTTTTTTTCGCAGGTAAGTATTTCAAATATTATTATGTAATGCTAATATACAGATAATAAATATAGATTAGTTTTTTATCATTAAGTTGCATTTTTATTGTGGTACGTTATTTTTAGGGGATTGAGCTGTATGAATAGTCCATTGTTTATCAGTAAGGTTGGTATTGATTGGGGTAAAATAAACGATTATAGCTATTTAAGGAATATTCCTGCGATAAGTTCTATTGATGAATTGGAATTTCATTCACCAATTACTTTACTCGCTGGGGAAAATGGCATGGGCAAATCAACGCTATTGGAAGCGATGGCAGTGGCAGCTGGTTTCAATCCGGAGGGTGGCACGAAAAATTATGCCTTTTCAACCTACGATTCACATTCTGATTTGTGTGATGCCATGCGCTTGATTAAAAGTTACAGGCGAACCAAATGGGGATATTTTCTGCGGGCTGAAAGCTTTTATAATGTGGCAACCATGGAAAATGAATACAGCAAAGTTGGTGGAGTACCGGAACATTTTCATGAAATGTCCCATGGTGAGAGCTTTTTAAGGATTGCTGACAGCCAATTCAAGGATAATGGACTTTATTTTCTTGATGAGCCGGAAGCAGCCTTGTCACCCCAGAGACAGCTTGCTTTGCTTAGGAAAATATACTTGAGTGTAAAGGGTGGCTCACAGTTTTTTATTGTTACCCATTCCCCCATTTTATTGGGGCTGCCTGATTCAGAAATACTTGTTTTTGATGGTGAGGGCGTTCATGTTTCTTCATACGAGGAGACCGATAGTTATCAGGTTACTTCACTATTTATTAACCGTAGAGAGTATATGCTGGAGCAGCTTTTGGGGGATGAAAAGGAGTGAGTATACAACTTAAAACCTCGATAATGGGCAGGGCTGTTTGATGGGATAGCAAACAAAGGAAAAGGAGTGCTTGTGATATTCAACTATTTTTATGATGGTATAATTAAAAATGCAAGAGGACGAGTCGAAGAAAGATTGATTATCTAATGTAGAATCAAGGACTGTGGAAAATGGATTATATGTTGGAAGCCAAAAAAGAAGCGGATAAAAATCTTACACTTAATGAAGGGGGGCCCTTTGGAGCAGTTATTGTGAAAAATGGCCAGATAGTCGGCCGTGGTCACAACAAGGTGCTGAAGAATACTGATCCTACCTGTCATGCAGAGATGGAGGCCATTCGTGATGCATGCCAAAGGCTTGGAACCAATGATTTGACCGGATCAGAGCTGTATACAAGCTGTTATCCGTGCCCAATGTGTTTAAGTGCGTCTATTTGGGCCAATATTCATAAAATATACTACGGTAATACCGCTGAAGATGCGGCAGATATTGGTTTTAAAGATGAAAAAATCTATGATTTTATAAAAGGTAATTGTAAGGATAAAGGGATGGTGGAGCTGGCCCAGTTGAATCGTGATACAACCATCGAGACTTTTGCGAAATTTGCTCGAAAATCGGATAAACAAATGTATTAGTCATTTTTTCATGAATGAGTTTTTTGAGGGTGGATGATTTTTGATTAAATCGTCCACATTCCAGGCTCCTTGTGCTATAATAACTCTGTTTGTGAAGAATTACAGGGAGGGAGAAAATGAGATGGACCGATGGACATGTAGCTGTAGTGTGTGTTTAACAGCGATAATGATACTGTGAATTATATAAGTATACGGAGTAGTAATTAGGAATGTGGAGAAGATAAAATGGAAAAATGGATTTGTTCATGTGGCGAAGAAAATGAAGGTAACTTTTGTATAAAATGTGGTAAAAGAAGGGAAGAGGCGGCTGGTGGGACTGTTTCGGAAAACACCATGCAAATGCCGGTGGTTTCACAACAGCATATGCAGCCGGTGGCACCTCCACCAATCAATAATTATCAGTATCAGCCATCATATGAGGTACCGGTACAACAAGGCGGTTTCTTTAACCGGATTGGCAAAGGTCCGTTGATTGGGATTGTGGCCGTGCTGGTCATTGCAATTTTTGGTATGGTGGGATACTTTTCCGGCATTGAAAGCCGGTATATGAATAAGGTGAAGGATGCAGATAACCTTACAGCGGAAATACATACCCTGCTGTCGGAAGTAAATAGCCTGGATGGTGATCCGGATAGTGATGCCACCAAGAAATACATCAGTAAATATGAGGATTTGTCCAAGAGATTTGATGATTTGACCGTGGATATAAAAGACGCCAAGGTTCCGAAAAAATATACAGATTATAATGTATCCCTGGTAGACGCAATGGAGATGGAAGGTCAGATATTGAAATCTGTTCATGATGTGCTGGTCAATACCCCGGATAATGGGAAATATCCGGCAACGGTCTCCAATGATTTTCAGACAAGCGTGACTAATTTAGTGAATAAATCCAGTGACTTATCCATGGATGAAGTTCAGTTGGACAGGAATATGAATCTGTCAAAGCTGGTGCAGGATGTTAATGCTTACCTTGTCAGATATCATAATGTGGCAGAACAGAAACGGATTGAGGCAGAACGCAAGGCCAGAATGGAAGCTCTGCAGCGATTGGATACATTCCGACGGGGGCTGAAGGAGAGCTTCGATGACAAACGCAGAGATGCCAGAAGCACCAGATCAGGTATTTATTTGGCAAACAATGTTACCTGCTATGATGAAAAGCTGACTATCGAAGGCGATTTTTACAACGGTAGCAACCGCAGCGGCAGTTATATCAACGGATTGAGTATGCATGTGGTATTATATAATCAGGGCGAGGTGGTAAGGGATATTTCATCCCACTTTGGCTATGTTTATCTTGGCACTCTTTATCCTTATGGCAGTGTATATCACAAATTTAATATATATGATTCATCAATAACAGAGAATTTGATATTTGACTCTTTTGATGTAACAGTAAATTTCTAAAATCTTTAAGTTTATGATTGTTTTTAGCGACTGTATAATTTATATGCGTATATAGTTAAATGTTTAAAATATTTACTTTTTTTAACTATTATGATACTATGTCCTGGTGTTTTGGATATAAATAAGATATAAATGAAAGAAAGGTATGGAAGTAAGTGATGAAGAAAACAAGTGATGTTGCAATAACTTTTTCTCTTGAGGACTATTTGAAGGGCATTAACCCAAAGAAGAGTATTACGAATGTGAGAAATATGCTGGCTCGTCTCTCTGAGTACAAAGAAACTGATAAGACCATTACCATTTTCTTTAATGATATTGACTGGGATGACAATGACAAGGAAATTGCTTCTTTTATGGATGTTGCCAAGGAGTATGACTATATTTTTCAACAGATTTGCGATGATGATGCTGACAGACATCTGAATGTAGTAGATCCGTCTTCGGAGCTGTTTTCCTTGCATGAGGAGCCTTCTGTAGTCAAGAAATTTGTTATCTGAGGATAGATAATTGTATATTTTTTTATCTTGATTATTGCAGAAAAGTAACATATGTGGTAAAATTTCAAGCAGTTTAAGATTACAAAGACAATGAGGAAGACAGTAGTCAGTATGTGAAAAATGCAGCGAGCCGGGGAGGGTGCAAGCCTGGCAGGAGTAGCGACTGATGAATATCACTTCGGAGTAGCAGGTCAAAATGTGCCGGATTATTGGGCGGCAAAGTAGACTGAGCCGGGATCTCCCGTTATAGAGATAGTATATGCTGGTATACGAAATAGGTGGTATAGTGAAGCTGGGCTTCATCCTGTTTTGGGGTGGAGCCTTTTATTTTTGCAGAATGGCTCCCGTCCTATTTTGGACGGGAGTTTTTGTTAAACGAGTAGAAGATGGCTGCCAGTACAGCAAAAACAGGAGGTAATCAATTTGTACAACAAGGTTGACACAAACCTGAATTTCGTTGAAAGGGAAAGAGAAATCCTGAAATTCTGGAAGGAAAATGATATTGCCCAGAAGTGTATTGACATCCGTGAAGGCTGCGATACCTTTACTTTTTATGATGGGCCACCAACAGCTAATGGCAAACCACACATTGGTCATGTTCTGACCCGGGTTATCAAGGATATGCTGCCGCGGTACCAGTCCATGAAGGGAAAGAAAATCCTGCGCAAGGCTGGCTGGGATACCCACGGTCTTCCGGTGGAGCTGGAAGTGGAGAAGAAGCTGGGACTGGATGGCAAGGAGCAGATTGAAAAATATGGTATTGAGCCATTTATCAAGGAATGCCGGGAATCTGTCTGGAAGTACAAGGGCATGTGGGAGGAATTCTCCGATGTGGTTGGCTTCTGGGCTGATATGGACCATCCATATATTACTTATGAAAATGATTATATTGAGTCCGTTTGGTGGGCTTTAAATGTTATTTGGGAAAAGGGGCTCCTTTACAAGGGCCATAAGGTTGTTCCTTACTGCCCTCGGTGTGGTACACCACTGTCTTCCCACGAGGTTGCTCAGGGGTACAAGGATGTCAAGGATCGGTCTGCTATGGTTCGCTTCAAGGTGAAGGGGGAGGAAAATACCTCATTCCTGGCTTGGACCACTACACCTTGGACTTTACCATCCAACTTGGGCTTGGTAGTTAATCCGGAAGTGGATTATGTAAAGGTAAGCTGCAACGGCGAATACCTGATTTTGGCTGAAGCATTGGTGGAAAGCGTATTCTCCGGTGTTAAGTCCAAGGATAATCCGGAAGAGGCAGCCAAGGTAGAAATCGTGGAGCGCTTCAAAGGTAAGACACTGGAGCGCAAGGAATATGAGCCACTGTATGATTTTGCCCTGGGCAAGATCAAGAAGCAGTGTTTCTATGTTATGTGTGATGATTATGTTACCACTTCCGACGGTACGGGTATTGTTCATACTGCACCGGCGTTTGGTGAGGACGATGCCAGAGTTTGTCGCAACTACGACATGGACTTTGTCCAGTTCGTGGACAGCAAGGGGAATATGACCGATGATACCAAGTGGGGTGGGGTATTCGTCAAGGATGCCGATCCAATGATTTTGGATGATTTGAAGGCTTCCGGCAAGCTGTTTAAGGCTCCTAAGTTTGAACACAGCTATCCTCATTGCTGGCGCTGTGATACTCCATTGATTTACTATGCCCGGGAGTCCTGGTTCATCAAGATGACTGATGTAAAGGAAAAGCTTATTGCTAATAATAATACCATTAACTGGCTGCCAGATGCCATCGGCAAGGGACGGTTTGGCGAGTGGTTGGAGCATGTGCAGGACTGGGGTATCAGCCGTAATCGTTATTGGGGTACGCCTCTGAATATTTGGGAGTGCTCCTGTGGTTGTCAGCATTCCATCGGCTCCATTGAGGAGCTGAAGTCGATGTCGGATAACTGTCCGGAGGATATTGAGCTGCATCGTCCATATATTGATGCCGTAACCATCAAGTGTCCGGATTGCGGCAAGGAAATGAAGCGGGTACCGGAGGTTATTGACTGCTGGTTTGACTCTGGTTCCATGCCATTTGCCCAGTGGCATTATCCGTTTGAAAACAAGGAAATTTTCGAGGAGCGTTATCCGGCTGACTTTATTTCCGAAGCAGTAGACCAGACCCGAGGCTGGTTCTATTCCTTGTTGGCTATTTCTACATTGCTCTTTGATAATACTTCCTATAAGAATGTAATTGTTTTGGGCCATGTTCAGGATAAGGACGGCAAGAAAATGAGTAAGTCCAAGGGCAATGCTGTTGACCCTATGGATGCCCTTAACAAGCATGGTGCTGATGCTATCCGGTGGTATTTCTATGAGAACAGTGCACCTTGGCTGCCAAACCGTTTCCATGATGATGCGGTGCAGGAAGGTCAGCGCAAGTTTATGGGTACTCTGTGGAATACTTATGCTTTCTATGTACTGTATGCCAATATTGATAATTTTGACGCTACCAAGTATTCATTGGAATATGATAAATTGTCAGTAATGGACAAGTGGGTGCTCTCCCGTCTAAATACCTTGGTTAAGACCGTGGACAACAATCTGGCTAACTACAAGGTTACCGAGACGGCCAAGGTACTTCAGGAATTTGTGGATGAGCTGTCCAACTGGTATGTCCGTCGCAGCCGTGAGCGGTTCTGGGGCAAAGAAATGAACCAGGATAAGATTAACGCTTATATGACTCTGTACACTGCATTGGTTACCGTAATCAAACTGGCTGCTCCGATGGTACCGTTTATTACCGAAAGCATTTACCGTAATCTGGTATGCAGTGTGGATGATAAGGCACCGATGTCGGTTCATATGACTGACTTCCCAGTAGCCAACGAGGCATTTATTGACTCTGAACTGGAGAAGAATATGGAGCTGGTGCTGGATATCGTTGTGCTCGGCCGGGCGGCCCGCAATGCGTCCAATATCAAAAATCGTCAGCCGATTGGTACGATTTATGTTAAGGCTGACAGCCAGCTCAGTGATTTCTTCAAGGAAATTGTGGCTGGTGAGCTCAATGTAAAGCAGGTTGAGTTCAAGGATGATATGGAGGAATATCTTTCCTATACTTTGAAACCACAGTTCAAGGTACTTGGTCCAAAGGTTGGCAAGCAGATTGGTGAAGTAAAGGCAGCCCTGACTACGATTGATGGTGCAGCAGCCAAGGAAGAACTGGACAAGACCGGCAAGCTGAAACTGTCCTTAAAGAGCGGTGAGGTAGAGCTGCTTCCTGAGGATATTGAAATTATTATGTCTCAGACGGAAGGCTTTGCTACCCAGCGGTATGGCAATGTGACCATTGCTTTGGAAACCACTTTGTCACCAGAGCTGATTGAGGAAGGCTTTGTTCGAGAGATTATT
>CADACU010000064.1 GCA_902786545.1 uncultured Anaerovibrio sp.
TATTGTATAAGAGCAAATACTTATGCTGGTAAGTTTAATAATAAACTTAGTATACAGTTTTCAAGAAGCCGTCAGGTTTTTGCATGTGGGAAGTTTGAGGTTTAAATTAAAATTGCGCCTGTGGGAATGCACAAGCGCAATTTTTTTGCGTGGCTAACTGATGTTACCAGCTGGCACCCTTTTGCCAGAAGGATGGTTTCAGCATTACCAAAAACAGGAATATTTCCAGACGGCCTATGACCATCAGCATACAGCAAACGATTTTTGTCAAAGCATTTAATTGACTAAAATCATTGGCAGCACCATAGGCGATGCCGGCATTACCTATGGCGGAGATGCCTAGGACAATGGCATCCATAATCGGCAATCCATCGATGGTAAAAATCAATGCCCCCATCAGGGCCAGGAAAATGTACAGGAAGAAGAAGCGGCTGGTGCGATTTATGACTACATCCAGCTGTTCATTTGTGTCATAGGACAGATGAACGATATGGTTTGGATTGAGCTTTTCCTTGACAATACGGTTTATCATTTTGAACAGCAGGATAAACCTGGCTATTTTTATACCACCGGAGGTGGAGCCGGCACAACCGCCGGTTAGCATTACAATCAGCAGGCAGTACTTGGAAAAAGCCGGCCAGCTGTCAAAATCTGTGGTGGAAAATCCGGTGGTGCTGATAACAGCAGCGGTCTGGAATGAGGCATAGCGCAGGGCTGTAAACAGATTAAGGTCGGTGGTTGCGGCCAGGTTGACTGTAATCGCTATGGATATCACGGCGAAAATCACCAGATAAGTCACAAATTCCGGCTCGGTAAAGATTTTTTTATAGCCACGTTTCCAGGCAATAAGATACAGGGAAAAGTTTCCGCCACCAATCAGCATAAATATCATAATGATGATTTCGGCCGGTAAATTGTTAAAATGACCTATGCTGTCATTATGGGTGGCGAACCCACCGGTGGCAATGGCTGACATAGCGTTGTTTACCGCATCGGTAAGATTGAAATCGCATATCAGTAAAAGGGCAACGAGGATAAAGGTCAGCAGAATATAAACCACTAATAGAGCCCGGGCTGTGGCTTTAAAACGGGGCAGGGGACGGCTTTCTGTTGGGCCGGTGGTTTCAACCTCAAACATTTTCAGCCCCCGGATACCAGTTTGTGGTACCAGTGCGATAAAAATAACGATTATGCCCAAGCCGCCCAGCCAATGGGTGAGGCTACGCCACAGCAAAATGCTGGCGGGCAGGTTGGGAATATCACCAACCACGGATGCTCCACTGCCGGTAATGCCGGAGACCCCCTCAAACAGGCAGTCAATAAATGGCATATAGTGGCCTGATATATATGGTATGGAAGCAATAATGGAGGCAAATAACCAGCTCAAGCCAGTTATGGCGATGCCTTCCCGAATACTGATATCATCATTGGTTATTTTTCCCTTGTTGCTGAAATATACTGATAACGACAGACTGCAAATTATGGCTGCTAAAAAATCCAGAGAGCTGGACTCCTGCCAGTGTATGGAGGCTATCATAGGAATCAGCAGGGTCAAGGACATAGCAAACATGAGCCGGCTAAGCATATAAAAAATTATCGGATAACTCAATCTGCCACCTCCTACCAGCGTTCATTCAGCAAGTGGTTTCGGCCACTGTATATAAGCAGTAAAAAAGCAAAAAAGTCGACTTTGCCCAATATCATCAAAAAGCAGCAGAAAAGCTTGATGTAAACCGGCAGGGATGTAAGTATATCAGTGCCAGTGTGAAAATACATGATGGCACCGGTGCTGGTCAGACACCCTAAAGCTATTTCCATAGATTGCTGCATATCCAGTCCGGCCGATGAGATGACTATAATCGCCAGGGCAATGGTAACTATAACTATAAAGAAAAAGCCCAATACACGGTTGATAAGGCTAGGTGGTACAATTTCCCCATCTATTTTTGTGGTCATGATGATATCCGGGTGAATGGTCCGGGTCAGCTCATTGGCGCAGCTTTTGAACAAGATCATCAGTCGAAGGATTTTAAAACCGCCGGCCAAGGATCCAATACAGCCGCCTACACTGGCGGCCATTATCAGTATGAGTTTATCAAAATCGGTCCAGTTGAGAACCTCCATAGGGTAAGCACTGATGGTACCGGCGTAAAGCGCCACACTGAAAAAGCCATACCATAGGCTGTCCATCAAACCATAGCAATCTACCCAATATAAATGGACACCAATAATAAGTCCCAGTACCAATATCATTAGCAGGAATAGCCGGGACTCGGAGTTATGAAAATTTTTTTTCAAAATAGAAGTTTTACGCTGTTTTATTGCCTGCCAATAGATGATAACATTGCACCCGGCGGCAATTAACCCCAAGGATACAGCAATGGCGAACCATAGATTATTATAAAGATATGTGCCGGAGAAATAACAACCTCCGGTGGAGATAATCACCAAGGAATAGTTGACGGCATCGTACAGATTGAGACCGGCCAAAGAAAAGCTTATTACACCGCCAATAGTTATTAGTGTATAAATCATAGTCAGGCGGCGGGTATTCTTTTTCAGTCGTTTCAATGATATAATACCGGTTTTTAGGGCTACTGGCATAGCAAAGCTAATGCCGAAAATGCCACTGATGGCTGGGAGAACTGTAGCAATAAACATAAGTACCATACCGCCACCAATCCATTGGGTCAGGCTGCGCCATAAAATGAGAGAAGGATCCCGCAGCTCAATGAGGTTGGTATAGCCAGTGGTGGTAAAGCCGGAGAGACTCTCCATAAATGCACTGGCACCGTCCAGCAGACCACTTAGATAATAGGGCAGGGCACCGGCCATGGCCATGGTAAGCCAAATGGCAAACAAAAAGGCAGCCCCGCCAGTGACGGACAGGGAGTCCTCCTGGTGGGCTGATTTGCCGCGAATGAAGACCGCCACCAGCAGGATAATAAATATTGCCTTGCCAAATACCCAAGTGGTGGTGTCAGTACCTATATTTACACTGTAAAAAAATGGAATGAGCATTAGCCCGGCACAGTTAAACAGGGCCCTGCTGATGAGATAAAGGATTAACCGATCCATAGTTAGTTCCTGCTAAAATATTTTAAAATCTTGGTAGTGGATTGTTTTTCAGTAATGATAATGGCCCGTCCTCCGGCTTTTAAAACCGTGTTGCCGTTTGGAATCTGTACCTCGCCATTTTTGACGAAGGCACAGACCAGGCATGACTTTGGTAAATTGGCATCCATGAGCTTTTTGTTGCAGACGGCACTGCCGGTCTGAATAACGACCTCGGTGACCTCAGCCCGGGCATCCTGTAGCAGGGTTACCGCTGAATTGCCCCGGACAAAGGCCAATACTTCGTTAGCGGCCAAAATACGGGAGGACAGTGAAATATCCACACCCAGTTCCCGCAAAATGGATTTGTAGTCGGTTTTTGCCTGGCGGATAATGGTCTTTTTCACGCCGTGATGCTTGCCCAAAAGGGCCAGCAAGAAATTAAGTTTGTCATCATCGGTAAGGCAGATGAGGGCATCCGCTTCGTTAATGCCTTCCTCCAGCATTTTGGTGATATCAGCGGCATCAGCCAGAATGGCCTTGCCATTATTTTTAAATTGAGAGGCTATAAGATGAAGCCGTTCTTTTTTTGTATCAAAGATTTTTACCTTTACTTTTTGCTTGTCCAGCATACTGGCGACAAATCGGCCCATGCGGCCGGCACCGATAACGGTTACTTTCTCCAGTTTGGAGTGATTCCGTTCCTCCAGATTTTTACTGAACTTGTCAATATCAGTGGTAAGACCGATAAAATACGCATTGTCATTAGGCTGCAGGCTGTCATCACCATGGGGAATGATCATCCGCTGCCCCCGGAATATCATGGCAGCAATAATGGTTTTTGGCATATCAAGATTTTTCAGCATAATATTGGCCAGGGGGGATTTTTTCTTTACCTTAGTTTCAAACAGACGCACCTGCCCGTCGGCAAAGTCTTCAATATTTAGGGCAGCCGGGACCATTAGTATACGGTTGATTTCCATGGCCATAATAAGCTCAGGATTTAGCATCAGGTCAATATCAAAATTTGCTTTCAGATATTCTTTGGCTTCGGAGATGAACTGCATATCCCGAATACGGGCAATAGTTCGTTTTATCCCGTGTTTTTTCGCTAAAATACAGGAGACCATATTGATTTCATCCGTTGCGGTAACGGCTATGAGCACATCGGCATCCCGTATATCATCATTGTTCATAGTAATAGGACTGGAGCCATTGGCCTCAATGGTGAGGACATCCAGATTATCCTGAATTATTTGCAGACGGGATGGGTTGTTGTCCACCACCACTACATCATATTCTTCCTGTGACAGGCGTTCTGCGATAGTATAGCCCAGCTTTCCGGCACCAACTATTATTATTCGCATGATGAAACCTCCTAAAATGACATCATTTCAAGCTATATCATACTATTTTTGCAACAAAAAAACCATAAAAATATAGGTATATCGCCCCGCTATAGGTTAAAATCTGTTATACTATTATGAAGACACTAATAGGTAGGTAACATACATTATGGAAATAAATCAAAAGGGTGCCGTATTTGCCTTTACTGCAGTAATCATTCCATTGTTGATGATTTTTACCGGTATAGTCATCGATTTTGGTAATCTGTATGCACACCATTCCCGTCTGCAGAATGCGGCTGATGCGGCGGCTATGGCTGGGGGATATGCTTATGTGTCCTCCGATGATGAGCCATCAAATCATCCCAATGCCGATCGGGCGGCTAGTTTATACACCAGCCGAAATCATCCTAAGGCGGAAGAACTGGATTATCTGTATCAGGTCCGGGAGTCAGATGAAACAAGGCTTACTTATTTTCGGGTGACCTTGAAGGAACGGGTATCCCTCTATTTTTTGCGATTTTTCCCTTATCTGGGAGATGATGTGGAAATAAGTGTAATAGGATGTGCTAAGTTCCGTCGTGGGGGCACCTCGTCAGATGGTGCCGGGGGAAACAAGCTGTTTAACTACCTCTTTACCATTGGTGGCGGTTTTTATTCCATCAATTCCATACAAAACCCGGACAATTACAATATTTATCAGCAAAGGAGTAATTGCTCCACCTATGATGGGGATATGGTATTTGCTAACCAAAGTGGCTGGAACAATTCCCAGGGTAATATTTATCTGAAGGGGGAAGCCTTCGGAGCAGATGGTAATTCTACCATTACGGTGAACCAGGCCAAGGAGAAGGGCTATATCAATGAACCTAAATATGATGGCAGTATTGATATTGCTCAGTACTATCGGGAGATTATTCAGGGCCTGCTGTCGGATCAGTCCACCTATAAGATTACCGATCAGGGACAGCAAAATGCCACCAGTTCATCTCTGAGTCAGCTGAGTAATCAGGGGGTGGATGTGATTTACTACAATATTCCCAACCTGAATATCAGCCTGAATGATGCCATCAGTGGCAGCAGTGATAAGCCGTTATACATTATCTGTGACAATGTGAATAATTTTAATACCAGTGCCGATATGACAGCGGGACGGCCGATAGTGCTTATTTATTTGGGGAGTGGCGGTTTCTGGATAAACTGTAATGGTGGGATATTTACCGGAAATATTTATGCTCCATTTGGCTCCGTCAGTGTAAATGACAACCGTTATTTCTTTTATGGCAGTATAGTGGCGGGACAGAATCTCAATCTTCAGAGCCAGGGGTACTATATCCAGAAGAATTATACGGCTACATCTGCGGCCACGGAGCCAGAAGCAGCCAGTGTGGTTTTGACAAATGATCGTGATGGTAATGTAGAGTGGTAACGAATATTAAAACAGTGCCAATCCTTAGGGATTGGCACTGTTAATTTTCAGAGGATGGTTCACCCTGATATGAGGCATATGGTTCAATTTGCAAAATAAGGGACTGATTGTGGGATAGTCCTTTTAGGGATTCCAGACTGCCGGCAGGCAATTCCAACACCCCATAGGCCCCCAGAGCTCCCGCCAGACCAATCCATGGTTTTAAGCTATGGACAATCTTTAGGATGCGGTAGTTCCGATCGAAAAAAATGGCATCAATGGGAAAACGCATGAACATCATGTGTATGCTGTTGCAAGGGTAAAGCAGTAGGCCGGTACCCGGCGGCAGATGGGCTTTTCCCATCAGTCCAGTAAATCTTTTTAAGAAAGTGTTGGCCCTTTTTGCCTGGAAAGTCAATTTCCCAGTGCCAGGCGGTTGGATGGATACATTGAGCATCAGTTACCTCAAAAGTTTTTTATCAGGGCAAGGACGGTTGGCAGCAATACCACTACAAACAGTGCAGGAAAGATGAAGAATACCAGGGGAAAGAGCATTTTTACCGGAGCCTTCATAGCCAGGGCCTTTATAGCCTGACGCCGTCGATCCCGCATATTATCGGCCTGAATGGCTAAGGTTTTGCTGATGCTGGTTCCTAACCGATTGGCCTGAATAATAGAGGTTAAAAATAGAGTTAATTCCGGCAAATCGCAACGGTTGGCCATGTTTTTCATGGCTAGCTTTCGTGGGACACCCATGCGCATGTCATCCATAGTGCGGTGGAATTCATCAATCAAAGGCCCATGCATGCGTTGGACTATTTTTCGGGCAGCTGCATCAAAGGTAAGGCCCGCCTGTACGCTGATACACATCAGGTCCAAGAATTCCGGCAGTTGGCGCAGCATCTTTTTCTGACGGTTTTTAATCTTCATATTCAGCAGAACAAACGGTAGCATAAGACCCATCAGGGCTCCCAATAGGATATACATTATATCCTGTATGATAAGCATATTGCTGTGGTGTACATAGCTATAGGCAACCAACATTCCCCCCACCATAAAAATGAAGCATACCGTGGAAAATGCTCCCACAGATATGGTACCATGTTGACCCGCCAGCACCAAACGGTGTTCGATGATTCCTGCCAAGGAGTTTGGCGTAAAACTATAGAAGTTTTTTTCTAACTGGCTCAACCATGGA
>CADACU010000065.1:0-6488 GCA_902786545.1 uncultured Anaerovibrio sp.
TCGTCCCAGCTCCCGCACCAGTTCCAGCTCTATGAGCTTGGCCAGTACCTTTTCAATATGAACGCCTCTTATATGCTCAATTTCCTGTTTGGTAATCGGCTGCTTGAAAGCAATAATTGACAGGGTCTCCATCGCCGCCGCCGACAGTTTTTTATCCTTGGTCTCAGTCAGCTTTTCCACATAGGAAAAAACTTCCTGCCTGGTAGCCATCTGCCAGCCACCAGCCACTTGCTGCACAATCAGACCACTATGTCGTTCCTCCAGTTTCTGCTGGAGACTTACCAGCAATTCATTCAGACTTTCCGCATCTATATCAAAGATTGCCCGTAACTGCTGAACCGAAACCGGATCCCCGCTGGCAAACAGCACAGCCTCCAACGGTGCCATCAGTTCATCCAAGTTCATTCGTTTTCACCAACTCTGATTGAAATATAAATCTCTGAAAATTTATCCTGCTGCCATACCCGGATACTTTTCAGCTTTATCAGCTCCAGCATGGCCAAAAAAGTTGTAATCAGTTCAGACCGGTTATCGGAACTGAATGCTTCCTCAAAGGACAATTTCCCCTCATGCTTATTTAAAAGTGACAGCAGCAGCTCCATCTTTTCCGGTACGGTAAATTCCTCCGGCTCTACCAGCGCGTCGGGAATTTTCAGCTCCCGATGCATTGCTAACACATTATTGAAAGCACTCAGCAAATCCATCATGGACAGATTATCCGGTGGCAGATGATGAACCGGCAGTTCCATAGGCTGGCGGGTGAAAAACCGCTCCTGCTGGGCCTGCATATCCCCCAAAACACTACTGACTTCCTTGTATCGTTTGTATTCCAAAATCCGTTCGATAAGCTCCTGTCTTGGGTCAATGTCATCAGTCTCATCCGTCGTTTGGGATTTGGGTGGCTTTGGCAGCATCATTCTGGACTTGATTTGCAACAGCGTTGTAGCCATCAACAAAAACTCGCTGGCAATTTCCAGATTAAATTCCCGAAACTGGTCCAAATACTCGATATACTGCTCCGTCAGCTCAGCTATCGGAATATCATAAATATCGATTTTGTTCTTCTCAATAAGGTGCATCAGGAGCTCCATCGGCCCCTCGAAGCTATCCAGCCTTACTGAATACTTTTCCATATAGTTTATCCCTTGTATTTTTCGGTCTGCGCCTTGATAAGCTCTTCATCAGCAAAGTAGTTTATCTTCATGGCGTTTCTTACATCCTGCAGGGTGTTTTCGGCTACTCGTCTGGCTTCAGCACTACCAGCCTTTAAGATTTCGTATACACCGGCAATATCCTTTTCATATTCCTTACGACGCGCCCGGATTGGTTCCAGCTCCTCCTGCAAAATGCTGTTCAGGAACTTCTTGATTTTCACATCACCAAGTCCACCTCTGGTGTAATGTTCCTTCAGCTCATCCAGACTCTTGTATTCCGGCAGATACTTCTCAAAGTGCTCCGGCTTGCTAAAAGCATCCAAATAAGTAAATACTGCATTGCCCTCCACATGCCCCGGATCAGATACCTTGATGTGAGTTGGGTCAGTGTACATATCCATAACCTTCTTGCGAACCGTTTCCGCATCGTCAGACAGATAAATGCAGTTTCCGATGGATTTGGACATCTTGGCCTTGCCATCTGTACCAGGCAAACGACGGCATGTTTCGTTCTCCGGCAGCATAATCTCCGGTTCCACCAGGGCTTCCCCGCCATAAATCATATTGAAACGGCGAACTATTTCCTTGGTCTGCTCCAGCATTGGCAGCTGGTCCTCCCCAACTGGTACCAAAGTGGCCTTAAAAGCAGTAATATCGGAAGCCTGGCTGATTGGATAAGTAAAGAAGCCTACCGGAATACTCTTTTCAAAGTTCTTCTGCTGTATTTCGGCCTTAACGGTAGGATTACGCTCCACCCGGGAAACTGATACCAAATTCATATAATAGGTGGTAAGCTCAGTAAGCTGAGGAACCTGGGACTGAATAAACAAGGTAGACTTGGCCGGGTCAAGGCCAACAGACAAATAATCCAGCGCAACCTCCAAAATATTCTGGCGCACCTTTTCCGGATTTTCAAAGTTATCCGTCAAAGCCTGCACATCGGCAATCATAATATAAATCTTATCAAACTCACCGGAATTCTGCAGCTCTACCCGACGCTTCAAGGACCCTACATAGTGTCCAATGTGCAATCTTCCGGTTGGTCTGTCACCTGTCAAAATAATCTTTTCCATCTATCAAGAAACCCCTCTCAAAATTTATTATGTAAAATGTTTATACATGAAGTATCAAAGTAATAATTGCCTCATAAAGCCCTAAAATAAACCGGGACAACGGAATTAAAATACCACTTAAAACCGGTGTCATTATCATAACGATAAGAATTATAAAGCTGTAGCGCTCCAGCCCCATATATTTATAGGCGTATTCATTAGGCAAAAATTCCAGTAAAATCTTGGAGCCATCCAGAGGTGGCAACGGAATAAGATTGAATATGCCAAAATTGATATTAAACAGCACAATCATTGACAAAACAGTCTTAACCCCCAAGGACATGCCCATGTTCAGCTTGAAAAGCAGCATATAAACAAACATGGCAATAAAAGCCGTGATGAAATTGGCCATAGGACCAGCCAAAGCCACCAAAATATTACCCCGACGCATATCCTTAAAGTTTCGGGGATTAACCATCACCGGCTTAGCCCAGCCAAAATGTGCCACCAGCAACATAATAAGACCTATAATATCAATATGGGCTACTGGATTCAAGGTAAGGCGTCCTGTAATCTTTGGGGTAAAATCACCCATGGCAACCGCCACCCTGGCATGAGCATATTCATGCAATACCAGTGCCAACAGCAATCCAGGCAATCCCGCCACCAGACCCATTATACTAAAATCAAACATAATATCCTCCAATTATTTATTCATCATCCGATCAAGCATAAAAATCGCTGTAACGGACTTGCCATCATTGATGCGTCCATCCAGAACCATTTCCACAGCTTCTGCCAATGGCACCTTTACCACATTTATAAACTCATCCTCATCTGTATGCTGGGTACCGGCTTTCAGCCCTTTGGCTGCATAGATATAAATCACTTCATCAGAAAAGCCCACCGAGGTGGCCAGCTTGGACAAAAATTTGTACTCCTGGGCCGTATAGCCTGTTTCTTCACTTAATTCCCGCTTGGCACACTCCAATGGATCCTCACCGGAAACATCCAGTTTACCAGCCGGAATCTCCAAAGTTACCTCATCAATAGGATAGCGATACTGACGGACCAGAATGATTTCCCCCTGATCGGTAAGGGGAATAACCGCTGCAGCCCCAGGGTGCTTTACCCATTCCCGATACGCTTCACCGCCATTTGGCAGTTTTACTTTATCTTTTTTGATATGAAGCAAATTGCCGTCAAATATATTTTCACTTTCCAGCTTGGTCTCAATCAAATCCTCGTACATTATTAGCCTCCCAGCCACAACAAGTATAATATTAGCAGATTATTTGCCACCTGCATACTGTTTCTTTCTGGTTTCAGCATTTACCAGCATTTCCCGGGCATTATCCAGCGAAGCCGCTGACACATCTACACCAGAAGCCATCCGGGCAATTTCATTCACCCGCTCCCCCTGACTGAGGGCCGAAACATTGGTATAGGTTTGGCCATTGGCCACCTGCTTTCTGATATACAAATGTACATCCGCCATACAGGCAATCTGTGGCAAATGGGTAATGCAAAGCACCTGCTTTCCGGCCGCAATCATCGCAATCCGTTCAGCCACCATCTGAGCCGTCTTGCCACCTATGCCGGTGTCAATTTCATCAAAAACCATGCTGGCCGGAGAATCATCCCGAAAAGCCGTTACCGCCTTGATGGCCAGTACAATACGGGAAAGCTCACCGCCGGAGGCCACCTTCTGAATTGGCCGGGGAGGTTGGCCAGGATTAGCAGAAAACAGGATTTCCAGCTCATCAGCCCCCAAATTATTTAACGGAGCATCGGTGATGGCAAATTCCAAACTGGCATCCGGCATCCCCAAGGCATGCAAATGGTCCTCAATAGCCATGGCCAAACGATCACTGGCTTGTTTTCTTAACTCCGTAAGCCGACCGGCATTTTTTTCGGCTTCAGCCTTGGCCACAGCAATGTCCTTGGTCAAAGCCTCAATATCTGCATCATAATTTTCTATTTCAAACAGCTGCTCCTGGGCCTTATCGGCAAAAGCCAATATATCCCCGATGGTAGCACCATATTTTTTCCTAAGCTTATCTATTACATCCATCCGCCCCTGCAGCTTATCCAGCAGCCGAGGATCAAAGTCCAAATCGTCACCGTAATCCCTTACTTCATAGGCGGCTTCCTTTATCTGGGCATAGGCCTCCTGCAGAGTATTGGTCACCTTATCCAGTGATTCATCATAGCGGGATAAATCCTTCAGATTTTCCAGAACAACCTCCAGCCCACTGACAACTCCGGTTCCGGTGCTTGCTCCGCCATAAAGCTGTTCACAGGCTTCAGCTATATGACGGGATATTTTCTCACCATTGGCCAGCTTCTTTATCTCATGCTCCAATTCCTCATCTTCACCATCCTGAAGCTGTGCCGCTTCTATTTCCTGAAGCTGCCATTTCAGCATATCGATTTTCTGCTCATTGTCAGCCGAATTCTGCTGCTTTTCCTCCAGCTGATTTTCTTTCTGACGCAGCATACCAAAGGATTTTTGATATTCAGCCAAAGCCACTTCGATTCGGTCATCTGAACCATCCACCAGCTTAAACTGATTGGCCGTATTCAACAGCGCCAGATTTTCATTTTGGCCATGAATATCCACCAGCATAGTTCCCAACTTTTTCAGCACAGCCACTGTGGTATGGCAACCGTTGACCAGAATGGTTCCCCGGCCATTGCTGGTTATCTGCCTGGTAATTATAAGCTCACCATCCGGCACATCAATGGCATTTTCATTTAAAAAGCCAATAATATTCTCCTGATGGTCAATATTAAATATTGCTTCCACCCGCAGCCAATCTGCTCCGGTTCGGATAAGCTCCGACGACAGCCGATTCCCCAATATGGCCCCCAAAGCGTCAATCAAAATTGACTTACCGGCACCAGTTTCACCTGTTAATATGTTTAATCCCTTGTCAAAATCTATCTGAACCTGCTCCAAGAGAGCAAAATTCCATATAGTAAGCGTATTGAGCATTATCTATATCTCCCAGTTTCCTAACAGTCAATATATCATTTGATACCCATGCTCATGGCTTCCAGCTTCAGGACAATGCCCTCCACCTGATTTATTTGCTTCACCACAGCCAAAATCGTATCATCACCAGCCACTGTGCCGATAATTTCCGGCCAACGGGCATTATCCAAGGCAATGCAGACGGAATTGGCCGTTCCAGGCATAGTTTTTATAACAATTATATTTTCGCTGTAATCAATCTTCTTGACCATTTCCTTGAAAATTCGCTGCATCCTGTCCTCAGAATGCAGGGTTTGGGAATCCACCGGATAGGCATAACGATATTTTCCGTTGCCATAAGGAATTTTTACCAGCTGCATATCCTTAATATCACGGGAAACAGTGGCCTGAGTTACCTCTATATCCCTGGCCCGTAGGGCTGCTGCCAAATCCTCCTGAGTCTCAATTATCTGATTTTCGATAATCTGCCGTATTTTAGATTGTCTATGAGCCTTCATATGTTACCTCACTTTTTCTATCAAATACAGATAAGGGGCTGTTTCATCATGATTTGACAGCTGACATTTTACTACAGAATAATCTTCCTTTGGCAGCTCCTCCAAAAGAATAAGGAGATGAACCCCTTCCTCCTTGCCGGCTGGATGACCAGGATAAACCATAATGGAAATGACTCCGTTTACGGCCAGCTGCTCCATAGCCTTTTCCACGGCCTTTACCGTTACCTCCGGCACTGTGGTAATGGAATGGTCCCCCCCTGGCAGATAACCAAGATTAAATACCACCAGATCCAGCTTCTCCCGAATCACCTGACTGATATTCTCATGACTATCCAAAACATAGGTTATTTCATCCCTGTACTCTTCAGTTGTTTTCTTGGTCTGAAGCATAGCCATAGGTTGTACATCAAAAGCATATATATGGGCATCAGGCCGCTTGTGCCGGGCCAGATACAAAGTGTCCTTACCAGCACCTGATGTGGCATCCACTACTACCTTGGCTGTTTCCAACGATTTTGCCCACACGCCCTGGGCAATGGTCAGCATATTTACCGCAGTCTGCATCATGTATTCCCCCATAATTTATTTTTTAAAGTATCATAATAGTTTTTATCGCCAAATTTGATTATTCTGGCCGGATTTTTCCCCTTGCGGATATACACCACATCTCCCGGCAACAACTGAAAGCTTTCCTGACCATCAAAGGTCATCTGAATATCCTGATGAACAGCCGCAATATAAATCTGTACCTCATCCGTGTCCGGAATAATCATTGGACGGGCATCCA
>CADACU010000065.1:6511-8744 GCA_902786545.1 uncultured Anaerovibrio sp.
CCATCTGCCTTGTAGTCATTGATGTGAATATCGTTTATCCGCATTCCCAGGTGCAGCATACGGGACAAGCCGCCTTTGCCAATAACCACATCATTCAGGGCGTGCCCCAAAAATCGTTTATTCCCCTTGCTCATCACCGAACCGGAAATAACTGTCCGCTCCACAATCTGATATTCACCCTTCAGCAGGCTATCCAGTCTGGTCTCCAGCTCGGAAAGCTCTATATCGGCCAAGAAACCCACCCGGCCAATATTTATGCCACATGCCGGTATTTTGTTGTCGTAAAGGCGTCGGCAAACCCCCAACAAGGTACCATCGCCGCCAATACTCAGTCCCAGATCAATCTGTTCATCCGCCAGTTTATCTACACCGTATTCCTGACAATTAAACATATTGGCCTTATCCTTGGACATGACAATGCGAACATCCTTGTCAGCAAAATATTGGTGTATCCGCTCCATCACCTCAGCGGACTCAGCCTTGTTTATATTGGGATAAATAGCTATTGTCTTCATAATCAAATGCCTCTAAGATTATTTGTCAAGTTCACTATGAGCCATTTCTACGGTTTTCTCTATAACTTCATCAGTAACATTATCCTCCGCTGCCGCATCCTTGGACAGCCAGATAAGATATTCAATATTTCCTTCCGGGCCTTTCACTGGGGAAAAAGTCAGCTCCCTGGTCACAAAGTTCATTTCCCGGGCCATATCCACCACATTGTGAATGACCTCCATATGTACCTTTGGATCCCGTACTACGCCTTTTTTCCCAACCTTTTCCCTGCCAGCCTCAAACTGAGGCTTTATAAGGGCAACAATCTCTCCGGCAGGCTTAAGCATAGCCTTTACCGCCGGCAAAACCTTTTCCAGGGAAATAAACGCCACATCAATTGACGCCAAATCAATCAGCTCACCAATATCCTCCGGCGTAACATTACGCACATTGGTGCGCTCCATATTTATTACCCGTTCATCAGTCCGCAGGCTCCAATCCAGCTGGCCATAGCCTACATCAATAGCAAATACCTTCACGGCACCATTTTGCAGCATGCAATCGGTAAAACCACCAGTAGATGCCCCAATATCAGCCGTAACCTTGCCGTCCAGCTCCACCATGAATTCATTGATGGCCTTTTCCAGCTTCAGTCCCCCCCGACTGACATATGGAATTTTATTGCCAAGCACCCGGATATCAGCATTGGTCTTTACCATAGTACCAGCCTTATCTATCTTGTTGCCGTCGACCAGCACCAGTCCTGCCATAATGGTGGTCTTGGCCCTGGCCCGGCTTTGAACCAGATTCCGCTCCACCAAAAGCACATCCAGCCGCTCTTTTTTTACCTTTTCCGTATTAGTTTCTGCCATAATTAAAGTTCACCATATTTCTTTGCTATTCCGTCGGCAATTTGCTGTGGCATCAGCCCACACAAATCCAACAGCTCCGGACATGAGCCCTGTTCGATGAAGCTGTCCTGTATGCCGAACCGCATCACCTGAGCAGTATTAAGCCCCTTATCAGCCAAATATTCCAAAACTCCGGATCCGAAACCACCAGCCAGGGCATTTTCCTCCAAAGTTACTACCAGTCGAGCGTCCTTCACCAATGTATCCAGCAAAGCAGTGTCAAGTGGCTTAATAAATCGCATATTCACCACTGTAGTATAAATATTGGCTTCCCGCAGTATTTCTGCCGCCCTAATGGAATGTTTAACCATACTGCCCACCGCCAAAAGCACAACGCTTTTACTTTCCTGGGATATGATTTCTCCCTTGCCAATTTCCAGCTTTTTAAAACCCTCGTCCACCGGCACACCGGTTGCTGATCCCCTTGGATACCGTACCGCTATCGGCCCATTATGCTCCATAGCAGTATATAACATGTTGCGCAGCTCATTTTCATCCTTCGGGGCCATAACCACCAAATTGGGAATGTGACGCAAATAGGAATAATCAAATACCCCATGGTGAGTTGGACCATCCGCTCCAACCAAACCACCCCGGTCCAGACAAATAGTAACCGGCAAATTTTGCAGACAAACATCATGAACAATCTGGTCATAGGCTCGCTGAGCGAAGGTGGAATACAGCGCTACCACCGGTTTACCACCAGCTGCTGCCATTCCAGCCGCCATAGTCATGGCGTGTTCTTCGGCAATACCAACATCAAAAAATCTTTCCGGATACACATTGGAAAAAGCCTTTAGACCAGTCCCGGATGGCATAGCCGCCGT
>CADACU010000066.1 GCA_902786545.1 uncultured Anaerovibrio sp.
AGTTGTTCCATCGCCTCCCGGATAATGCGTTCATGATTATCCGAGCCCAAGCGATTTAAAATCACCCCAGCCAGCCGTACAGATGGGTCATAATCCCGAAAGCCCAAGGCCAAGGCTGCAGCCGATGCTCCCATGGATTTACAGTCAATCACCAATACCACCGGTGCCTCCAACAATTTCGCCACTTCCGCCGTGGAGCTTATTCCCTTATTACCGCCGTCATATAATCCCATTACCCCTTCGATAAGAGCCATATCGGCTGTTTGTCCGTTATTGGCGAAAACCTCCCGCATCACTTCCTTGGGCATCAGCCATGAATCCAAATTATGTGATGGCTGGCCGCTGATCAGGCTGTGATACCCCGGGTCAATATAATCAGGGCCCACTTTATACGGCTGTACCTTCAGCCCCTTATCCTTTAACGCAGCCAACAGCCCCGTCACAATTGTGGTTTTTCCCGATCCGCTTTTTGTAGCGGCAATTACCAGTCTGGGAATGTTACATTCCATTGATAACACTCCTTATACCCTGTTGTTGTCAATAATATACATAATGGCATTTATTACTGATGCAGCAATCGGGCTGCCTCCCTTGGTCCCCTCTACGGTAACATATGGGACCAACTTGTTGGTGGCCAGAGCTTCCTTGGAGTCGGCCGCGCCCACAAATCCTACCGGAATGCCCACAATCAATGCGGGGCGAATTTCCTCTTCCCTCATCATCCGAAGCACCTCATACAGGGCAGTAGGTGCATTACCCACCGCCACAATGGCCCCATTCAGGTCTTTGCCAAAGCTTTGCATAGCAGCCATAGACCGGGTGATGCCTTTTTCATTGGCCAGAGCAATTATTTCCGGTTCAGCCACCCGACAAAACACCTCACCGCCAAAAGTAGCCAGCTTTCGTTTGTTGATACCTGTCCGGACCATTTCCACATCGGTGTATATGTTGCAGCCTGATTGAATAGCTTTCTTTCCCGCTGAAATAGCCTCCGAGTGCAGCTTTATAATCGGTGCATATTCCACATCCCCTGCCGCGTGAATAATTCGGGAATACACCTTGGTTTCCTCATCATTCAGGTTTAAATCTGCCAGGTATGGAGCGATTATCTCCATACTTTTATTTTCTATCTCCATAGGCTGTTTGATGTAATCCATTCCAAAACCTCCCACATATGTGCTACCGATACCTTTTAGCTATAATTAACATACAGATAAATTATAAGCCCCATTCAGCAAGCACGCAAGTGCCTGTTGAATAGGGCTTTAAAACTCACATTATTTGTTATTCATTTTCCGAAAACGAATCGTTATGAAGTACCTTCTTTACAAAGAGCAGCACACATACCACGGCAAATACTATCCCTGCCGGATAACTTATGGAGGTACCTAATTGTAAGCCTTCCTTAGCCTGCAGAATATAAGTAAAGGTTACCGCTGACATAAAGGTAGCCGGAATCGCCGCCATAAGCCAGGCTTTGCTATCCTTTTTGGTCCGATACAGATAAGTTGCACCAGTCCACAGAACAATCATGGCCAGAGTCTGATTGGTCCAGGAAAAATACCGCCAAATTATATCAAAGTTCATCTGGGACAGTAAACCACCGATACCCAATAACGGTACAGCAAACAACAATCTCTTTAATGCCTTGGACTGAGCTACGCCAAACCAGTCAGCCAAAGTCAGACGGGCACTGCGGAAAGCTGTATCACCGGAAGTAATTGGGCAGGCAATAACACCCAGCATAGCCAAAGTAGCACCAATGTAGCCGGTCATACTGCCGTCGCCGCCCATAAAACCAACGCAAATATCATAAACTACCGTACCAGCACCGCCAGCAGCCATTGCTTTGGCCAGTCCGCCAGTACCATCATAGAAGGTAACACCGGCTGCGGCCCAAATCAGGGCAATAATACCTTCGGCCACCATGGCACCATAGAATACCGAACGGCCCAAACGCTCTGTTTTTAGACAACGGGACATAATTGGTGACTGCGTAGAATGGAAACCGGAAATCGCACCGCAGGCTACTGTAATAAACATCAGTGGCCAAATCGGCATTGCATCACCTTTTGGATGGAGATTAGCCAACTGCATTTCCGGCATAATATGGTCACCAACACCAAACAGCATACCGCACATTATCCCCAACGCCATAATGATAAGGCAGGCACCAAACAGTGGATAAAAACGGGCAATCAACACATCAATTGGCAGCAAGGTTGCCAAGAAATAATACAACAATACGCAAGGCAATACGACGGTAACTGCCACACCGGTCAGCTTGGCCAACAGTCCGGCCGGACCAGTCATAAATACAGTACCAACTAATACCAGCAAAACAACGGAGAAGATACGCATGATAAACAGCATAGTTCCGCCCATATGATGACCAACTACTTCGGAAATACTCCGACCGTCTTCCCGCAAAGAAATCATACCAGACAAATAGTCATGGACACCGCCGGCAAAAATTGTACCAAGCACGATCCAAAAGTACACTGCCGGCCCCCAAAGTGCTCCACCCAATGCACCAAATATCGGACCAAGCCCGGCAATGTTCAGCAGCTGAATCATAAACACCTTCCAGGTAGGAAGTGGAATGTAATCAACTCCATCATCATGAACAACCGCCGGTGTAGGATTGTCGGTAGGCCCGAAGGCGTTATCCACAATCTTTGAGTACACCATGAAGCCTACAATTAAGGCTGCCAAGGCACATAAAAAAGTAATCATTTGAGTTCATTCCTTCCCCTTTTTAATTCAGTAAATGATTAAACCCACTCACAGCTGTACTTATTCGATATAAATTTATTTTATCCTGCCTATATAAAAAAATAATAGATGTATACAAAAAAAAATTTTACCCATATAAAATCTTTCTGCATTTCACAAAGGAATATTCTTATCTGGATAGAATATATTACAAGGAGAGAATGTGTGCATCTATAACAATCTTTGGTTAGGTGGCGATAAATAATGGAAACGACCGTATCAGACGCGAAGAAGAAAATCCTTATAATCGACGATGCTGATGTAAATCAGCTTCTTTTAGCCCGAATGCTGGAAGAATATGAGGTAATCAATGCTTATGATTACAAGCAGGGAATGGAACGATTGCGGGATAATGCCGATGCCATATCTCTTATCATCTTAGACCTTGTGCTTCCTGACGAGAATGGGATAGAGCTTTTGGAAAAAATCAAATCCAACGATGCTACCAAGGACATTCCGGTAATTGTAATGAGTGCCCAGGTACAGATGGAGCAAAAAGTTCTTGATATGGGGGCAGTGGAATTTTGGAAGAAGCCATTCTACAAGGCTACAGAAGTCCAGGCCCGCGTTGCCAATATCTTAAACGCTAAATAAAACTACACAAAAAGGCAGCTGCCACTTTATGGCAACTGCCTGTCAAACATAGTGAATAATATACTTATTAGGACTGGCAGATTCATCTGCCGGTCCTTTTTGTCTGCCCCTGTCCAAAAATCACCCAAAATCTACCCTCTTGCTTTTTTTACTGAACTGTTACCTCAACTGTTGAACCAATCGAACCATTGCCCTGAATTCCAAAATCTACAGCCCCACCCGGCTCAATAGACGAATTCCATGCCATTGGTGTGATTACATAATAGTCACCCTCTTCGGCAATATTTACACACCAGCTTGAATCAATCTTTACATCCTTCTTGTTGACCTTAACTGTCCATGTATTAACCTTAGTAGATGAATTATTCTTTACTTTAACTAATACCTGATAACCTGAACCCCAATTATTGATTGTGTACTCAGCCTTTAAGCCATCAACTGCCGGTTTCTTTGATGATACAGGAGTAGAAGCTGGCTGTTGTGTTGAAGTGGGTGTTTCGGCCGGTTTAGGTGTTGGAACCACCTTACCACTAATAGTCGCTGGTGTCCCATCAACATGCTTCATAATTGCACTGATAATTTCTGGCACCGTCCACTGTAATGTAGCTCTATCAATGTATCTGTGGCACTCACCATCTGAACCTGCTGAGTTGTTATCATAGATATTATTATCCCAGAGAATCATGGCAACATTGCTGTATTTAGCCGCTGTTCCCCAATAATAATCAGCCCACTTTACACGGTCTGCTCTATTATTCCTGTTTGTTGCACTTGTCTCACCAACCACCACGGGAACATTCTTGGATAAGAACTTGGAGTTAAGGTCATTGAAAAATGAATCAATATCTCCCTTGTTGCTATCATCGAACCTTGTCGTGTAGTTACCACTTGCAAGAGCGAAATAATACGGAATGTAAGCATGAACCGACAGGATCAATCTATTTGAGGCAGAATCCTTTGGCATTGCAAATGTGTCGGTCATACATCCCTCGATGGATGCATCATAGCCTGGAACCATAACGCATCTTGTGGCGTTGTTTCCACCTGTTGCCCTGATAGCATCAAGTGCAACCTGGTTGTAATCATTGATGCAGGCAACTGCTTCTTTGATATCTGCGCTTGGATTATTTCTCGGGAACCACCACTCCTCGCTGTGACCAACCAGTCTTGGCTCATTCATTGTTTCAAAAATAAGATGGTAATCATAATCCTTGAACTCGTTTCCAATCTGTGTCCAAACAGACTTAAAGTAAGCCTCTGAACGACTCTTATTGGCATTATTGGGAACATAGAAGCAATAATTGTCGTTAATGTCATGATGTGTATTGAGAATTACATACATATCATTTTCAATACAATAATCAACCACCTCATGAACTCTATTCATAAAGAAATCAGGAATCTGATAATCAGTCCCTGTTGTGTACTGTCCCCAGGAAACAGGAATGCGAACTGTATTGAAGCCTGCTTCTGCAACGGCGTCAATTAGTGCTTTTGTTGTTTTGGGATTTCCCCAGTATGTCTCATTTGAGCTTGTATATAGGAAATTTGCCTTCTGACCATACGAGTCCAAGCTGTTGCCAATATTCCAGCCTACTGTCATGTCTGAGACAACCTGGGCAGCTGTTTTGTTTGTCCCGCTGACAGCATTTGCTGTTTGTCCGGGAGCTGTTGTTACGACGATTATTAAAGTTAACACCAACGATAACAAACCCTTAATTATTTTAACATTATGCATTTGGATGCATCTCCCTTCGTATTACTGTCTCGACATGCATATATAATAATTTAAGGAAAAAGCAGAGTCCAACGGCTCTGCTTTCTTTATCATTGTACAAATTTCACCAACAATCCATCAATATCATTTCCGCTGAAATACCTTTTCCTTTTTCCAAATAAATTCTAACACACCCTCGAAACTATCAGTGACATTGGTATAATCCACCTTTGGACGGTCAATAACCACCAAAGGCAGGTTCAGTTCCTTTACAGCGGCGAATTTGGTATCGGCTCCCCCCAATTTCCCACTATTTTTTGTTACTACCACATCAGCCTCATATTTTATGAAGAGCTCCTTGTTAAGCTCCTTGGAAAATGGTCCCTGCATGGCAATGATATTATCCGGGGTAAAACCTAACTCCCGGGCTTCTTTTATGACCTCCGGCTCCGGCAATATCCGGCAAACTATCCGTTTATCAGCCAATGCGTCCGAATGAGCAAAAATGGGCAGGCTACGGCTGCCAGTAGTCAGGAACACATTTTTTCCCAATTCACCGGCCTTTTGAGCTGCTTCTTCATAATTATTTACATAATAGGCTTTATGATATTCCAACTGACTGGTATCCCGTTCAAACCGGATATAAGGCACCCCCACCTGCGCGCAGGCCTTCATGGCATTGGCGGAAATATTGGCTGCGTAGGGATGACTGGCATCCACAAAGCATTTCACACCATTCGCCTGAAAATACTCCACCATTCCAGCTTCATCCAAGGGCTGGTCATTCACCTTTATCCCCTTGTAGGCCCGAAGCAGCTCCTGTCCATATTGACTTACCACTGAAGCCGTCACTTCATACCCATGGTCCAGAATATATCCCGCCAAATCCCGGCCATCCCGGGTGCCTGCCGCTACAAAAATCATACCTTATAACCTCTTGGTGTTACCATATAGCCATCCTTAACATAGGTATGACTGTTACCAATTATCACGATGGAAAACATACCGATTTCTTCCTCAGTAAAATGGGCTAAATCAGAAATAACACACTTTTCCTGCTCACGACTGGCCCCGGTTACAATTCCTACCGGAGTGGTCGGTTTCCGGCTATCCAGCAAAATTTTCTGTACTGATTCAATATAATCCGGACGGGATTTGCTCTTTGGATTGTATAAGGCAATGACAAAATCCCCTTCACCAGCCAGCCGCACCCGCTTTTGAATAAGCTCCCATGGAGTCAGCCAGTCACTGAGACTGATAACGGCGAAATCATGCATCAATGGGGCGCCCAAGACCGAAGCCGCCGCATTTACAGCTGATACTCCGGCTACTGTACCACCAAATTCCGGGCGTTTTTCCACCGGATACTGCAGCACCAGCTCCAAAACCAGT
>CADACU010000067.1 GCA_902786545.1 uncultured Anaerovibrio sp.
TAATTAGCCTTAATTTCCCGTACCATTCGCTGAAATTTCACCCGGGGCATCATGACAAAATGCCCGCAGCCTTGGCATTTCAAACCAATATCCATGCCAGTTCGGGTAATCTCCCATTCATTACTGCCACAGGGATGATTTTTTTTCATGCGGGCAATATCCCCCACCGCAAAAACTAACTTTTCCATTATATCACCTAAGATAATTTTACTATCCCCAAACAATAAGTCAAGCAATATACCTTATCTCATTTGGTTTTTGCCCCCTTCTGGCAACTAGGTTGACAGACAGGAGATTCAAAACTTCCTATCTTCCTTTTTCCTATAAAAAATGCTATACTTGACCCATCGAAACCCATTTTGTTGTGTGTATTTTTGAGGGGGTTATTTTTATGGAATTAAAGGGCAGTAAAACCGAACAGAATTTATGGGCAGCCTTTGCCGGTGAGTCGCAGGCACATACCAAATATCAGTATTTTGCTTCTCAGGCCAAGAAGGACGGCTTTGTACAGATTCAGAACATCTTTACGGAGACTTCAAAAAATGAGAAAGAGCATGCCAAGATTTGGTTCAAGCTGGTAAATGGTGGCAAGATTGCTTCCACCGCGGAAAACCTCAAGGCAGCCGCTGCCGGCGAGCATGAGGAGTGGACTTCCATGTACCCTGAATTCGCCAAGGTAGCCCGGGAAGAGGGCTTTGATCATATTGCCCAGCTCTTTGAGGCCGTAGCAGCTATCGAGAAGGAACACGAAGAGCGTTACAAAATCCTTCTGCTGAATGTGGAACAGGACAAGGTATTCAAAAAGAGCGAAAAAGTTATCTGGCAGTGCTCCAATTGCGGTTATGTATGCACCGGTGAGGAAGCTCCGGAGGAATGTCCGGTTTGTGCTCATCCAAAAGCTCATTTCCAGGTATTGCCAACCAACTACAAATAAAAATAATGGGCTGGGATTCATCGTCCCAGCCCATATTTTATTTAATACAACTCTTTTTTTCTGTCCTGAAACACATCGATGGTTGCCCGTATCTGAGCCTGTATACCCAATCGCAGCTTCGCCTCAATTATTTCCCCGGCCAGATTATCGCTGGACCCCTGCGCCAATATTTCCCCCCACGGGTCAATTATAGCCGAGTGCCCGCCTAGATGGAAATCCCCCTCATCCGGATCAGATATGCCATTGGCCGCCACCACAAACAGCTGATTTTCAATAGCCCGGGCCCGGGTCAGGGTATCCCAGTGCATAACCCGTTCGATGGGCCAGGCTGCTGGCAAAAATAATACATTGATGCCTTCCAGGGCGATTTTCCGAATGTATTCCGGAAACCGCACATCATAACAGATGGCCATACCACATTTTACCCCATCCAGTGTAAACACAGTAATTTTATTCCCTGCCGTAAAGTCCCTATTCTCACCAGCCGGCGAAAATAAATGAACCTTATCATAGGCCGCTGTCAGTTCTCCGGACCGGTTAAAAATATAGCTGGTATTATATACATCTCCGTTACGGTTCACCGGCACGGAGCCAGCCACAATGTTCACCATGTACTTAGCTGCCAAGCTTGACATGGTTTTTTTTATGCCATCTCCATCTAAATCAGCAAACTTTTTGATTGGTTTCGGGTAAAACCCGGTATTCCACAACTCCGGCAATACCACCACATCCGGTTTAGAAGTCACTGCCTTGGCCAGCATATTCTCCATTTGCTGCAGGTTGTGCTGGCGATTTCCCATAAAAACAGGTAGTTGTATAACCGATATCTTCATACACGCAATTCCCCTACATATTTTTTACCGGTATCGGGCCACGGCTAAGGGCAATGGCCCCTGTCCGGGCAATCTCAATAATCTGGAACTCAGCCAGCATCTCACAGATTGCATCAATTTTCCCCTGGGAACCGGTAAGCTCAATCACCACATTTTCCGGACTCACATCCACTATCTTGCCCCGGAAAATATCCACAATATTACGGATATCCGCCAAAGACTCCTTGGTGGCCCGTACCTTGAGCAGTACCAGCTCCCGCACGATGGAATCCACCAGGCCAAGATTAACAATCTTTATAACATCAATCAGCTTACCCAGCTGATTTACTACCTGCTCCAGCTCCCGATCGTCCTCTACCGATACCTCAATATTTATCCGGGTAATATCCGTATCCTCGGTATAACCAGCCGAAATACTTTCGATATTGAAGGCACGCCGGCTTATCAGACCGGATACATGGGTTAAAACACCGGGCTTGTTGTCTACCAATACAGCCAATATGTATTTTTTCATTCCTCAACACCTCCCAGTACCATATTGTCCAGCTGCGCTCCCGGTGCCACCATTGGCAGCACATCCTCGTTGCCCGGCAGCATAACATCGATTAGCATTGGACCCTCAGCATTCAAGGCTTCCTGCAGAGCACTGTGCAATTCGACTGGCTTTTCAATCCGACAGGCCTTCATTCCCATGGCCTCTGCCAGCTTCACAAAGTCCGTTTTGCCGGACAGCAGGGTCTGGGAATACCGTTTCCCGTAGAACATGCGCTGCCACTGGGATACCATTCCCAACACATGATTGTGCAGCAATACCACCTTGACATCAATATCATTATCAGCCGCTGTAGCCATCTCCTGGCAATTCATCATAATAGATCCATCACCGGTAAACAGCACGACCTTTTTTTGCGGCTGCCCCAATTTGGCCCCCAGGGCTGCCGGCAGGCCATACCCCATGGTTCCCAAACCGCCAGAGGTCAGAAACTGCCTTGGATTGCGGCTGTTAAAATACTGGGCGGCCCACATCTGATGCTGCCCCACATCCGTTACTACAATAGTATTATCATCCACCAGTTCACTGACCGTATCAATCAGCTGCTGAGGCATAATATATTGAGCATTGGTCTTATAGCAAAGTGGATTTCTCTCATTCATATCCACCACCTGGACCTGCCAGTCTTCAAACCGCTTTTTGTAATCCACCGGCGCCGCTTGCAGCTTTTCCTTGAAAATAGGCAAGGACCAGCGCAAATCTCCAATAACCGGATAATCAGCAAAAATATTCTTGTTTATTTCCGCCTTGTCCACCTCAAAATGAACAATCTTCGCTTTCGGGGCAAAGGCATCTACCTTGCCGGTTACCCGGTCATCAAACCGCACCCCAATACCGATAAGCAAATCACACTTCTGCACCGCCATATTAGCCGCATAAGTACCGTGCATTCCCACCATACCAAGGAAACCAATGTCCTTAGCCGGAACACAGCCCAAGCCCATCAAGGAGCTCACCACCGGTATCCCGGTGCAGTTCACAATATCACGAATCAAAGCTGTCTGGTTGGACAGTGTCACACCACCACCGATAAAGAACAGCGGACGCTTGGATTTGGTCAAGGCCTCCACCACATCATCCACCTGTTGGACATTGCCGGTGAAATCTCCCCTGTAGCCCCGTAGCTGTACCTCTTTTGGATAATCAAAGTCCAGCATAGCGGTAAACACATCCTTGGCAATATCAATCACCACCGGACCTGGACGACCAGTCCGGGCAATGAAAAAGGCTTCCTTAATAACCCGGGGTAGCTCGTCTACTTTTTTTACCAAATAATTATGCTTGGTTATAGGGGTAGTAATCCCTACAATATCGGCCTCCTGAAAGGAATCCTTGCCAATTAGGGGATTAGTCACCTGACCGGTAAAGCACACCAACGGTATCGAGTCCATATTGGCCGTAGCGATGCCGGTAATAAGATTGGTAGCTCCCGGGCCGGAGGTAGCAAAGCACACCCCCACCTTGCCGGTAGCCCGGGCATAACCGTCGGCTGCATGCACTGCCCCTTGTTCATGTCTGGTTAAAATATGCGGAAATTTAGACTTGTACACTGCATCGTACAGATCCAGCACTGCGCCGCCGGGATAACCAAATACCAACTCCACATTTTCTATTTTCAGGCTTTCCAGTAAGGCCTGGGCACCATTCATTTGCATGGAATTTCCTCCCCTTGTACTGTAGGATAGGGCTAATGCCCCCACTAAACACATATTATACAACATAGTTTACATTTTTCCAATAAAAATGGCCATATTTTTCGCAAAACACAGCCATCTTTATGAATTATATACTTTATTTTGAGTACATTCTTCTATTCTTTGTGGACTATTCACTACCAGTAAACATATTTCCCCTTCGGGTTATACCTCATCCAAAAACTTTTATTCCCTTCGGGTTATACCTCACCCGCCCTTCGGGCACCCTCCCCATAGGGGAGGGCTTTTCTTGCCTTCCCCTATGGGGAAGCACCTACAGGCACTAGGAGCAAAGCTCCGTCGGGGTAGCACAGCTAACGGATGAGGTCCTATATGCCGTAAGAGCATATCCTTACAATTTAAACTTCATGGAAGTATCTTCCAAATCCTTGGCATATTCTGCCAGCATTCGGCTACTGGAGGCAATCTCATCAATACCGGCTGCCTGTTGCTCAGAGGCCGCTGATACGGACTGAGACTCATCATTGACCTTGCCGGCCTGCTCAGCCACATTACTGATATTATTGGCCAGATTATCAATCGGAACCATCAAATCATTCACTGTATCACTGATAACCGCCGATTTCTCCCGAACATAATTGATGCGCTCCAGAATTTGATTAAAGGCATCCCCGGTAACTGCCAAATTATCTTTGCCGGCCTCAGCTGCCTTGGCGCCCTTGTTCATGGAAACTACGGCATCGTTGGTTTCCGACTGGATGCTACCAATCAAATCGCTAATCTGCTGGGCTGCCGTCTGGGATTCCTCAGCCAGTTTTCTGATTTCCTCGGCTACTACCGCAAAGCCACGGCCCTGTTCACCGGCCCGAGCTGCCTCAATAGCCGCATTCAAGGCTAACAGATTGGTCTGCCCGGCTATACCGGAAATAACTGATACAATCTGGCCAATTTCCTTGGACCGTTCACCCAGTTGGGAAACCCGCTCGGTGGATTCCAGCACGGTATCGGTTACCCCATTCATTTCCCGTACAGTTTCGGCCGCCAGTTCATTACCTTCCTGGGCCTTGGCTACGGCTTCCTCAACGGACTTCATGGATTCCTCCACTGCCTCAGCCATTTCCTGCATACCCTTTAATACATTATGTGCCTCATTCTCGGCTTTGCCCAACTCCTGGGTTTGCATGGCAGCCGATGCTGCCACCTCAGTAACAGACTGGGCCACAGCCTGAGTTGCCTCCGATGACTGATGGGCACTGGCCGTCAATTCCTCCGACGCAGCCGCTACCTTCACCGCCGTGTTTTGAATGTTCTGGCACATCGCCCGAACACTGTCAATCATATGATTAAATTTATCACTAATAGCAGTAAATTCATCATTACCATCAATAATAGCCTTATTACGCAAATCACCATTGGATACCGAAGTAGCCACCCGTATCAGCTCATTCACCGACGACTTGATACTGCGATTTAATAATACCATTGTACCAATGCAGAACAACGCTGCTACAATGGTAATCACCGTAGACATCAGGGCCACTGACTCAAAGGTTTCATTGGCCAGTCCAATAGCCTTCTTAGTTCCTTCGTCGCAGGCCTTAACATCCTCCTGAATAGCCTCCTGAGCCGCTTCATGAGCTTTATCCAAACTTCCCTGAAGCTCTCCCATGGCCTTTTCGCCGTCACCAGCCGACACCCGTCGGCCCAGCGATTCCGCTACAGCCAAATACTCATTCCACAGGTCCATCTCGTCCTTGACCATAGACAAATCAGACTGCCGCTCTTCCTCAGTATCATAGGTACTTTCATAAATAGAAGCTTCGTAGTCCTGGAACCCCTTCATCACCTTATCCTTTGAGGTGTTAAGGTCCGCCTGAATGGCCGCCAATTCCTTGGAACCAGCTGCCGCACCGGCACTTAAATGAACCAGTCGGTTAACATCATCCATATCATTGGAAATCGCCTGAACCATCAGGGCAGTTGACATCCAATCTTCCATATTTTGGGCCGCGTCATTCTGTTTGTAGGCGGCATTATGGCTGTAAAAACCAAAGCCAATTATTATAATCAGCAGCACGCCGAAGCCCACCATCAGTTTTTGAGTAAGACTAAGGTTATTCATAATCAATTCACTCCTTTGGAACAAACCAAACTATTAAAGTTAATTTTCGTTATTCGATACATAATTTCGCTGTAAATATGAAAAACCCTTTTTAAAAATATAAAAACAAAAAAAAGTCAGGCCGAAGCCTGACTTTTTCGTTTCACCGACTCTTATTTTAATGTAAATCCATACTCTTGATCTTGGCGGCCACAGCCATACCTAAAATTCGATGCTGTTCAGCCGTCAGATGAATCCCATCCGGCATTCCCGGTACCTTAATATA
>CADACU010000068.1 GCA_902786545.1 uncultured Anaerovibrio sp.
ATTGCCATAAGCCGCTGCGCAATCTGGTTTAAGGCTTATGGCTTTTTCTAAATTTTCGATAGCCTTTTGGTATTCACCTAGTTCTTCGTATACATACCCTATATTGCCATAAGCCGCTGCGCAATCTGGTTTAAGGCTTATGGCTTTTTCTAAATTTTCGATAGCCTTTTGGTATTCACCTAGTTCATCGTATACATCCCCTATATTGTTATAAGCCTCTGCGTAATCTGGTTTAAGGCTTATGGCTTTTTCTAAATACCCTATGGCCTTTTGATATTCACCTAGTTCATTGTATGCATACCCTATATTGTTATAAACCTCTGCGTAATCTGGGTTAAGGCTTATGGCTTTTTCTGAATTTTCGATAGCCTTTTGGTATTCACCTAGTTCATCGTATACATACCCTATATTGCCATAAGCCGCTGCGTAATCTGGTTTAAGGCTTATGGCTTTTTCTAAATTTTCGATAGCCTTTTGGTATTCACCTAATTCATTGTATACATACCCTATATTGCCATAAGCCTCTGCGTAATCTGGTTTAAGGCTTATGACTTTTTCTAAATAATCTATGGCCGAAATATAATCTTTTTTCTGAATGCTCTCCCACCCCTTTTCAAAATAGGAATTAGCCTCGTATTCCCGATCGTTTTTCTGTGCCTCTATGTCTATTTTCTTTTTCTGCTCCGGGGTAGCCGTTTTATACTGCTGCTTAAGTTCTTCCATTTCCTTACGTAGGCGTTCATTTTCTTCCTGATACTCTTGCAACGAATGTTTTAAATTTATGTTATCTTCCTGGATTTTTTCCTCTACCTTGTCCGTATCCACCACGGCCACTACGTGACATTGAAACTGAATTGATTCGCCCACAATCACCGGGGTGAATTTTACATCCCTAACCTCCAGCACAGACGATGTCCAAAGGCGAATATCATCTTTGGTTACTTTGCTATTAGAAACGGCTGTAAAGCTTTCCACATAAGTTGCCGCCTGCTCGCCGGCACTACGTATGGCATCTACCCTGGCTCTTTCCTTAGCAATGGCCTGATTTTCCGCCATGCCATCACCCATTTGGTAAAATCCGTCCGCCTCGACAGTGCGTACCTCGGCCGATACCTGCCCTGGCAGCCATAAGCTTACCCCCAGTAATGCAGCGCATAGCAGTGTCTGCAGTTTCCTTCCCCTCATAAAATTTACCTCCCTTTATAAGTTATCCACATTTGCCTATAGTATAGCACTTATGTCCCCCCCCACAAGACATAGGTGTCTGTACAATGTATTTTTAATGCAACTCTTAACTGGCTCTAATAGTGGCTAATTTAGTTCTAATGTGTTTTTAAGCTTAACATATATAGCACAGTATTTGTCCACTGGTAATGGACAACATAAAAATACCCTGCAGCTCAAAACGAGCTACAGGGTAGCATTTTTTAGGTATAAAGTTCTAATTACATCAAATACCGCAGATATACATAAACCATGCTGATGATGATGGACAAAACCATGCAAGGGAAGGCCACCTTCATAAAGCCGATGAAGGAAATCTGCTGGCCATGCTTAGCAGCCAAGGAAGCAACTACTACATTGGCACTGGCACCAATCAAGGTACCGTTACCGCCCAGGCAGGCACCTAAGGCCAGGGACCACCACATAGGCTCCAGATTATTAAGACCCATGGTACCCATATCCTTAATCAGCGGAATCATGGTAGCTACGAATGGAATGTTATCAACAAAGGCGGAAGCAAAGGCCGACATCCACAAAATAAGGATAGCGGTAGCCTCCACAGAACCCTGGGTAATAGCGATGGCTTCCTCCGCCAGCATCTTGATAACACCGGTCTCTACCAGAGCACCAACCAGGATGAACAAACCGGCAAAGAAGAAGATAGCTGTCCACTCAACCTTGCCCAAAACCTTGGAAATCATTTCCTCATCCCGGGTGAAGGTGATGAGCAGCAACAGGCCGGCACCGGTCAACGCCGCCGTAGCGGATTCCAAACCAAGGACATTGTGCATCACAAACAATCCCATGGTGAACGCCAATACAGCCAGACACTTCTTTACCAATACTTTATCGCGAATCTGCTTGGCAGCATTCAGCTTCATAACCTGCTCCTGCAGCTCCGGTGTTGTATGCAAAGACTTGCCATACAGCATTTCCAGAATGAATATGGTAACAATAAAAATAACAATAGCCGGCAAAGTCAGGTGCATTATGAAATCCATAAAGCTCAGGCCAACTGCGGAACCAATCATAATGTTTGGTGGGTCACCAACCAGAGTAGCGGTACCACCAATATTGGAGGCCAAAATCTGGGCCATCAGGAACGGCTTTACATCCACCTTCAGCTGAGCAGTGATACTGAAAGTAACCGGTACCGTCAACAGTACAGTGGTTACATTATCCAACAGGGCGGAGCAACATGCCGTCAAGGTAGCCAAGGCTAAAAGCAGCTTCATTGGCTGAGCCTTGACCCGCTGGGCTGCCCAAATAGCCAAAAAATTAAACAAACCGGTTTCGGCGGTAATATTGACGATAGTCATCATACCAATCAGCAGTCCCAAAGTATTAAAATCAATGTGATGAATGGCCACTTCCTGGGACAAAATACCGCATAAAATCATCAGCATAGCACCAACAATACCTACAATCGTACGGTGCACCTTCTCTGAAATAATCAGAGCGTATGCAGCAATGAAAATTACTACTGCAATCGTTGTTGTACTCACTTTTCCTTACCTCCCAAATATGCCTAAATTTGACCGACAAATTTTATTACACTAACTCTATCATATTAGCCAAAAAAAGTACATATTTATTCCTATTTATTTCTATTTATTCTTGTTTGTTACTATTTTATTTGGCAGGCTTACCTTTGACGACCGGGGTAATAATTATATCCCAGCCTTCCCGTTTCACCTTCAGGGTGTAATTTTTCATGCCTTCCCGGAACAGCTCCATCTTCAATTCCAGCAGCTTCCGGCCCAGTTTGTCCAATGTCTCATCATCCAGTCCGGACATGGACAGGCTGTTTTCTTTCTTGCCAAAAATCTTTTCCCGGCGTTTCTTTTCCTCAGCCGCCTCTGCTGCCATAAACTGGGCTTCCATGGTAACTTCTTCCACATAGCCGTCCAGCATATCCTTGTCGGATAATCCCTTTGGTATCTTTCCCATAGCTTATCCTTTCTTGGCCTTGGCCCAGGAGTCCTTCAGCCCTACTACCCGGTTAAATACTAATTTTTCCGGTGTGGTATCCTTGTCCACCACAAAGTAGCCGGTACGCAGGAATTGATAATGGGTGCCTACTGCTGTAAAGCTGGCACTTGGTTCAATCAAAGCGTTTTCAATGACTTCCAGCGAATTCTTGTTGACAGCTGCCAGGAAATCGGCCGGTGCCTCACCATTTTCATCGGTTTCAATCAAATAATCATACAGACGGACCTCAGCCTCAATGGCATCCTCAGCGGATACCCAGTGAATAGTCCCCTTTACCTTGCGGTTAGCCGTAGCCCCACCAGTCTTGGACTCAGGGTCATAGCTGCAGTGCAGCTCTACAATGGTGCCGGTCTCGTCCTTGATGACTTCCTCACACTTGATAATATAGCCATGCTTTAAGCGAACCTCACCCTCTGGCTTCAAGCGGAAGAACTTCTTTGGGGCATCCTCCATAAAGTCCTCCTGCTCAATGTACAGCTCCCGGCTGAACGGTACATAGCGATGTGCCGAAGTATTTGGATTGTTGTCCGCTACCATATATTCCTTTTTACCTTCCGGGTAATTGGTAATAACCACCTTCAATGGGTGCAACACAGCCATAATACGGTCCGCATTTTTATTCAAATCATCCCGAACGCAATGCTCCAGCATGGCCACATCCACCAAGCTGTTGGCCTTTGCCACACCGATTTCCTCACAGAAAGCCCGCAGAGAGGCTGGAGTATAGCCCCGCCGGCGCAAACCGGAAATGGTCGGCATCCGTGGGTCATCCCAACCAGACACATAGCCTTCCTCCACCAGCTGACGCAGCTTCCGTTTGGAAGTAACCGTATTGGTAAGATTCAAGCGGGCAAACTCAATCTGGCGTGGGCGGGCCCCCACTTCGAAGCCCAAAGCCTGCAACAGCCAATCATAGAATGGCCGATGATCCTCAAATTCCAAGGTACATACCGAATGGGTAATTTCCTCAATGGCATCGGACAATGGATGGGCAAAATCGTACATTGGATAGATGCACCACTCATTCCCGGTGCGATGATGGGCCACATGAGCAATCCGGTAAATAACCGGATCACGCATAACAATATTTGGTGATGCCATATCAATCTTGGCCCGCAGAACCTTTTCTCCATCGGCAAATTCACCGTTTTTCATTTTCTCAAACAGCTGAAGGTTTTCTTCCACGCTACGGTTGCGGTACGGGCTCTCCTGCCCCGGCTCGGTTAGAGTGCCTCGCATGGAGCGAATTTCCTCAGCCGAGGAATCATCCACATAAGCCAGACCTTTTTTTATAAGCTCCACAGCAAAATCATACAACTTGCCAAAGTAATCCGAAGCAAAAAACATCCGGTCATCCCAGCTAAAGCCCAGCCATTTTATATCCTCCTGAATGGAGTCAACATATTCAACATCCTCTTTTACCGGGTTAGTATCATCAAACCGCAGGTTACAGATACCATTATTTTTCTTGGCCAAACCAAAATTCAGGCAGATGGACTTGGCATGGCCCACATGAAGATAGCCATTTGGCTCCGGTGGAAAACGGGTATGCACCCCCTCCGGATAATAGCCCTTCTTTAAATCCTCATTTATTTCATTTTGAATGAAATTTGAACCTGTAACAGCAATTTCTGCCATATTATCGCTCCTTTTTATCCTGCTCCCACCAACGGGTCCATTTCCTTTTTAATATCACCAGCACTCTTTAGTATATCACAAATCCATCGGCAAATCAGCAGAATTGCATTTATCGTCTACATATTTATTTAAACGGGCAATGCCCTCACGAACCAGCTCAGTCTGGGGAAGCCGTTCTTCCACCCGCAGCAGATAGCCCTTTTCCCGGATGCGTCGCATTGTCCAGGCAAAATTTATATCATAGGCCCACATCAACCGCACTAATATTCGATCGTTTAATGTTTGTATTTCGGTATAATCCACCTGTTCAGCCCGGCAGAATTTTTCCACAAAGCCGGGAGCAAAGGCTTCTTTGTCATAGTTAACAGCCTGTCGTGAAAAGGCCACCGCCTTTTCCCCCAGCAGATATGGCTCCAACACCCGATAAATATCCAATTTATCCGCATCCCGAATGATTTTGGCAAAAAGCAAATGGCGTTTATCCGGGGCCGGGGCAATGACTTTTTTATTATGATTTCCTATAGCAAAAAGCATAATGTCCTTATCATCTGCCGACAACTCATCAAAAAAGGCCAACTCCTGAATAACCTTCAACCCCAACTCTGCATGGTCTTCGGAATAAGCATCTGCAAAGGTTCTGTACAGAGTCCATTGCCGAAACCGCCCCACATCGTGAAACAGCCCAATCAACTCTGCCAACTGAACATCATGCTCCGGCAGCTGCAGATGACCAGCCAATTCCTTAGCATAGGATGTCACATAGCCGGTATGAACTTCCTTTGTCCTTATCCCCAGCATTACATCTGCATCCTCTTCGTAAAAGGACTTCATATATTCATCCATCCATATATGAGCTTTTTTAACCAGTTCTTTCACCTATATCACCGCCAATAATCTATGCAATCAAGCTGAAAACATACGGGCTTCCATCAGCCCTTACACGAATTTTAAAGTTATCTTTCATCTTGCATATTCGCTTCACGAAGATTTCCCAGCAAAAACAAAGGAGCTGTATCCACAGCCCCTTTACCAGGTTACCCGTAGAATTATATCATAATATGAAGAATTTTAAAACTTACTGATAACAACCTTTTACTAACCCTGTCAAATTGTGTAAAATATTATAACGAGCTTTAAGATGTCCCCTACCTCTTTAGATGGGGGAAAACAAACTACAACAGCTGGCGAACATATCTCCCAGCTCGTTGAAACGCTAATTGGAAGATTTTTCTTCTAAAGAAGAAAAATTTGAACAATTAAACTACATTTCACGAGGTGATGCATTATGTATAAATTTCTACTAACCTTTATAATGGCAATTGCCATGTGTGTCCCTAGCATAGTTAATGCCGGCTTTGGCACGGGCATCGGTATCACTTTCCCTGTGTCCGGCTCCGGATCCAGCAGTCCAAATAATAATAGCAGCTATGCCGCCATGCAATCTGATAATATAATCCAGGAACTAGTCGTTGAGCAGCGGAACGGAAAACTGTTTCTGGAATTAAAAGTTACCAACAGTGGTGATTTACCCTACAGTGTAAGCCATCGGAACGGACAGGTTTATGATTTTATTATTACCGACAAAAACGGTGAAAAATTATGGCAATGGTCCGATAATATGGCCTTTACCCAGGCATTGACATCTTCTTCCATTGACGCCCATAGCTTTAAAGTTTATAAAGCTGAGCTGGACAGCAAAGCCTTTAACAAAATCAAGGAAAACGCTATTCTTGTTACCGCCTATATTTTAGACACATCTTATAAGCTGTCAACAAAGGTTCCAACCCGGGTCGCTGCCAACAAGACACCTATTTTTATCCATGGCGGGGTAATCATCAGTAATTGATTTATTGCCAATAATAAATATATAGTGAAAAATAAAACGGAGGTTCCCAGCATGGGAGCCTCCATTTTCATTTAGTACAGATTTTATTCTATTATTTTGTCCTACGCTGATGGTGCTAGAGCTCCCACCTTTCATGTGGGAGCAAGCACCTATAAAGCTCAGGATTTATTCGACTACATTCATTCGGTGCTTTACGCTCCAACTGAATAAGTCTCATTTTACCCTATGCTAACGGGTGCTAAGCCTCCTACCTCTTAGGTGGGTTGCAAAGCACCCGTAAAGCCAAGGATTTATTCGACTACATCCAGTTGGAGCTTTACGCTCCAACTGAATAAGTCTCATTTTACCCTATGCTAACGGGTGCTAAGCCTCCTACCTCTTAGGTTGGTAGCAAAGCACCCGTAAAGCCAAGGATTTATTCGACTACATTCATTCGGTGCTTTACGCTCCAACTGAATAAGTCTCATTTTACAAACACCACATTGCCCTTCTCCAGGAATTTGGTCTGCTGATTTTCTACCATAATTCTGGCGGCATCGGCATTGGAAATAACCGGATTTACGAACTGTTTGATCGACTGGGCCCGAATAATCAATGGATTGGAACCTGCCCGATCAACACCACTGGTCAAGCTTCTGGCATAACCTACATAGCCACGGCTGATAACATCCTCATAGCTGAAATTATCCTTGCCATATACCATCTGATTATCAGGAGTGAATACGCCGGCTGCCATAGCAGTTTCCAAACCCAGGCCGGTGCAATCAACAATCAGACCAGTGTATGGACCGCTGCTTACCGGAATTTTTGGTGCAGGAGCATAGGTAGTTGCCGGAGCAAATGGAACCGGTGCAGATGCAGTATAGGTCTTTGGAATAACTGCTGAAGCCAAGGACTGCACGCCATATACCGGCAGTTCAATGATAACATGATAACCATCGTCATCCCGATACTTCTTTACCACTTTGGCCCCCTTAATCATACCGTTTACTCTGGTCCGGACCATATCACTGGCTGTAATGCTGTCACGAACAGTAGTGTCCGAATCGATATTTACGCCCTGAACCTCCTCCAGAGCATTACGCATAGCGTCAACCTTAGCAGCCCGATACCCGGTAATGGAGTTAGCATTCATTAGGGAGCCTGTACCCTCTACCCGGATAACACCATCAGAAATGTCGGTTGCTGCAAACACGGTGCAGCTCATCAGTAGCATAGCCATCGCTACAATAATTGAGAATAACTTTTTCATAATAAATTCCTCCTCTTTATCACCTTTGAATTTTTATTATTTAATGGGATTAGTTCCACTAATTCACATTACGCCAATATCTTAATGTATCCTTGGCCATTTTTTCGGCAGCATCGATGGAAGCCTTCTGTAAAACCAGGCGTTCGGCTTCAGCTTCGGTATCAGCCAGCATTTCATAGCTTTCTTGAAAATCCCCTACGACGGCTTTTCTCATACAGTCATAAGCATGTATTCGCACCATAGACTTGGCCATATAACCTTTTCCGGTTGGATTACTCATCACTTTTTCAATGCCCACTTCGCCGATTATTGCGAAATTAGTCATTATGGTATTATTGTCAATCAAGTTCTGCAGGCCCTGGACATAATCATCATATGCACCAGCCAAAATGTGCTGTTTGGCCATCACCAGTTCCTCATCCTGCTGGACTTGGAACCCCTGTAACCCAAACCGGTGATTAAAGGCCTGTTCCAGGCCATCACCAAAGCCCTGATTGTCGGTGGTATTCACCGCCCGCATTACGATGCTTGCCGTCATATCATCCTGGGCCACCTGCCGTTGGGCCACCAGTTCCTGAAAATCGTCGTGCAGCTTACTGTGTCTCACTGCTATCTCAGCTATCACCAACAACTGGTTGCCGGTGGTTGTTTTCTTGGTAACCTTGCAGCTTTCCACATAATCATTGTATCGTTCCAACATTTGGACAAATACACTGTTGGGATCATTTTCAGCCCTGGTATCATGGGAGAACACCTTGAACACGGCTCTTTTCTTGGCATCCTCAATCGCCTTGGCTTCCTGGCCGGCCATGGCCGTTCCGCTGACCTTGACGGTGAGAATATCAGCCGCTTCTGCCCTGCCCCCTATAAAAGAAGTCAACAGCAGCAGCAAAAGGCATCACCGTCTGTGGTCAAGATCTCATCTGGGAAGACGGTCACAAAGCCGAAATCCGTCCGTACGTATTGACCGTTAACAGCACCCTTAACGCGATCTCTATTACCGCTAAAGTGGCTGGCAACAACCGTTGGTATGTACAGCGCATTGAGTTTGAAGCACCTGATCCTCTACCGAACACCGCTGTTTTTGAAGTGCCCTACACCGTGGACTTCGGTAGTGTTCCGGTCGAGGATGGCGAAACGGCAGAAGATGTAGTAAGCGTAGAAGTGAAGGGTAAGCATGTAGTCGGAGATATTCAATTGGCTCTAAAGAGCGGCACCGTTTTCCAATTAGGTAGCACAACTCTTCCCTCTGCCGGAGGCGAGATCGATCTGGCCTACAGTTTGAATTTCACATCTAACGCGTTCGACACGCTGTACGTTAGCGGAAAAGGCGCAGACAACATCCTCGTCAAACAGTCCATTCCACTCAAGATAAGCGGTTATAAATACACGCCGCCTACCTTCAACGTGGACTCGTCTTGCATGGCTATCGGTCCTATGCCCGGCGATTACTACGAGCGCGCACAAGGCACACAGGACTCCTTGCTCAAATCCAAATTAAGCGAAATCATCTTCTGCGGCGTGCGCTACCGGTACGGAAGTGGTCCGCGTAAGACTTGGGACGCTTTCTTCTATACCGATCGCGACACGCTCACTAACGAGGTGTTGGACATGTATTCTAACAACCACCGTTATTTCGACCCTGCCAATCCAACAGCCAGCGTAGGAGGCTTTGATATCGAGCATATGTTGCCCAAGAGTTGGTGGGGAGGTACCGTGAACGAAGCCTACTGCGACCTCTTCCATCTCGTGCCGGGTGACTACTCCGCCAACCGAAGCAAGTTAAACCATGCGCCGGGTATTCCGAGTGACACCACTTTCTGGAACGGTAGTTTTGCCACCGGTAGCGGTAGTGCCTACGGATTACAAAAAGTCTTCTGCCCTACCGATGA
>CADACU010000069.1 GCA_902786545.1 uncultured Anaerovibrio sp.
GCTATGGTTGACAAGCTGGCTGCTGAGTTCAAAGATGAGCTGGCTAACCTGGGCGTTCGTGTTGATGAGCTGGAAGCTCGCATGGACAATGTTAAGTGGACTGGTTGGGTTCGTTATGAGTACAAGACCCGTCGTCAGGAAAATGACGGTAACCGTGCTGTTAGCACTGTACAGAGAATTAAGCTCCGTCTCACTCCTTCCATGAAGATTAACAAGCAGTGGACTGCCCATGCTCGTATGGAGTATGGTATGGATGCAAACTCCTCCCATAACTCCACTGCTGCTAACTGGGGTGGCGGTTACACCGGCACTCAGTTCCGTGTTGACCAGGCTTGGGTAGATGGTAAGCTTGGCAAGGCTACCGTTAAACTCGGTCGTTTCGGCACTTGGGGCGAAGCTGGCCATGGTATTGCCATGGATGATGTTATCACCGGTGCTGAAGTAAACATTCCATTCGGCAAGGATTGGCATGTAAACTTGGCTGCAGGTCGTTACAGCTGGTATCCAACTGATACCCTCGGAAAAGCAGTAGTAAAAGATGCAGATGGTAAGGAGGTAGGTAAGGCCTCTGGCGTTTTGCTTGGCGATCCGTCTGATGGTTATGCTGATGGTACTTGGACTTACATGGGTGCTGATGTATACTTTGCTAAGGGTAAGTGGGACTTTGGTGTAGGTTACCGTGAATTACATGGTAAGGATGCTACTAAAGCTCAGTTCGCTAACTCCATGGGCAACGCTGACAAGATTAAGATTGCTTCCGCTGGTATCGGTTACAAGTTCAGCCCAGCTGTTGGCATCAAGGCTGACTACAGCCGTGTAAATGCTGCTGAGGTTGCTGATAACCCTAACCAGAAGCATTCCTACAATGTACGCCTTGATTGGCAGGCTACCAAGAAGATTGGCCTCTATGTTTCCTACAAGAAGATGTCCAATCCTGGTACCCTCGCTGCTACCTATGACCTCCAGAGTTACAACACTAAAGGCCAGAAAGGTTGGGAAGTTGGTACTGATATTACCCTCCAGAAGAATGTTAGCGCTTCCGCTTACTACTTCCAGGGTGATAACCTCGACAACACCAGCAAGCTCAAGATGTTCTACGGTAACCTTAACTTCAGCTTCTAATTTAGAGCTTAGTTGTGAACTAACAAATAATGAGAGCTCCTACTTCGGTAGGAGCTCTTTTCATTTGCCTAATTTTTTATCGCCCCCGCCAGAAGACTCCTTCCTCTTAGGTGGGAGATGAATGGCGGTAGATTGAGTGGGTTCGATGCCTGCTCAATCTACAAAACAACGTAGATAGTCTTGTCAACTGTTTTCTTTTGCCATATAATATGTATATAACAAGAAAGGAGGTGTAACAAGATGTATCTAACTCAATCGAATGTAATCCGAAAACTCTCCAAGGAAGAGTATGCTATGCTCAGGGAGATGTGCCAGTACAGCAATAACCTGTACAATGTGGCTCTCTACAACATCAGGCAATACTATTTCAAGGAGAAGAAGTTCCTCAATTACGAGGAGAATTACCATGCCTGCAAGGAAAACGAAAACTATGGACTGCTTCAGGCTGGCGTATCGCAGCAAACTCTGAAAGTGGCTGACCGCAGTTTCAAGTCGTTCTTCAATCTCATCAAGAAAGCAAAGAAAGGTGACTATCGTTTTCAGGACATCAAGATTCCGCACTATCGAGAGAAGGGCGGTCTGTTCAACCTCATTCTCTCGACAAATGCAATCAATATCAAAAATGGGTTCCTGATAATACCTATGAGCCGTTGTTTCTCTAGGCTTCATGACGGCAGGCAAATCAAGATTCCTTTTCCTGCAAGACTTGAAGGCAAGAGAATCAAGGAAGTACGCATCTGCCCCGTATACAACGGCAGGTACTTCAAGATACAATATTGCTACTTGCAGGAAGAAGAGAAGCAAAATTTAACCCCCGATAAAGTCCTTGCTATCGACATCGGCTTGGAAAATCTGGCAACCTGCGTAACCAACATTGGGACATCGTTCATTATGGACGGTCGTAAACTCAAATCAATCAACCAGTATTGGAACAAGCAGAAAGCCCATTATCAGAGTATTGCCGACAAGCAAGGGATAAAGAAAACCCATAGGCTCTATCGTCTTGCCCGCAAGAGGAACAATCGCATTCAGGATTACATCCGCAAGACCACCCGTTACATCATCAATTACTGCATTGACCATCAGATTGGTACTGTGGTCTGTGGCTACAACCCAGATTTCACACGCTCGATGAATCTCGGCAAAAAGGTCAACCAGCAGTTCACTCAAATCAGCTTCGGTAATCTGCGTGAAGCTATGCAAAATCTGTGCGAGCGTTACGGGATTAAGTACATAGAGCAGGAAGAATCCTATACTTCAAAGGCAAGCTGCCTTGACTTGGACGATATTCCTGTCTACAATGCCGAAAATCCGTATACTGGTACATTCAGTGGCAAACGTGTCCAGCGTGGGCTGTATCGCTTTGCCGATGGCAGAATTGCAAATGCCGATGTTAACGGGGCGGCAAACATACTTCGCAAAAGTAAGCAGAACTTCGGTTTCGAAGAACTGTGTAGAGGGCTTTTGGACAGCCCATTGAGAATAAGGGTATCCTGACAGCTAACTCCTTTGGGATATGTCTGTAGGGCGTTAGTCCGTGTATCAAATTTCTCAAGAATCCCCCACTTCTTTAAGTGGGGGAGGTTCAAACCCAAAATGGCATTGATGAAATCATCAATATTCAACCTGATAAAGGTGATTCATCTAAGGCAAAATCCGTTCAGGTTAAACAAGTTCGAGCTATTATCAGAAAGTACAGAATGGAGGTATAATTATGTACGAGAGAGTGATATATTGGTCAAAAGAAGATAAATGTTGGGTTGTTGTCGTTCCAGAACTGGCAGGTTGTCAGGCTGATGGAGAAACGGCACAAGAGGCGTTGCATAATTCTGATAGGATTATTCAGGAATGGATTGATACAGCTAAAATGCTGGGCAGAGAAATTCCTGAACCTGTTGGACGGTGTGCATTTGCATAAAATCAACTTACTGAGCCCTGCGGGGCTCTTTTGTTTTGCAAAATGTTAGTCCGCCTGATTAGCAGACCCCACCTCAGCAGTTTTATATGTTCCATATCCCTCGTAACGATATGACGCATCAATCCCTTTCATATATACCTGGCGATCATTCACCTTATCTGTCAGGGCTTTTTTTAGTAAAGACATAATTTCTTTACTTCTTACCGGACTGCGTTCCATAGCATAAAGATAATCTTCCTTGTCTATCAGGCTCCAATCAATGACCTGACCGAGTTCTTTTTTTAATATGGCATCCAGCCAAATACGCATACTGCGCCCATTCCCTTCCCGAAAGGGATGCGCAACATTCATTTCCACATATTTCGTCACAATCTCTTCAAAAGTTTTTTGTGGCATTTTATCAATTTTTTTTAAAGCATCGGTTAAATATAACACAGGAGCAAACCTAAAATTTCCTTTAGCAATATTAACATCCCGCAGTTGACCGGCAAATTCATAAACATCCTGAAAAAGATAGCTGTGAATGGCTTTTAAACCAGCAAAAGTTCCCACTGGAAAACCATCAATAATATTCTTGTCATAAAGCTCAGCAGCTCGTTTCTTGGTCAAATATTCTTCCTTATGGGCCAGTTCTATGGCATCTGCCAAGCCTAATTTATTGTCTAATGCCATAACTCCTCCTGAAAATATCACTTATAACGGCAAATATATTTACATCCTTATTTTATCATAACCAGTACTTAATTATAACGCCTAGGAAAAAATTCCGGGCTCTCTTTTCGATAATATATGCACAGTCGTTAAACAGTATATTGCACAAGGAGGATTATTATGATTACGACAAATTGGCAATGGAACACAAACATTTTAGCATCATCCTCAAGCAAGACAAATATGATTTCCTTCAAAGAGTATTTTGACCAAATGCTCATCTGGAAAGAAAAAGAGACCGCCCTTAGCACTTATCAAAATTATCGGTCGGTATACAATCATTTTGTGCCTATATTAGGTAACTGCCCCTTGGCAGATATTTCCGGGCCGTTGATTGATACAATATTCGACCAGCTCAATATAAAAACTTCCTCCCGAAAAACCTACAGGCTGATTTTATCGGCCTTATTTAATGATGCCATACGACAGGAAATATTAGAGAAAAATCCTTGTCATAATATGCGTAAAATCCGGCAAAATCACTTTAAAATAGATTTACGACTACCGAGCCGGGCTGAAATACAGCAATATATCCAAAAAGCCAGAAACGAAAGGAATCATTTTATTTACAAGGTCCTGCTTTTAGCGGTAAGTACCGGAATGCGACTGGGGGAGATCCTCAACCTGACAACCAATGACATAGACTTTAAAAATCATACCATTGAAATAAAGGGACAGCTCACTCAGGCTGGCCCGGATATGCCTTTAAAAACCAGTAAATCATATCGAAAAATATTTGTAGCCAAGGAAATACTGCGGGAAATTCGCAAGTACACCCTTGGCTTGTACATTTTTACCCCAAATCGTTTTCCGTTCAAGCAGATATCCAGACATACGGCTGATAAATATATATACCACTTCTTTAAGCGGCTTGATACCCCGGAAGGCTTTACCTTTCACAGCTTACGACATTATCATGCTACCGAACTGGTTCGGCGAGGGATTGATATAAAAGAGGTAAGTAAACGGCTGGGCCATGCCAGCATATATATAACTGCTGACTTTTATACCCATTGGGTAGATGATATGGATATGGTGGCCGCGGATATCATGGGGAAGGGATGGATAGTATAACAAAGGAAAGCGTACAAAAAGAGCTCCTACCGAAGTAGGAGCTCTCATTATTTGTTAGTTCACAACTAAGCTCTAAATTAGAAGCTGAAGTTGAGGTTACCGTAGAACATTTTGAGCTTGTTTTCACCAGCCAAATTCTTACCATCAAAGTAGTAAGCGCAAGCACTAACATTCTTCTGGAGGGTGATATCAGTACCGATCTCCCAGCCCTTCTGACCATCACAGTTCCAGCTCAGGAGATCATAGGTTGCACAAACATTAGGGTTAGCCAAATGTCTGTATGCAGCGTGAACATTTATCTTTTTGCTAAGCTGCCAGCTAAGCTGAATATTGTAATTATGTTTCTGGTTTGGAGCAGAACCTGCATACTGAACGCTGTCATCTGCGCGCTTACCAGCATTTATACGAGCATAATCAACATTCATGTATACAGCTGGACTAAACTTATATCCCACACCGACATTGGCCATTTTAATTCTGTCAATGCCATCCATGCAGTTGAAGTTCGCAGTTGCATTCAGATTTGGAGTCTTACCACGGAACTCGCGATAACCTACACCAAAATCCCACTTATCCTTTGCGTAATATACTTCACCACCGAGGTAAGTCCAAGTACCACCAGCATAACCATCAGACGGATCGCCAAGCAAAACGCCAGAGGCCTTACCTACCTCGTTACCATCTGCATCTTTTACTACTGCGCTTCCGAGGGTATCAATTGGATACCAGCTGTAACGACCGGCTGCCAAATGAACATTCCAATTTTTACCAAATGGAATAGTTACATCAGCACCGGTGATAACATCATCCATTACAAGACCATGGCTTGCGTTATCATAAGTACCGAAACGGCCTAATTTAACAGTGGCAGTACCAATCTTACCATCTACCCAAGCCTGGTCAACCCGGAACTGAGTGCCATTGTAACCGCCACCCCAGTTAGCAGCAGTGGAGCAATGGGCGGAGTTTGCATCCATACCAAATTCCATGCGAGCATGAGCAGTCCACTGGTTGTTGATCTTCATGGAAGGAGTGAGACGGAGCTTAATACGCTGAACAGTGCTCACACCATCCGTTGGATTACCTTTAGCATCTTTTAAATCCTTTTGACGACGGTTCTTGTACTCATAACGAACCCAACCGGACCACTTAACATTGTCCATGCGAGCTTCCAGCTCATCAACACGAACGCCCAGGTTAGCCAGCTCATCTTTGAACTCAGCAGCCAGCTTGTCAACCATAGC
>CADACU010000070.1 GCA_902786545.1 uncultured Anaerovibrio sp.
CCTTGGCTGTTGCCTCATTACCCCAGGCTGTGGACCGAGGTGAACGGGCAACTGTGCTTTTCCCCCAAGCTGTTGCGTTTTCACCATTGGCTAGTGTATCTTGTCCCCAGTTGACATTCATATATCCATTAGAAGAACCGCTATTAAAGTTTGTTTGAACATTAAAGCCCTGTTCTATTGTGGTCTTTGTTCCCTCACGTGTAATGCCTTCGGTTTTTTCAACCAGTTCCACGACTGCTTCATTTATCTCTTCCTGTGTCGGGGTGTCGGCCCAGGCCAAGGGCAGGCTGCATCCCGCTGCCAGATATGTCCCCAAAAGGATGGCACTCCCCACCCGGACAGCAGCCACCCTCCGGCCACTACGGGAGCTGCTCCTAGTGTGACTTTTGGCCAACTCGCTGACCACCACATAGCAATTTTTTGTTCTGCTCCAAATTACCTTATAAATCCTGTTCATAGTTCCCTCCCATGTCATCTCACTCACTTCATGCCATAGCATCCTTGTAGAATTGCATACACTACCATGGTCCTATTATATACTATCACAAAAAAATACACATATTATTGTACTATAAATATATGCTTTTATAAAACAAAAAATGGGCTGCGTTGGCCAGTCCATTTCCCTTGACCAGTACTAAACTCATTTTTCGCCTACCGGCTCAAATTCATTAAGTACTGATACCCAAAGGGGCTGTCGCACTAATAAAAAAATATTTGCTATGCCCCTTTTCTATGCAAAAAAATAAGAACGCAGCCTTTATGCGAATGAAAGAAGATGCAATGCTTAACGGTCAGTTAAAACCAGCATACAATCTTCAGCATGGCGTGGATTCCGAATACATTGTTTGGGCAGAAATATTTCACAATCCGACGGATACAAATACCTTAATCCCTTTTTTGGACAGCATGGCAAAGCATCTGCGTTTTCCTTACAGAAACATTGTGGCCGATGCAGGCTATGAAAGCGAAGAGAATTAAAGATTTATTGAGCTTAATGGTCAGGTGGCCTATATTAAACCAAATAACTATGAGATTTCAAAGACAAGAAAATACAAAAAGGATATAGGCCGTCGGGAAAATATGAGTTACAACGCCAAAAGTGACTGCTATACCCGCCATAATGGGCGAGTTCTCACCAAGCAAAATGTTCAAAGCAGAAAAACAAAAGCTGGCTACAACAGGGAAATAACTATATACTCTGGGGATTGCACCGGGTGTCACTTTAAAGGTTTCTGCATCAAAGGAAATAACTGTAAAACACCAATAGAGGAACGCAACAAAGTCCTGCATGTATCAAAATATATGGAGGAACAGCGGCAGGCATGTCTAATGCGGCTAACCAGTCCATTTGGAACACAATTACGAATGAATCGTAGTATTCAGGTTGAAGGTTCCTTTGCCAACATAAAAGAAGATATGGGATTGCGGAGATATTCGCGCCGCGGGAAGGAAAATGTACTGACCGAAAGTATAATTGTGGCTCTGGCGTATAATATTTCCCGGTTTGACCGTAGGGTAAAGGCCGGAAGAACTGGACTGCATTTATATGATTTAAAACAGCAGCCTGATTTCATCATATACACCGTCATCATATAAACGGTGTTTTTGTTGTGCCGTGAATTAAGCTGCTATGAACAATTATTCAAAATAATAAAAGAAGGACATAATAACAGGGCTGCCGCTTTGGTGAAAAATCATCAAATGCGACAGCCTCTTTTACAAGCGATATTATTCTTCATCTTCATCGATACCAACCGGTTTTTTCCGTCCCTGACGAATTTTCTCTATTTCCCGTCCCGGCAGGGTGAAGCCCCGGCCCATTACCTCGTTGGCGGACATAATAATCATAAAGGCAAATCGGTCCACCGCATCCACGATATTCTTAATCTTGGCAATCTGGGTGGTCTTTACCACCACAAACACAATATCCCGTTCTGTGCGGGTATAGGCCCCCTGACTATGGACAAAGGTTACCCCCCGGCCCACCTCGTAAATGATTCCGTCCGCTATTTCCTCGGCCTTGTTGGAAACAATCATTACCGCCTTTCGGTGATTGATACCGGCAATAACCTTGTCAGTTACACTGGCAGACACAAACATGCCAATCAGGGTAAACAAAGCCTGAGTCACCCCAAAGAGACAGCCGGCCACCACCATTATCATACAGTTAAAGGAAAAAATTACTGCTCCCATATCAAAGGAGTAGTATTTTTTTACGATAGCTCCAATAATATCAAAGCCACCGGTACTTCCGTCATTACGAAAAACAATGCCGTAGCCGATTCCACAGAACACGCCGCCAAAAATTGACGACAGCATCACATCACTGACCAGATGCAGTTCACTGAGATACTGAGTCAAATCAAGACAGACGGAGAAAATCACCGTACCCACTATTACATCCCGCAGATATCGTTTACCCAGAAAAATATAGGCAGCAATCAAAAGCGGTATATTATACACAAAGGTCTGAACACCCAACGGCAGGCCCCACAAAAAGAGCACAATCATGGAAATACCGGTAACGCCGCCTGTTAGCAGATTAGCGGGTACATAAAATAAATTTATGGCACAGCTGCTGATAAGGCACCCCAGTACAATCAGTCCGTATCGTTCAAGCATTCTCGAAAGCCTTGCTATCCGCATAATTTTCCATCTCCCTGTCGGAAATCATTAAAAGTTCTTGGTACAGGTCAGCACAAAGCTGCGCTTTTCCATCGGGTAGCCGTATATCTCGCAATAATCCTTGTTAAAGAGGTTATACACCGTAAAATTCACGGACATTTTATCCCTAAACCGCTTGGTTATAGACAGATTATGCACTGCATATCCTCCTAGGTTCACCACCCGGTTCTCCGTTGGCTTGGCATATGGATATCCATACTTGGTCCGCTGATTACCGGTAAACCTCATATCATACTGGACCGTCCAGCTATCCTTCTCCCAGCGATAGCCCAAGGAAAGCATATGCCGAGGCCGATAATCCAGCTCACCAGCCAAAGCTACATTATCCCATTCCCGGCTATCATTTTTGGTAGTATGCTGATTGGTATAATTCATATACATGGAGGAATGATTGTCAAACTTATAGGTATTTTCCCATTCAAAGCCCCAGATTTTTACTCCATTCAACATATAACAGTTAAACGGACTGGTATGAACAAAGCTGATAAACGAGGAATAATCCTGATAGAACAAGGACAGCTTGCTATCGTATCGGTCGTTGAACTTCCGATGCAAGGAAACATCGTAGCCCCAGCCCTTGTCCGGTCCCAGGCTCTCCTCCGCATTGTGGTTAAGAGGCATCATGCCCATACCGCGATAATACCAGTAAAATTCCGCCATGGATGGTGCTCGCCAAATACGATTTACGGAAAACTCCGTGGTAGTCCGTTCGTCATTCTTGTAAACAGCATTTATTTTGGGAGACAAACTACTGTCACTGAAGGACTTAACTGCCACAGCCTGACCATCATCCCGCTCGCCTTTCATGGCATCATACCGCAGGCCATAGTTCAATGTCCAACGGTCATTCATAGTCCATGTATCCCCTACATAAATCCCATAGGTGTCCGCCTTTTGGGACGGATACATCGCCGAAGCACCCTCAGCATTGCTGTCATACCAACCATAGCCATATCTGTAACGGGTATAATCAGCCCCAAAGGCCAGCTCGTGCCGATCATCAATTATCCGGGAGCCTTGATAAAGATAGCCCTGGGACAGATCGGTAATATTGTTGCGTTTAAACAGCACAGCACCACCATTCCCCAGCTTGAGCTCCTCCATCCGCTCATTTACCTTCCAATAGGTAAATAAATCAGTGCCCTTTTCCCGACGGGAATCGTAGGAAATATTGAAATTATTTCGGTTGGTAATGAACCGGCTGCCATCCATTACCTCGTTGTTTTTGGCATTCCCAAACGCATCCGCAAACAGGGTGATTGGATAATATGAATTATAATCCGCCCTGGACGGGTCATTTACCGTGACCATTCCCTTGTTGGTACGGGTATGCTGGAAATTGAACTTTATAGAATCAGTGCTGTTTATATGATATTTCAGATTAAGCCCATATTGCCTGTTGCCATAATCCGCATTGCGCAGCACAGCATCCTTGGTTTCATGCAGGAAATTTACACCAATATCAAACACACCTGAGGTGGTATTATAATCAAGGGCGAACTGACGATACTTATTGCTGCCCATGGACCGTTTATAGGTCCCGCCTTCGGCCTTTCTGGTAATAATATTGATAACACCGCCGTTGGTCTGACCATATTTAAAAGACTTGGCCCCTTTGATAATCTCTATCCGATCAATGGAACCTATTGGCATGGTATCCCAGCTAAAATAACTGCCACCCATAACACCGGAATTTTTCTGGGGTACACCATCCACCAGCACAGTAAAGCGGCGGCTGTCGTGCCCACGGAGCTTTACACTCTGATCTTCGGTCCCCCCTACCGGCTTTTCCTGTATCTGGACCCCAGCCACTCCCCGCAGAAGTTCAGGCAAAGTCTTGGCCACTCCCTGATATTTTTCCAGCGAGATTACCGTATCAGCCTCACCACTGTTCTCAGCTTCGGTCATCTCACCATATACAGTAACAATTTCATCACCCAAATTGACCTCATTGGCCGCAAAGCCAGTAGTCGTAATCAAACCCAGACAAATAAGTCCGGTTAAAATTTTCGTCTTGCTCATAATTCCCTCTCTTGAAATAATTTATGGTCAAAAAAGGCTTCCTTCAGTCGCCTTACCAAATACGGAATAAAAATAACCTGTATGATTATCCCCGGCAGTCCGGTCCACACTCCGGCCATAACATAGATGAACGGCTTAGCATCAATTTTTAATACTTCACCGAACAGGGTCAAAACCATGATGTCCATTATCCGGCCGCATATCATGGCACCTATCAGTGAAGTCAGCAGTCCACGGCCCATTTTCTGATGAATAAAGCCCGCCACTACACCATATACTGCCAATTCAGCCGTCATCATAGGCAAAACAGGGAACATAGTCGGCATCCCCGTCATCAGGGCACTGACCACCGGAACAGCAATCCCCACCGCCAGTCCATACGCCGGCCCCAGCAAAAGGCCATTCATAAGAACCGGAATATGCATAGGAAAAAAAATCCGTCCACTGATGCCTATAATATGAAATGCCACCGGCAACAGCACTCCCATCGCCACAAACAGGCCAGCAAATATCGTTTTGGTTGTATTCATATCATCACATCGCCATTCATATGATAAATAGTTGCTTTCGCTTCTCTATTTTGCCATTTATTTCAGTCATTAGCAAGAAATATATACAAACAAAGATAATTAAGAATTAGGAATGAGGAATT
>CADACU010000071.1 GCA_902786545.1 uncultured Anaerovibrio sp.
TTACTGGTCAAGAAGCGGCCATTTTGGGCTATATTGACCCGTTAGTGGCTGTGTTAATCTCATACTTTGTTTTCCATGAGAGTCTGACTATTACCCAAGGGGTAGGGGGTGTTATGATTTTGGGATTTGATCTATGGAACGAGGTCACTCAATCGGCCAGTTAGAGAATTCCAATCAATAGTGATGGAGAAATTTTTAAAATAAACAATAATTAGTATTGTAATGTGCAGCAATGAAATTGTACAATCAAGAAAGGAAAATGAGACTTATTAAGTTGGCTTTTTAGATTTCCACTGATTTTAGCCGAATAAATACAGAACTCTGCGGGTGCTATGGTTCTTATCTGAGAGATGGGAGCTCTGGCACCCGTTGGTGTAAGGCAGAGAGGGAGGAACTGTATATGAAATTTTGTATTTTTGGGGCTGGGGGAACCGGCGGAACACTGACAGCTTATTTGGCTATGGCGGGCAATGATGTGACACTTATTGCCAGAGGCGCTCATCTGCAGGCCATACGGGAAAACGGCCTTATCCTTCATACCAACCATCGGGGAACGGAAACTATAGAAAATATTACGGCCTGCACTGAAGCAGAATATAACGATTGCCCGGATGTGCTGTTTGTATGTGTGAAGTATTACAATATTGAAGATGCTATTGCCTTTGTAAAGGCTAAGATAAGCAAGGATACCCTTATAATCCCTATATTAAATGTGTTTGGGACAGGTGGGATAATGCAGGAGAAACTGCCGGAATATACCTGCCTGGATGGGTGTATTTATGTTATGAGTGAGATTGAGGCGCCGGGGATTATCTATCAATCCAACAAAATTCTTCGGGTGATTTACGGATATCGGCCGGGGCAGCCTGTTCGGTTGGAGAAAACAGCCCAGACACTGGAGCAGGTGTTGCAAAAAGCCGAAATAAGAGGTCATTTTAGTGAAAACATTGTGCGGGATGCTTTGCAGAAATTTGCCTTTGTATCACCAGCTGCGGCGGCAGGCGTGTATTTTGATGCCACCTGCGAGGCCTTTCAACAAACAGGTGAACCAAGGGATATGTTTGTGGGTCTGATAAAGGAGGTAGTGGCCCTGGGAAAGGCTATGGGAGTGGAATTCCAGCAGGACTTGGTGGAAGTGGGCCTGAATATGATGGACAATTTGAAGCCTGATTCTACCATGTCTATGCAGCGGGACATTCAGCAGGGCCGCAAGTCCGAGTTTGACGGGCTGGTGACAAGGGTAGTTAAGCTTGGGCAGGAATATGGTGTTGCAGTTCCCCTGTATGAGGTAATAAATGAGTGGGGAAATCCTTGACATTAAATAAGTATTGATTTATCCTTAATTAGTTGTGAATAAAGAATAATATGAGAAGGAGATGTATGTTGTGATTGCCACTGTACGCCATAAGGTAAATTTTTATGACACAGATGCAATGGCCGTGGTTCATCATTCCAATTACATCAGATGGTTTGAAATTGGCCGTGTGGAATTTCTCCGGGCGGCGGGCATTACCTTAAACCAGTTAATGGCGGATGGCTATGTTTTTCCAATCACCGAGGTAAGTGCAAAATATGTGGCTTCGGCCTTTTTTGATGATGAGCTGGTGATTGAGACGATTCCGGAGGCTCTGACAAAGGTTAAGATGGCCTTTAACTACCGGATATACAGGGCATCTGACAACACTTTGCTGGTGGAAGGACATACTCAAAATGTCTTCACCTCAAAGGAAACCGGCAGGATTACTCGTTTGCCGGATAAATACTATGATAAATTAAAGGTAATGATGGCTTTATAGGCCACTGCCAATGTGGAGGTTATTCTTAATGAATGGTTTAATGATAGTCGTTGGAGCTGTTGCTGCAGTTGTATTGCTGCTGGCTGTTTTGGTAAAGCTGTATTTTTGCTATACTGGTCTGGAAAATATTGTAGCAAAGGTAGACAGTCACAGTGCTTATACTGTGGATGAGCTGACGGAAACCAGTATGACCGTCAGCACAGTTGTTGAATTTGTAAATCTTGGTAAGCAGTGCGCTGTAGTGATGGACTGCTTTGTTCGCCCCCAGCTCCCTTATGAGCAGTATGATGGCGTTGAAATGAGGGGCCATGCGGAGCTATTGTCCGCTCCCCGTGAGGATGATTATTTTGAGGCTTATATCATTCAGCGGAAGGGGTATGGAAAGGATCTTGACCGCGCTGCCATTAAGGCTCAGATTAAGCTCATTGCCCGCCATGGCATGACCATTAAGGAAGCCATTTCCAAGATGCCTGACTTCAATTTCTTGATTATTTGGCTGGAAGCTGGCCGCATGGAGGCTCATTACCGTCAGGCTCGTATCGAGGTACCGGCAGCGGAAATTGCCAAACTCGTCGGCACTGAACTGGTTGAAGCATAAGGAGGGCATTTGACATGAGTAATGATGCAAAAATTGAACTGATTCCTATTCCTACAAGAATTCTTACTGATAAGGATAACATTATTGATACAGTAGAGCGTTATACCAAGGACAAGATTGGTTCTGATGATGTTATTTCTGTGGCGGAAAGTGTTGTGGCTATTACTCAGGGGCGGGCCGTGCGTCCTGAGGATTTGAAAATTACCAAGGTGGCAAAGTTTTGTTGCCGGTTTATCCCTGATTATGGCTCCTTGGCCACCCCACATGGCATGCAGTCCCTGATGGATGTGGAAGGAAAGTGGCGGGTAGCCGCAGCGCTCTTTGTAGGCTTTCTTGGAAAACTGATTGGCTTAAACGGTCTTTTTTACAAGTGGGGCGGTGAGCAGACAGCCCTTATCGATGATGTTACTGGTACAATGCCTCCATTTGATAAGCACATCGTTTATGGGCCAAAGGATCCTGACAAGGTGGTTGAACAGCTGAAGGAAAGACTGGGCTGTTTTGGTGCGCTGATTGCCGATGTAAATGATTTGAAGCGTTCTCGGGTCGTGGGCGAGTCCAAGGGCCTGGATGGTCAGAAGGCAGCGAATTTGCTGATTGACAATCCATTTGGTAACGCTTCCCAGAAGACCCCAATTGTAATAATTAAAAATTTCAAACAGTATCAGCAGGGATAAGACTGCTAAATGGAGAAAAGTGACTAGCGAAGGTGGTCACTTTTCTTGGCTTTGGAGGTAAATATGGCGAGAAAAAATGAACGGAAAAATGATGAACTGCGGAAATATAAAATTAATCGGTTTTTCCAGCAGCATCCGGCCGGGTCGGCCATGATAGAAATGGGCAAGACCAAGGTTATTTGTGCTGCTACAGTGGAAGAACGGGTGCCGGGATTTCTCAAGGGGACTGGGGAGGGCTGGCTGACGGCCGAATATTCTTTGTTGCCAAGTGCTACTCATACCAGAACCTCCCGGGAGGCGGCTCGAGGCAAGCAGACTGGCCGGACCCAGGAAATACAGCGGCTCATTGGTCGAAGCCTGCGTTCCGTTATGGATATGAAGGCTTTGGGGGAGCGGACTATCATTATCGACTGTGATGTTATCCAGGCGGACGGTGGGACCCGTACGGCATCTATAACAGGGGCGTTTGTAGCCTTGGTGGAGGCCTGTGCAACCTTTTATGACCCCGCTGCCGGCAAGCCGTTTCCGGTAAAGGATTTTTTGGCGGCCATCAGTGTAGGTATTTCCACCGAGGGGGATTTGCTGCTCGATTTGGATTATGACGAGGATTCCGGTGGTGTGGTGGATATGAATGTGGTTCGCACCGGTGAAGGGAATTTCGTGGAAATACAGGGGACCGGCGAAGGACGGCCGTTCACCCGGACGGAGATGAAAGACCTTATCGCTATGGCGGAAAAGGGCATTGATGAGCTGATTTCCTATGAAAAGGATATTCTGGGCAACGAATTGGTCTGGAAGGTAGGTCGGGAATAATGAAAAAGATTGTAATTGCTACTAAAAATAAAGGGAAAATTCGGGAAATGAAGGACGCATTTGCTGATTTGCCGGTGGAACTGCTGTCATTGGCTGATTTGGGCAAGGATTTTCCTGATGCCATCGAGGACGGAGATACATTTGAGGCCAATTCTATGAAAAAAGCCTGCCATTATCAAAAACTGACCGGTTTGGCCTGTCTGGCGGATGATTCCGGTCTGGAGGTTGAGGCGCTTAATGGAGCCCCAGGCGTGTATTCAGCTCGATTTTCCGGTGATAATGCCACAGATGAAAGCAATAACGCTAAGCTGCAGGCGGAACTGAAAAAGCTGGGGGTGACCAGCTCCAAAGCTGATTATCAGTGTGCCCTTACTATGGTTGATGTGGATGGCTGTACCCTGCAGACGCAAGGCTTTTGCCTGGGGGAAATAAGAACTACTGCCAAGGGAGATAATGGATTTGGCTACGATCCATATTTTTATCTTGGGGAAAAATCCATGGCGGAGCTGACCCTGGCCGAAAAAGGGGCTATCAGCCATCGGGGAGAAGCCCTGCGGACAATGGCCGTGCTGTTGAAGGAGTATCTGAAATGAGAATTGGGATAATGAGTGACAGCCACGGCAACACCATGGCGGTGGATCAGGCTATAAAAAAGGCTGGCCAGGTGGATTTGTGGCTTCATGCCGGCGACCTGATTCAGGATGCAGAATATCTTTCGATAGTTACGGGTAAAGAGGTAATCCATGTGGCAGGCAACTGCGATTGGCCGCAAAGCAGTGTGCCGGAGGAAATTCTTATTGAAAAAGCCGGGCATAAAATTTTTCTGTCCCACGGCCATATTTATGGCGTGAAGCGGGGAAATTCAGATTACTATCGGGCAGCTCTGGCCAAGGGGGCGGATGTTGCCATATATGGTCATACCCATGTGGCGGAAATTGATGAAAAGAAAAATTGTCTGATGATTAACCCCGGCAGTGTATCCCATCCAAGGGACGGACAGGCTCAATCCTTTATGGTACTTAATTTGCAGGGACA
>CADACU010000072.1 GCA_902786545.1 uncultured Anaerovibrio sp.
CATACCGGTCAACCTTTAGGGCAAGCTCCGGTGCCTTAAAATCTGCATTTTTACTGGCCGAATCATCAGATTTAGCCAAGCCGGCTGCCGAGAACTGCAGTGCAATCATCACTGCCAAGCCTAAAGAAACAAGGGATTTCTTGTGTCTGAACATAGTTACACTCCTTTACTTGTGATTTTAAACCAGTATATCCCTATGGCTGCCTGTACCCGGCCCCCTGACCAGGCACAGGCGCCCTGTAGTTATAGCATCAGAACTTGGTAGTGAGCTTGAGGTATACCTGATTCTTGGTTTCCTCGCCAATTGCCTTGCCCTTCTTTAGATTGTCCGGATCGGAAACGGTGTGACCCCAGAACCGGATAAGGGACAGCTTGGCAGCCTTGCTGAGCTGATAGCTGAGCTCAGCACCAAAGCCCTTGTAACCATCTGCACTGAGATAATCATCATAAGAGGTGTACTTATCATTCATGAACATGTTCTGATCTGCCTTGAGCCAGCTCAAAACAACCTCCCAGTCACCTGCTTTCTTGGCATTGCCATAGTGAAGCTCAAAGGCATAACCAGTAGTAGCCTTGTTAGCGCCAATATAACTGTAGCCGTAGCCATGGTGATTCTTGGCCGGCTTATCGGTGTTGCTGTTACGGGCCCACTCACCGGTAGCCCACAGCTTGCCAACAATTGGCGTACGGCCATAAATGCCCAAATAAGTCTCAGGCTGCTGCTTACCCCAATACAATCCAGCATACTGATCAACCAATCTGTTTTTCCCCTTGTTGGCAAAGGTATGTCTATATTCATAGAACTGCAACAGACGAGTCTGAACTGGTCCTTCATATCTTACAAGATTTCCATCCTTATCCAGCTCATATTCAAAATCATACTCATTTCCGAGATAATCATGGGCATCATAGCCATAAGAAGCTCGGAATATATCATTCTTGGTGATGTTATATTCGCCCAGGAACTGGTTGGTACCACCCTTGGAAATCCACAGGCCTTCACCGACCTTGGCCTTCATGGTACCGATGGTAATCTTACCGGTGTTGGCATCGCCAAACTTACCAAACTGCTTGCTTACATTGGCCGCATTCAGCAAAATCTTGTTTTTCTCGTACCCATAACCATATTTATTGTCATGGGCATCCTCGGTGGTGGACTTAATCTTGATACCAAAATTGGTGGCCCAGCCATCACCCATATCGGCATCGCCATAGAGACGGAACTCTGACTTCAGCTTGTTATTTTTGTTTGTTTCAACTTCCAAACCGGACTTGGTGCTTCCTGACCAAACAACCTTGCCGTTCTTGCCCTTGCTGGACTTCTTGAGCTGCTCCTTGGTAGCCTTTTCACTGGCCTTTACCGCTTTAAGCTGTTCCTCCAGCTCAGCCATACGGGCCTGGAGCTCAGTCATTTGCTGCTCCAAAGTAGCTGCGGAAGCGTCATCAGATTTTTTGGCTTCAACTGGCGATCCACCTGCCAAGTTAACTGCCAGACCGGCTGCTACCAGGCAAGCCAGCATCTTGTGTTTGCTCATCATCTTTTTCATTTTTTCTCCCCCATCTTTTATATTCTAGTAAATAAATTAGAAATAAGTTCGGTGATATCCCTGGGGACATCTATCATATCAGCCAACGACGCCAATACCCCCAGGCTTCGTCAGCGTTATATGCCTATATTTGCTATTAGTTAATCCGTATATCCCTGCTGATCACACCATTGGCTCCAGCTTATATCCAGTTTTGGATGTGCCTTGGCATAATCATAAAACCGACGAGTGAACTCCGCCCGTTTCGGATAATTAGCTTTCTTGTACGGATCAGTGGCCTTGTCCGCTGATTTACGAACATCCTGGCCCCCCATCAACACCTGGCGGGTCATTATTTCATCATAACTGAGTTTATCAGCATTATGCAGCATATCCACCATACTTAGTGTGATGGTTGTACGACCAACACCTGCTTCACAATGAGCATGAATCCAGGCATTGGCCGGCAAGCTCTTGTAGAACTCCACAAAGCGGTCAATATTTGCCCTGGTGGGTGCAGAATAATCCATAATCGGAATCCGGAAATACTTTACCCCCATGGACTCTACAAATTCCTTCTCCGTCATGACGGAATCCACTTTAATCGGTACTTTGAATACTACGCCCTTGTCCTTGGCCTGTACCGCAATATCCGCAACACCAGCCTGTTTAACTGCTGCCAAAAGGCCCTTCTCCCGTTCATCTACCTGCTGGGCAGTTAAACCCTTATTAAAGGTTTTATAGCGACTATACCAGCTAACAGCGTGATCATTTATATATCCGTGGGATTCGTTACGAAGATCCAATACCACGATATCCTTTGGTACCGCTGGAATCTTCTTCAGCAACTCCTTAAACTCATTTTTGGCATAAAAGCTGCTGCCGGATATACGCAATTCCTTTAAACCTTCCGTTGAAGGATAAATGTCATCGGGAGATCGTTTAAATTTCCCTTTGGATGCATCCCGATATTCATTAGGCATATTAGCCGTCCCGGCAATGCGGTCAAACTTAAGTACCTGTATACCATCTTCTGGTTCTGCCGCCCAGACCACAGCTCAACAAAACCAGCATTGCCAATATTATTGACGCCCACCGGGTAATCTGCTTCATCCAATCACCCCTTTTAATTTTCTATTCGTATTGTATATGTTTTGCTCATATTTTGCAACGATATTTGTATCAAAAAGCAATTATTCATATCTTTGCCCCCTTATTTATCGCAAGATATTGTAGAAAATATTCTGTCAATTAAGGCAATCAAATAAGAATTTTAGCAAAAAGTTGTCACTTTAAACAAAAAATCGGACTGTGCCAGCCAGTCCGATTTTTTCCGTATTACATTTCATACTATCTTTTGCGATTTTTTATCTCTATAAGCACTGTTTAGTTTTTATCCATGAATAACATCGGTATACTCCGGAAACTCCCTTAAACGATCTGGCGATTCAAAACCAATAGCCCCCAGCATACGCCCCTTTTCCCAGGACGGACGAGTTGACCAAACCATCGTCGATTCATCCACTCCGTTAGTTGTTGCTACCTCATAGGATTCCACCACCGGAGCAAATACTCCCTTGGAACCAACTGCCGCACTAAAGTCCGTGGTGATGCGCAGGAACTGGGCTTGAGGCAATATGGTCAAATCTATCACATTTTCACCGTCCCGAAGCACTATCTCCAAGCGGCCTTTAATAGAGGTTTCATCATCGGATACCTCCACCACAGCCCGCAGATCGGTTCCTTCCGGCACCTTGACTTTGGCCTTTAATATCTGATACTGCCAATACTTTTTCTCACTTAAATATTCCTGACAATATACTGCAGGATGCCGCCATTCAGTAATATGCTGTCCCGTATTTGCAATATTATCCAAATCCAGCCATACCGCCAAAGCTTCCTGTTGCGGTCCCAACTGATCCGGTGATTGCCCAATCTGTTGGTTCTCTGCTGCTGTCAAGCCTCTTTTATAAAACCGCACCTGACTTATGGCTGCCGGCAAATGAGTATAATACTTTGGCCGTCCCAGCTCGGGAATAACATGGCCAATGTAGGAATAACCCACAAAAATTGGTTCAGTATCCCACTGACGGAGCTGAACCTCCCCATCAATTCCCGCAATGTGAGCCACCGCTTCATCATCCACATAGGATACGCCCCCTTGGGTCTTATCAAAGGACAAGGTGTACTGGGCCCATCTTCCCACAGCGGCCTCACCGCCCTGCCAGGAATACTCCGTAATACCATGACAGGTCCCCCATTTCAGGCCTCCTTGGCGCTCGATTACCATGCGCATAAAGTAAGTGGCCCCCCAGCCCACGGATTTGCCGCGAACCATGAGCGGATTATGACTCATTTCATCCGGTTCGGCCAAGCGCTCTACCTTGGCACTAACCACGCCGGTAAAGCCCTCCTTCGCCACCAAATCGGGATTAGCCGGGATTTCAATATAATCACCATAATTATCCAAATAAATCACGGTTTTCCCCTGTTCATTTATAACTCTTGGGCTGCCATGCAACAGGGCATCATGGCCGTGGCCGGACCGATCGGCAATGCGTGGCACCGCCTGGATGCCACCTTCCACATAAACCGTCTTGGGTGGCAAGCCTCCCAAGCTCACCTTATATTCACCAGCCCGCTGAAAATGGTAGCTAAACTCTACGCAACGCCGTTCATGGGGGCGGAAGGTAATTCGCTTGGTTTCCACCAAGTCAGTATTTATATGTAATGATACATCCACCGTAAGGGTCTTGTATAAATGATTAATGGCTTCAGCACTAATTGTCAGGCAATCCGCCTCTGTCCCCTCACCAATAAACGCCCGTTGATGTTCATAGGTTATCTGTGGAGCATCAATTATATCCACATCCTGCTCCGCCCCCAGAACACTTATTTTATGTCGCCATTCTCCCCGGGGTTGATAATACGCCACAATCTGACGCCGTTCCTTGGGCTGCAACAATACTACCCGGCTCTCCTCCGGCTCCCCGAACAGATTAATCTCGTGGCGAACGCCATCATCCTCCACCGGCAATACTACCGTGGCCAGCCCCTCACCAGTATTCCAGGCTACAGCCCTTATCTCCATCAACCCACTGCCATTCAGGCAACGAATAGATGGGGCCAGCACCTCCACCTGCGGAGCTGCATGGGTAATGCGAACTGTATCCACCAGCTTATCCGGCTGTCCTGACTGAAAACCATAAATCTTATATAGAAGCTCTTCCGAAGTAGCCTCCAATATGCCATAGTTGCTATTGCCCATAGCCACTACTTCCGGAAAATCTCCCAAAAGCCGCTTGTCGTCACCGCCTACATCAAACTCTGCCATAGGGTCCTGGGTACTGCCCTGACAGACATAGACTGTCCGAGCTCCCACCTCCGGATCTACGGAAACGGATTTAATGTAATAATGGAGATGCCCACCAATGACTAAATCTACGCCGCAGCGTTCTGCCAAAGGCACAATATAACGGTTGTTAAAAATGTCCGTATATGGATGATGGGTAATCAATACCCGCCAGGAGGCTTTTTGGGCTGCCTCACTCCGTAAATCCCCTTCTATCCATTCCAAAGTGTTACGAATCTGCTGCCGCAGGGAATCGTCTGCCACCTGGCCGGAATTCACCGCATTCATCTCAAACAGGCCCCAAGGATTACTGTTCACCATAACGATATGGGCCGGACCATAATCAAAAGAAAAAGTAAATCCACCATCCGGAGAATTTACTGTCTTAGCCTGCCGGGAGGCAAAAAGCAAATCATAAAATGGTCCATCGTCATGATTGCCTACAATATGATAAGCAGGCAGCCGACGCAATTCCTCCGGCAACCGGGCAAACCAGTTGTTCACATACTGCTCGTGCTGATAGCCAGTACCAAAGGAAATATCACCACCATGTAATAAAAGCTCCGGACGCTGTTCCCTGAGCATTTGTTTAAATGCTTCATTAGTATAGAACAGATGAGAATCGGATACCGTGACACACCGAATACGTTCCGGGTTCTCCGCCAAAGTGGTAAAACTTGCCCTTAACAGCTCGCCATCCTCGGCGCAAACTGCATATTCATATTCCGTCTCTGGCTGCAGGTCAGACAATACAGCAGTATACAGGCAGTACCCCGCCGGATTATCCGGGCAGTCTGGTTCCCGTTCCTGTTCCGGGGTTATACAATATTGTTTGCCATTGACCGTCTGATAAACTAACTGAAGCTTTTCCGGCTGCTCCATCTCCCAAACTATGGTTATTGTATGCGGTGTTGGAGCCAAAAGCCACGGTCCGTTAGCAATGTTTACTGTACTCATTTTGTATCCTCCCCATCAGGCTGCCGTTTCCTCTTTGCTATTTTTCTTTGCCCAAAGAGTTGGAACAACCAGCAGGGTCATAACGGCAACTGAACCCATCCAGAACGCCATTATCATATCAAAATTATAAGTGATTTGTCCATCTACCATTGTTTGAGCCGAGGACATCAGGAAGCCATTTACCACATCCTGCAGTGCAGCCCCGCCGTAAGCCATCAAGCCAATAACTCCCATGGCGGCTCCCGTTGCCTTACGCGGGCAAAGATCAACAGCCAACAGACCACCAACAAAACTAAGACAACCACCTAATCCGAAACCGAATACAGCCACACAAAGCGCTGCCATTGTCGGCTCACCAGCCGGTACCAGACAAACCCCAGAAATACCGGCAAACATGATGCAACCAAAAACTATGGTTGTAACGGAATGATGGGATTTAAAAATCTTATCGGAAATAATACCGGACAGACAGCCACCGATACCGCCCAATACCGGTGACAAGGACATGATACTACCGGCTGTTACCAAATCAAATCCTTTGTCTTCCTGGAGGAAAATAACTCCCCAGCTGCTGATGGAGTACCGGGAAATACCCAGGCAAATTGCTGCAATGCCCAACAACCATACATAGGGATTCTTCAGTACCATCATCTGGGCTTCCTTCTTGGAAACAGACTGCTCTTTTTTCTCCTGTACAGCCTCCCCCTCAAATTCGTTGGCACTAGGTAAGCCATAGGTCTCCGGCCGGTCCCGCATAAAATAATACATGATGAAAGCCAGAACCACACAAATCAAGCCCGGCAACAGGAAAGCAGAATGCCAACCAAAGGCTACAATTATAACTGCCGTTACCAGATAAGTGGCACCTTCACCTAC
>CADACU010000073.1:0-439 GCA_902786545.1 uncultured Anaerovibrio sp.
TATGGGAACCATGGTTCTGATGGTATTTGGTTGCGGTGTTAACGCAAACATGACTTTGGCTAAGACCTGCGGTCACGCTGGTGGCTGGATCTGCACAACCACCGGATGGTGTTTTGCAGTAGTAATGGGTGTTTACACTTCCGTTGCTCTTGGTGCTCCACAGGCTGATATCAACCCTTCTGTTACTATTGCCAAAACTTTGGCAGGTGTTTACACTTGGGATCAGTTTGCAGCTACTTCCATCGTTCAGATTCTTGGTGGTATCGTAGGTGCTATCATCGTTTACCTTGCATATCTCCCACACTGGGCAGAGACTGAAGGCAGCAAGCTGGGCGTATTCGCTACTGGTAATGCAGCTGGTAACCAGATGACTGCATTCATCTGCGAGATGATTGCAACCTTCTTCCTGATGTTCCTTATCTGGTGTATCTTCTCCAAG
>CADACU010000073.1:453-4400 GCA_902786545.1 uncultured Anaerovibrio sp.
TCTTTCCCTTGGTGGTCCTACCGGTTATGCAATGAACGCAGCTCGTGACCTTGGTCCAAGAATTGCACATGCAATCCTGCCAATTCCTGACAAGGGTGATGGCAACTGGGGCTATGCTTGGGTTCCAGTAGTTGCTCCACTTTGCGGTGGTGTTCTTGCTTATGTAGTAGCAAGTGCTGTTCATATCATCTGATTTGATGGCTAATAAATAGTCTACGAAACACCTTCATCTGTATACGGATGAAGGTGTTTTTTAATGGAAAATAGCCTTATTCTATGTACTAAATTCACCTTAAATGGTATAATGGTGGACAGTAAGTAATGGGAGGATATTTCAATGAACGAACAGAAAAAGGCAAGAGTTAAACTGATTGTTAGTTTAATAATTATTTTTTTGGTTGGATTTGTGGGTTGGAATATGTACCAAGATTCTCTGGCGAATGATTTCAACGACATTGACAAGACGCAAATCGAGCGGGTGGCGGATGTCTACACAGGGTATTACCACCGTCCTGGCTGTCCAAAAGCCAAAACTATTGTAAATCCTGAGGTGTTCAAAAAGGGGAAGACAGCTGAGGAGAACAACAAAGCCGCAGAGGATAAAGGCTATCACCCTTGTAAGCGTTGTCATCCGCAGGAAGATTGATAATATTGGACCCTTGATTTACCAAGGGTCTTTCTTTTTAAGGAAAAGCTATGGCAATCAAACAACCAACTCCACCTACGCCCCCAACTCCACCGGTTTCACCTAAAGGGGATACGGCCACCCAGGCGTCCGGGCCAACTGACAACTCAAGTACCGGTCATAATACAGAGGCTGGCTCCAGAGATTTTGGGGTACATATAACCATTTCCGCCCCGGAGGATAAGACTGGCAAACAGCAAACGAATAACGGTAAGGAGAATACGGTTCAGCAACAAGGGGATTCCGGTACAGCAAAACAGGGGGAAGAAAATACTGCGGCCCCGCAACCGGTTCAGATGCAGGGCAATCCCAATGCCCAGACCCTGACCACGGAGGTGCAGGATGACGGGCAAAAAATACATATTGCCAATAATAACACACCATTTGACAATATTAGTATTTGGCCCTTTGTACTGATTTTTATTACGGCGTTTTTGGCCTTCAGTTTTATGAATATGCAAAAAAGAAAGAACAATCAGTCGTCGACATTGCCAAAGGATATGTCGAAAGAGCGACAAAATGAAGCGCCGTCATTAAATAATAACAATGGCAAGAGCAAGGGGAATGACGATGATGATGACAATATCCATGGCCATTTTGAGGTGCGGATTTAAAAAGAGCTAAAGGAATGGAAAAAATTGAACAAGTATATTATAATAGGTGAGGAAAGTTAGATAATTGGGCGGGATTTGCCTGAGATATGGAGGTCATTAAGTTGTTAGACATTAAATTTGTGAGAGAAAATTTAGATGCTGTTCAGGAAATGCTGAAAAAGCGCAACAATAAATTATCATTGGATGGTTTTGAAGAAATAGAGAAAAAACGCCGGGAAATCCTGACTCAGGTAGAGGAGCTGAAGGCTAAGCGCAACACCGTCTCCAAGCAGATTGGTGCCATGAAGAAGGCTGGGGAAAATGCCGATGCCATTGTGGCCGAAATGCAGCAGGTAGGTGAAGAGATTTCCAAGCTGGACAACGAACTGCGGGATGTTGAGGATGAACTGAGAGATATTATGCTCAGTATTCCAAATATGCCAAAGGAAGATGTTCCATACGGTGTTGATGACACTGATAATCCGGAAGTAAGAAAGTTTATGGAGCCTACCAAGTTTGACTTTGAGCCAAAGGCTCATTGGGATTTGGGTGAGGCACTGGACATTATTGATGCTGAGCGGGCTGCCAAGGTCACCGGCGCACGGTTTACCTTTTATAAGGGGTTAGGTGCTAGGTTGGAGAGGGCGCTCATCAATTTTATGATGGATTTGCACGCAACAAAGCATGGCTATACTGAAATGTTGGCACCTTGTATTGTAAATAGGGACAGTATGATTGGTACTGGTCAGCTGCCAAAGTTTGCCGAAGATATGTTTAAGCTGGAGGGCTTGGATTACTATATGGTACCTACTGCAGAGGTACCTACTACCAACTATCATCGGGAGGAGATTTTGGACGGGGCTTTATTGCCGGAGTATTATTGTGCATATACTGCTTGCTATCGGGCTGAGGCCGGCAGTGCAGGCCGTGATACCCGGGGGCTTATTCGCCAGCACCAGTTCAATAAGGTTGAGTTGATAAAATTCTGTAAGCCGGAAGATTCTTGGGACGAGCTGGAAAAGATGACTGATGATGCGGAAGATGTTTTGCGGGTTTTGGAGCTTCCTTATCATGTGGTATTGCTCTGCACCGGCGATATGGGCTTTACTTCCGCCAAGACTTATGATATAGAGGTATGGATGCCGGGACAGAACTGTTATCGGGAGATTTCCTCCTGCTCCAACTGCTTGGATTTCCAGGCGCGTCGGGCTAATATTAAGTTCCGTCGTGATCCGAAGAGCAAGCCTGAGTTTGTTCATACTCTTAATGGTTCCGGTCTGGCCGTAGGTCGTACCTTTGCAGCTATTTTGGAGAACTATCAGAATGAAGATGGCTCTATCCGTGTACCAAAAGCACTGGTTCCTTATATGGGCGGTGTTGAGGTCATAAAAAAGGGTGAGCTTTGATACACAAGCCAACAGGATATGATTTCAATGAGGAAATTGCTAAGCGGTAACTAGATGCTTTATATAGCCTGCCCTTACGGGTGGGCTATTGTATTTCGAGGGAGGAATAATAATGGCAAATCGGGCTGTGTGGGCAGAGGTTGATTTAAAGGCATTGGAAGATAATATCAGAAATATCAAGAGCTGCATTCATAACAATGCTAAATGGTGTGCGGTGGTAAAGGCCGATGGTTACGGACATGGAGCCATAGCTGTGGCCAGAAAAGCCGTGGAAATGGGGGCGGATTATCTGGCAGTGGCGGTTCTTAGTGAAGCTATTTCTCTGAGAAACGCCGGCTTTACAACACCTATACTGATTTTAGGGGCAACACCCAGCGAGTTTGCCAGCCAAATTGTGGATTATGATATCACTCAGGCCGTGTTCTCCGTAGACCAGGCCAAGGCCATATCGGCGCAGGCTGTCCGGCAAAATAAAAAGGCCAAAATCCACCTGAAAATCGATACAGGAATGCATCGCATAGGCATAAAGCCGGCGGAAGCGGGGGATTTTGCCAAAGGAGTTTCCGTGATGCCTGGTATTGAGCTGGAGGGGATGTTTTCGCATTTTGCCTTGGCAGATGCCCAGGACAAAACCTATGCCAAAAAGCAGGTAGTTGCCTTTGAGGAGGCTATTGCCAATGTGGAAAAGGCGGGAGTAAACATTCCTATAAAGCATATTGCCAATTCAGCGGCTATATTGGAGATGCCGGAGGTTCATTTTGATATGGTGCGGGCTGGAATTATATTGTATGGCTTGTGGCCATCGGAAGAAGTACAGCACAATATTGAATTAAAGCCATTGATGAAGCTCTGTGCCAAGGTGGTTTTCCTGAAGGAACTGGAAGCTGGTACACCGGTAAGCTATGGTTGCACTTGGACTGCCCGGAGAAAAAGCCTGATAGGAACTTTGCCGGTGGGCTATGCAGATGGTTATACCCGGCTGTTCAGCGGTAAGGCGCAGGTGGAATTTAATGGTAAGAGATCGCCTGTTGTGGGGCGGATTTGCATGGATCAGTGTATGGTGGATTTTACTGATAATAAGCGCATCAGAGAAGGAGATACGGTGGTGTTGTATGGATCAGAGGGTTTGTCTATAGATGAAGCCGCCGGTTGGCTGGGGACCATCAATTATGAGCTCCCTTGTATGCTGAGTCCACGAATACCAAGAGTATATAAAGGATAAGGGCCTATTCACAATAGGTGTATTCTTTGCTAAAATAATAA
>CADACU010000074.1 GCA_902786545.1 uncultured Anaerovibrio sp.
GGAATTTTTAGACAAAATTGAGCAGCCTGAATTGGCATCGGAGCTGTCAAACTGGGATGAGTGGAAAAAGCTGCGGCCATTAACCTTTGAGGAAAAAAGTGTCAATCCGAGCGGCAAGATGTCCATTAAGGATTTTCGTACTCAGGAATGGGTCAAGGGGGGCATTTTTTCCGATGTAGCTGTGGACGATTTTGCGGTGCATAACACTATTTCCACCGGCCTGTATCGCTTACGGGTACCAAGCTGGGATAATGCCAAGTACGCTGCACCATGTGAATTCTCCTGCCCAACGGGGATTCCTACCCAGCTGAGATACAATTTGATAAGACAGGGGCGGCTGCAGGAAGCCATAGAATTAGAATTGCAGTATACGCCTTTTCCAGGTTCAGTATGTGGTAGCGTGTGTCCAAATCCTTGTATGGACGGGTGTACCCGGGGCGGTATTGATGAACCGATTCAGATTGGCCCATTGGGGTATTTGTCGGCCTTTACTCCTGTTAAGAAACCAGCCGTGTCCACTGGGAAAAAAGTGGGCATTATCGGTGGCGGTGTAGCCGGATTGTCAGCGGCCTGGCAGTTGGCCCGCAAGGGACATGAGGTGTTTGTCTTTGATGACGCGGAAAAGATTGGCGGCAAGCTGGAGCAGGTTATCCCAAGAGGCCGCTTATCCCATGATCTTTTGGAGGCTGAACTAAAGCGCATTGAAAGCATGGGTGTAAAATTTGTATCAAATTGCCGGGTGGATAAGGACAGCTTCAAGCATTTCCAGGAAACCTATGATGCGGTGATTGTAGCAACGGGTGGTCACGAGTCCCGTTATTTCAACTGGGAAGGCAAGGAATTGCTTACCATGGGATTGGATTTCCTCAAAAAGGTAAATCGGGGAGAAAATCCTAAGGTTGGCAAGCGGGTTGTGGTAATTGGCTGTGGTAATTCCGGTATGGACACCTGTCGGGCAGCCTTTGATATGGGGGCTGAATCGGTAGTTGCTGTGGATGTGCAAAAGCCGGCGGCCTTTGCTGATGAAATTGAGTATGTGGAAAATCGGGGCGGTAAGCTGGTTTGGCCGTTCTTTACCGAAAAGATTACCAAAGACGGAGTTTATGCCAATGATGGCCGCTTTATTCCGGCTGATGAGGTAATTGTATCTATCGGTGAAGCTCCAATCCTGGATTTTTTGCCGGATGATGCTTCTATAAAGAAATTCCGGGATAGCTGGCTTATTCCAAACAGGGATAAATCCATTTTGCCGGGGGTATTTGCTGCAGGCGATGTTATCAAGCCGGGCAGACTTACGGATGCTATTGGGGATGGTATCAAGGCAGCTTATTACGCAGACCAGTACATTACTGGTGCGGAATATACGCCTTTCCCAGAGAAAGAGAAAATACCGGCTGAGCGGTTGTCCAAGGCATATTTTGAAAAATGTCATCATTGCCAGCTGGGGGATCCGGCGGATGACCATGTACGATGTGTCAGCTGCGGTACCTGTCGTGATTGTAAAATGTGTTTGGAATCATGTCCGGAAAAGGCTATCAGTCGGATTGAAAATGAGGATGGATCCTGGACATATGTATCCAATCCTAATAAATGCATTGGTTGTGGCATTTGTGCCGGTGTGTGTCCGTGTGGTGTCTGGAGCATAAATGATAATCCGGAACCTATCAAGATGTATAGGACCTACAACAAAAATTAAAGTAATAGGGGATATGATAAAAAATTTTATCATATTCCCTTTTATTTTTTGGCTGAAATGTAGTATCCTGTCCGTAAGGAATTATGGCAATAAAATGAGACTAACTCAGTGGGAACCTTAACCTCCAACTGAATGTGGTCGAATAATCCTGGGCTTTATATGTGCTTTACTCCAACGGGATTATTAGCAACAGTTAGTGCAGGGTAAGTTGAACAGGAGGGGTATAAATGAAAGCATTTACGCGAGGCTTTATGGCTGGGTTAATGGCAATCCTTGCAGCAGTGTCTTGGCTGGGTATGGCTCCGTCAGGCAGTGCCTGTGAGCTGGATTACGGGGAAATTGGGGTGACTTACGCCCGGGATGGTTTGGATCTGATTATCCCCAGCGAATATGAGGATTGGCTGCTGATCAGTACGACACCAAAGCAGGATGACCGTTTGTTTTCTGTATCAGAAAAGGCCTCTGTACAGGCAGGCAAATCCGTGATGGAGAATTATGATGGGATGGGCTGGTTGTTTGATATTGGCAGGGTAAACCGTACTAAGCTGGAAAATATGTTATGCTATGATATGTCTGGTGTGGAGGTTTTTGCCAAAGACAGTCAGGATAATTATTATGTTCTATATCATCCTACTGATGTGCGGTATATGCGGGAAAATAATGAGGCCATGGCCCGAGATGCCTGGCAGTGGGAGATGTTGACTAATTGGTCTTATAAGGAGGTTTGTCCGGATTTCATTCTGGATAATCCAGGTTTGAAGCCGGTTAAATACGATAACAGTGTGGTAGGTATTTTATTGGCCCAGACTGCCTATAGGCCGGATGCGTTCTATAGCATAAGCTCCACCAAATATCGGCCGGTAGAACGGGGAAGCTTTGCTTCGGCGGCTTATGTAGAGCGGCTTATTTGCAACGCCCAATATAAGAGAGTGGAAAGCGAAGGAACTCCTGATGGAGACTATATAACCCTCCATTTTCCCAGTGAAGGGGTGAGCCTAAATTTTTTCCTGAATGATAAAAAAGAAAATCTGGTTCAAGTAGTTCACTCTGATGGTCGGGCTGATTTATACAAGGGGCAATTTGATGATACAACTATCTTGACCAGTGAATTGATGGAAGCGTGGTTGACAGCGATTAGCCGATAGGCCCATTTGCAATAATAGCGATAAACAATTTTAGTTGACTTTATCTACATCTTTTTGTGTTAATGTTTGATGCTTAGTAAATAAAAAAGCTATGAAGGCGGCGGAGGGTTGCCAGTCTTCATAGCTTTCTCTTTATTCAGATATGATTACTTTAATGTTGTTTTTTGCGAAATAATCCCGGTATTTAATCGGAAGCTCCTTATCTACCACAATGCAGTCAATTTCATCCAGATTACAAAAGGTAATAAGGGAAGCGGAATCAATTTTGGTGCTGTCCACCATGAGAATTTTCTTGGCCGGTTTATTCACCAGATACCGTTTAATATCACATTCCAAAGGCGAAGCTGTAGTAGCACCCTTTTCTACAGAAATGCCGGTGCTGGCCAGAAAAATCTTGGAAATGTTGTAATCCTTTAAACAGTTTATTACGCTAGGACCAACAAAAGCCTTGGTTGGGGCATATATGGTACCACCAGTGGCAATCAGATTGAACTTGGCTGAAGCAGCCGCAATATTTATGACATGAATGCTGGCAGTAACAATAGTGATATTGTGTTTATCCTCCAGATATGGCATCATGTGCATAGTAGTAGTGCCGGAATCAATGTATATTACATCATCGTCCTCTACCAGGCTAGCGGCCATTTGGGCGATTTTTTGTTTATGAAGCTTATCACTTTCCACCGCCATTGCAGTATCGTTGGTGGTCTTAGGTGTTTCCTGCTCCTGCAGGACAATTCCGCCATAAACCTTGCTAATAATGCCATTTTTTTCCAATTCGGCAATATCACGCCGGATAGTGTTCTTAGAGACTTCAAAGGTTTTACATAGGTCGTTGATGGAAATGCTTTTTTGCTCTTCCAGTAATTCCTGGATTTTACGGAGACGATTGATTTTCATTCATTCACCTGTACTCTCAAAAAAATACATATCTCATAAGGTTGTGTTATAATTTGATAAACTTATGAGTATGTTTACCATAATTATACAGTAACATACAATAAAACACAAGTTGAAAAGTTCAATTATTCCCAACATAGTATCATTTTGAGTAATTATGAGAATTGTGAAAAAATTTATGATAAAATAAGGCAAAAGCTTAATA
>CADACU010000075.1 GCA_902786545.1 uncultured Anaerovibrio sp.
CAATGAAGCAGGCAAGGCTCTCGTTGCAGCTGGCCCGCAGCTCTAAAATGAGATAACAGACACCCTCTACGATACTGATAAAACGGTCATCGTAGAGGGTGTTTTTCTTGGAAAGCAGGAAAAGCGATGTATTTGGCGAATTGCTCCAATAAGTTGAATAAATTATTTTGAAGGAGGGGATGTTTGGCGGGCATGGGAATGGCAAATTATGGTCGGAATGCAATGGAGTCCAAGTTTGCCAACGTCAAGAGTATCGTACAGGATCGCTCTCATGACTTGATAAAAGTACGAGCTGGCTTCGAATACAATCAGATTTATGCATCTCCCGCCCAGTACGATTTTGTGCTGTCTCATATCGCAAGTCATTGTCCCAATGTGCGGGTAGAATAGTTTTACGCCTTGGGGCTTTTGTTTTGGGCTCCGTCGTTGTGCTGGATGAAATCCGTGACGTCGATTGATAAAATAAAAAAAATACTACACCTATTGACATAATAGGTGTAAAGTTGTAATATGGACACATCGCTAGATGTGGGAGCTGACTGGACAACCAGAGGTTTTGCAGTGGGAGTATTTCCTATGCAAAGCCTCTTTTGTTTTAGGATTCCGCAAAGGCGCATGGCTAACGATTTAACTGTATGCAAGGGAGGTTTGATTGGTGAAAAAAATCATCGGCATTGGGGGAAATTTGATGTTTGATGCAGCGGGGATGTTCCCAGGATATCCCCGAGCCTATGTGAACCATGATTATGTGGCCGCCGTAAAAGCTGCCGGAGCTGTACCACTGGTTTTGCCAGTTTTGTCTGATGTTGAATGTGTTGAACGACAACTGTCCGTGGTTGATGGCCTGATAATTACCGGCGGCTATGATGTAAATCCGTTGCTGTTTGCGGAGGAGCCACATAAGTTATTGGGAGAAACGCTCAAGGAAAGGGATGATTTTGACCTACTATTGATAAAAACAGCAAGACGCTTGGGACTGTCGGTACTGGGCATTTGCCGTGGCCTGCAAATACTGAATGTAGAAGCAGGGGGAAGCTTATATCAGGATTGCAGCGAAGATGATAAATGTTACGTCAGACACTGGCAGGGCAGCAATCCTGCGCAGGCTACCCATACGGTTTCGTTTTTAGAGGACTCATGGCTGTATTCTATTTTTGGAACTAAAACTGGAACCAATTCCTTTCATCATATGTCCATAAAGAAAATTGCTGACAGGTTTAGAGCTGTTGCCTGGGCGGCTGATGGGACTGTCGAGGGCATTGAATCAGTGGATGGGCCGTTTGCTGCAGGCGTGCAATGGCATCCAGAGATGATGCATCGACAGGAAAAGATGCTTGCTTTGTTCAAATCGTTTGTGTCTAAGACATAATATTTGCTTGTAGAGGGGGATTTTTATGGTAAGAGAGAAATTTGGCTTTTGGAGTATAGTTTTGTTGGGGATTAACGCTATCATCGGTTCAGGCATTTTCCTGCTTCCCAACAAGGCGTATGCATTGTCCGGCAGTTATTCTTTGCTGGTTATTCTGTTTGATGCTTTTCTGGCGATTTCACTGGCTTTGTGCTTTGCGGAACTAAGCGGTTTATTCACGCGTAATGGTGGTCCTTATATTTATGCCAAGGCTGCTTTTGGCAACTTCATCGGTTTTGAGGTTGGCTTTATGAAGGCTGCTATCAGCATTATTGCCTGGGCGGCGATGTCCAATGGTTTTGCTACGGCATTAGCCGCTATATATCCAGAGGCTGGGATACCTTTTGTGAAAAACTTCATCATTGTGCTCCTTATGGGCTCTTTAGGACTTATGAATATTTTTGGTGTAAAATTGTCTAAAGCCGTGAACAATCTGGTAACAGTGGGGAAATTGTTGCCGTTGGTTCTGTTTATTGCGGCAGGATTGTTCTGCCTTCAGGGCAATAATCTCGAATTTGGCACGGCGGCTGCGGCAGCTGAAGAATTTTCCTTTGGTGCAGCTGCGTTGTTGATATTCTATGCATTCACGGGTTTTGAGGCCATTGCTGAAGCGGCAGAGGATATGGAAAATCCCAAGAAAAATCTGCCACGCGCAATCGTTATGGTCATGTTGGTCGTATCGGTATTTTATTTCTTGATACAGACGGTTTCCATTGGCGTTTTGGGGGCAGGATTAAGTGAGACCAAGACGCCGATTGCGACGGCAGCAGCTTATATTTTTGGACCGGTTGGTTTGGCATTGGTAACTGCTGGCACGTTAGTATCCATCGGCGGCATCAACATGGCTTCATCTTTTTTGACCCCCAGGGTAATTGTCGCTATTGCTGATGATAAAATGCTGCCGCCGGTTTTATCGCGTTATAGCCGTTGGGGGACACCATATGTGGCGATTATATTTTCTACGGTTGTGGGCATACTGATTGCGCTGTCCGGCTCGTTCACGACCTTGGCCGCTATCAGCGTGGTTTCCCGTTTTGCCCAGTATCTACCCAGCTGCCTGGCTGTTTTGGTTCTGCGCCGCCGTCACCCGGAAGCGCCAAGCTCTTTGCAAGCGCCATTTGGGCCGCTGTTCCCTGTAGTTTCCATTGCTGTTAGTATTTGGCTGCTTTTGCAGGCAGATATAGATAAGATCATCTTTGGTCTTGGGGGACTGGCAGTAGGTATACCTTTTTACTTTTTGATGAAAAAACAATACCTGTCCAAGCAGGGGGGAAATGAACAAGATAATGATGAAGGCGTTCCCGTAGAGAGCACAGCAGGTAGATAAAGAACTGTATTGGATCTTGGGCAAGAGACAAAGCATCTAAGAAATAGACGGTTGGCTGACATATAGACGTGCTTCGATGGTATAATTTGCATCTATAGCCATTGTCGGTGTATTGAGGCGTTTTTAATGGGGGGCCTATAAAAGGCTAATATAGGGGATGTTGCACGATTTTCTTACGTGCAACATCCCTTTTGTCGTTGGTGAGGAAGGTATTTGTTAGTTGAAAATTGAATTATACAGAAGTAATTAGGATGTGTTCATCGTGAGTATTTTTAGTGGATTGATTGTCCATACATTTGAGATCGATGTTAAGGAGGAGAAAAAAGAATGATGATGACGTGGAAAAAAATTAAAAGAATATTGTGTATCGTTTCTTTGATGCTAGGTTTGATGATGTTGCCCAACGGCCAGCAGATCGAAGCTGCGGATGTTTGGGTAGCCCATTGGAACAGTGAAGGAATCGATGTTTATGTCATGGATGATACATTGTCACATGGAACGAGCTCAACTGGACGCTGGTTCTCAATCTCTACCAAAATGGTGAAAAATGGCCGTTTGAAAGAGGTCATCACCTGGAATTACAGCAAATACCAGACGGATATGTGGCGTTACCAGACAAATACCATGGAGCGGAGCCATGATACCGTTGTTTCGCCTGGGGATAAAGTGTTTGCTTATGGCATGAACAGGATTGGCTGGCCTTATGTGGTTCGAGAATTCTGGGTATACTAAACGAGTTACGAGGGAAAATGCATAAAGCTGCTCATTCTGGATGATCCTGGAATGAGGGAGAATTACCAAAGGACTGGAGGATGTACGGTGCCTGAAACAAGAACGGCTATATGTCCAAAATCAATGGGCATATGGCCGTTCTTTTCTGTATTGCCGCTGGAGTATTCACACCGAGGAGTCTCTGTGCCTAGCGTAGAATCTGGCTAATAATCATACTTTGCTCTGTTCCTCCAAAGAAAAGGTATGTGCCAAATTGCTTGTTTGTTTTTCAAACAATCTCTACACTGGTGGTATTAGCGATTCAGGTCAAAGTCAGCAACATGATAATCCATGAGCTTTTCAGGATCAACATTAGAGTAAACCCCAGGACGAATTTCAAACATCTTGAGATTGTCGGAGTTCTCCTCCATAATTACACGATTATAATTCGCGACGAGGTTGAAAAGCATATTC
>CADACU010000076.1 GCA_902786545.1 uncultured Anaerovibrio sp.
AAATTTTTCTTCTTTAGAAGAAAAATCTTCCAATTAGCGTTTCCCTAAAGGACTAGCTTCGCGTCGCAACGAGGTGGGAGATATGCTCACCACCTGTTGAAGTTTGTTTTCACCCCCACCTAAAGAGGAGGGGGACATCTTCACCTCGTTATAGCATAATGCTGAATCACAGGTGCCATTTCACTTGGTATTCGTATAATTTCCCTGCAAGATGATTTTGATAGTACCAATGACGATGCATCTGTATTTATCTCCATTTTAAGTAAAATAGCCGAAGAAGAGAATACTCAAAAACTTATGCAAGATAGAACCAATATTATAACCATGCCTGATGGGACAAAACAACGGAAAAAGACTCGCTATTCTTCGATTAAAGAGAAGTAAGCATAAAAAACCGCCTCGAATGAGGCGGCTGTCTAGTATCTCAACAGTATTTTCTATTACCCGATATACGAGTCTGTTTTCTTCGTCGATACGGCGACTGAACCACCCCTGCAGGTTGTGCTTCAGAGCTTCAGGCTTGCCGATACCCTCGAGGACACCGTCACGCTCGACACTCTTTATCAGCTCATTTATCCGTTTTACAGTTTTCCTGTCCTCCAGCTGCCAGTCAATATATTCCTGCCATGCACGACTGGACCACTTTTTACTCAACCTCAACTAATTCGTGCTCCTCTCCACCGCCAGCTTCTAATTCTGCTATGGATTCTGCAAGATACTTCTGGTTCTTTTCACTCCAGAAAGGATCAGCAGTTACTGGAAATGGGATAGACCGTGTTCTGACCATGGCTTTCAAAAACATGGTATATGCCGTGGAAAGGGTGAGTCCCATTTCAGCACACAATTCTTCTGCCTGAGCTTTCAGCACTGGGTCAACTCTCATGGTAAGCGTACTTGCCTTCATTGTTATCTCCCCCTTTATTTTCTCTAATTATATCAAATTGTAATGACTTTGCAAATACATTGTTTGATAAAAAGGCTATATATTATTGAGCGACCTCGTAATTTGATACGGGGTCTTTTTTTAAGTAAACCTGTCCTCCATCTAAATCAATATAGCACCTCTACATTCTAGCACTACCACATACCCAACCTATAAAAAAGTCTAGGTGCCATAAACATATCTATCCCACCCCAGTAATTACGCCCGTTACAGAGTAGATATGTTTATAGTTTCAGAACAACATCGTCCCCACATTCCCAACTATGCCAATAGCAGTACCACATACTCTACCTTAATGCAAAAAATCAGCAGAGCAACATACCCAACTATCACTTTGAGTATGTTGCCCTGCTGAAAATCACTAAAATGCTGTTTTTCTGGCACAGCTTCATTCCTTATTTTTATATGTCTAAAATATGCCATAAAGCCTTATACGACAAGGGTTTACGTCACTTTTATTTTTTGTTAATTAGTGCTACGCTCTCAACGTGGCTGCTGGCGATAAACATATCCACTGGCTGGACTTTTTCAGCCTTGTACCCCAGCTTATCCAATATTTCCAGATCTCTTGCCAAGGTGGCAGGGTTGCAGGAGACATATACAATACGGTTTGGCTTCATATTGGCAAAGGTTTTTAATACCACTTCTGTACAGCCGGCCCGTGGTGGGTCCACCACTATTACATCAGGGCGAATACCCTGATTATAAAGTCTTGGCATTACCTTGGTACAATCACCCACTATAAATTCAGCGTTCTTAACATTATTTTCACGGGCATTTTTCTCCGCATCCTTAATGGCCGGACTTACTATTTCTACGCCATAAACCTTACGGGCCTTCTGGGCCAGATAAAGGCTGATAGTACCAGTACCGCAATAAGCATCAATTACTGTTTCCTTTCCGGTCAGCTGGGCAAACTCCAGGGCCTTGTCATAAAGCACCTCAGCCTGCTTGGTATTAACCTGGAAAAAGGAACGGGCAGAAACATTAAAACTGAACTTCCCCAGCTTGGCCTTTATGGTTGGTCGCCCCCACAGCAGCTTGGTTTCGCGGCCCAAAATTACATTGTTGCGGTAGGTCTGGATATTCTGCTGAAGGCTAACCATCTGTGGCAGACGGCTGCGAAGCATTTTGATTATTTCCTTTTCCTTACTCAGCTGTTTGGTAGCAGTTACCAGAACTACCATCAATTGTCCCTTTTCCCCAGTACGGGCTACCACATGACGCACCACACCGGTGTGACGATCCTCATCATAAACAGGAATATTCAGCTTATCTATAACCTCGCGAACAGCACTGATGGCTTCGTTATTTATTGTATCCTGTATCATACAGTTTGATGAATCAATAATCTTATGGGTTCCCTGAGCAAAGCAGCCAATAATGGTCCTGCCCTTTTCTCTCCCTACGGGGAATGCCACCTTATTGCGGTAATTCCAAGGATCCTGCGCCCCTATAGTTGGCAAAACAGGTAAATTCTTCAAATGACCAATACGCTCTATGGCATCCTTCACCTGCTGATGTTTTGCCTTAAGCTGACCTTCATAGGACAAATGCTGTAGCTGGCACCCACCACACTCTTTATAGATCCCACAAGGAGGTTCCACCCGCTCCGGACTAGGCTTAACAATCTTGACCAATTGACCTGTGGCGTAGCTTTTCTTCACTTCGCTGATTTTCACGGAAAGTTCTTCCCCAGGAAGTCCACCCACTACAAATACAGTAAATCCGTCAATACGGCCTACACCTTCACCACTGCTGCCAAGGCTGTTTATTTTTATATTGTAAAGCTTTCCCTTTTCTACAGGAACCTTCGCCATATTATATCCTCCAAAAACAAAGAGGGCATCACCCTCCAGAATAATTGCGGATATTATTATATCACAAAATTCTGTAGCTGACGCCACTCAATTAGCATTACTTTTTAAACTGTACTTTAAAGAGTAAATCCGTTGGCTTATCCAAAAGCAGTTCCGCACCATTTTCCAATAGCTCGTCGTCTGTACGGAATCCCCAACGGGCCCCTACCGGTAAAAATCCGGCACTCACCGCTGTTTGCATATCTACGCCGCTGTCACCAAGATATACCACATTTTCCGGCTCTACACCTATTTCCTTGCAGATCTCCAGACAGGTAAATGGATCCGGCTTTCTCGGATAACCAGGACGATCTCCCATAACCACCTGGAAAGTATCTGGTTCAAACAATATACTTATAATTGTCTTGGCCGCATCCATTGGTTTGTTAGTACATACAGCCATTGGAACATTCTTTTCGATAAGCTTCAACAAGGTTTCCCTGACACCACTGTATGCACGGGTTTTATTAAGAACCTTGCCATTATACAGCTCCTTAAATTTCACAAGTGCCTTCTCATAGAATTCCTTGTCGGCTGCCTTGTCTTTCGGCAAAGCCCTCTCCACTAGCTTACCTACACCATTTCCCACAAAGTACTTATATTCCTCTACTTCGTGCACTGGTAAATCATAGGCAATTAGCATGTCATTACAGCTATCTGCCAAGTCGTCTATGGAATTTATCAATGTTCCATCCAAATCAAAAATTACTGCTTCATAGCGCTTCACATTCTCCGCCTCTTTCTCATTACACAATACCACAGCTTTTATATTCTATAAAAGTATTATAATTCCTGCAAGCATTTTATAATTTTATAAATATACAAAACCTGCAACTGTCAAATATTTGCTGTTGAGTATTGGTTTATTAGGCGGGGGCTGATTGACTGCATCAATTGACCAGATGGACCCAGCGGGTGACATGGGGATGATTCCATGGATAAGCGTAGTCGCATGCCACATCAGCACAAAATCTATTTGCGCCGTCTTGAGGTTTCTGACGGACGCACTTTCACCGTCGTTCCTCCGCCGAAGCCTGCTGCCAAATTGATGTGACACTGTGCGTAGCGCAGGAATGGAACATCCCATGGCAGGACCCGCTTAAAATCCCCGTTGGGTTGGACCTCATCCGCCTCGTCCTTACAGGACTAGCTTCGCGTCGCAAGCTCGGCACCTTCCCCATAGGGGAAGGCTTATTTAGCAATGAAACCGAGCGACAGGCAACTGCTCCCGACCGATAAGAATAAACAAAAAGAGCCATCTCATAACGAAATGACTCTTTACATCATAACCGGCAACTTCCTATCCTTGCTGGCGTATCCAAGAGGCGTCAGCCGATTGGTTAATACGCCGTATGCGAAAGCGTCCTGCAAAACAAGACCTTCGG
>CADACU010000077.1 GCA_902786545.1 uncultured Anaerovibrio sp.
ATACATTCTGACTGCATAGTTTTCCTTCTGCACAGCTAAGGACGCCCTTTCAAATCCGCACTCTTTGAGATGCAGTAGCATTCTTTTCATAAGCTGTGTACCGATGCCCATTTTGTGGTATTCCTTAAGCAGCGAAATTGCGAAGGAGGGAGTGTCATCATCAACATGACCGTAGTCATCCATGATCCTTGTCCAGACCGCACCAATCACTTTTCCCGAATCTTCGGCAACAATGCAATGATCTGCCTTGCCGTTCCCAAAGCCTTCGTAATATAGAGCAAGCTCAGGTTGCTCTATAATACTCCTGTCAGGCGGATCTGCGCCTTCCGGAATGTATATCGCTTCGTACAGAAAGTCCTTTAGCAGACCATATTCATTTGGCCTCAATTCACGATAAATCATATTCTTCTTACAAACGAGAACTTATCTGTCTGATACGACCAGCTGCAGTACATCCGGCCTTGCGTAATGGCCTACCGCGTCATGCTCCATTTTGCATGCAGCCGGAAGATCCATATCCAGTTCAGCATATATTACCGTCTCTTCATCCCATACCGGATCCGTAACGTAATGCCCATAAGGGTCTATTATGCAGCTTCCGCCGCGGCACACTATGTCCGGCAGAGCTGCTATCTCGGCTTTGGTATTCAGATCCTCCGGGTATGACTCTTTTCTGATTATCATGTCGGAATTGATAAAATAGCATTTGCCTTCTATCGCTATGTGCTGGATGGTCGCCTGCCATTCAGGGTTATCGTTTGTGTTAGGGGAGATATAGATCGTTATTCCTTTCTGATACAGAGCGACTCTGGCAAGCGGCATATAGCTTTCCCAGCATATAAGGCTGCCTATAGGTCCCCATGGTGTTTCAGTGACCGGGAAAAAGTATTTATCAGCATCTCCCCACACCAGTCTTTCTGACCCTGTGGGTTTTAGCTTGCGATGCACTTTATATGTTCCGTCCGGTTCGAAGATGGCATTGCTGTTGTACAAAGTCCCTCCGACCGCATCTCTTTCCGAGAATCCGATACTTATATACGCGCCGCGCTTTTTCGCTTCACTCGCAAGCTGAATGAACTCCTCTCCGCCGGCCACGACTGAGGCATCATAGTATCTCTTCCAGTCCTCCCTTCCGGGTTCAGTCCTTTTGCCGACACTGAACCCGAAGTTCATCCCAACAGGATAACCTGGGATAAACAGTTCAGGGAACACTATCAATTCCGCTTTGTTTCTTGCCGCCTCTTCAATATAACCCAAGGCCTTTTTCAGACTTTCCTGTTTATTGAACAGAACCGGTTCAGCCTGGACCAGCGCTATGCGGCATGTATGTTTATCTAAATCTTTCATTCCATATACCTCCACAAACTGCGATTTGTCACAGCATCAATATGCATCATTTTTATTATATGTCAGTTCCACATCATATCCAAGCTTATCCATTATGCACTACTCTACATTCTAACATCATCTCCACATTCTAGCACTCCCACATTCCCAACTTATAAAAAAGGCTAGGTGCCATAAACATATCAATCCCGCCCCAGTAACCATGCCCGTTCTAGAGTAGATATGTTTATAGTTTCAGAGCAACATCGTCCCCACATTCCCAACTATGCCAATAGCAGTACCACATACTCTACCCTAATGCAAAAAATCAGCAGGGCAACATACCCAACTATCGTTTTGAGTATGCTGCCTTGCTGAAAATCACTAAAATACTGTCTTTCTGGCACAGCATTATTCCTTATTCTTATATGTCTCAAATATGCCGTTAAGGCTTATAGGACAAGGGGTTATGGCATTTTATTTTCTGTTAATTAGTGCTACGCTCTCAACGTGGAGGCATGAGCTAAATCTTTCTATGAATATCTTCTCATTTTCCTGTATTCCCTATTCACCCCACCTCCAAATTCCCCTAACCAGCCTAAAAACACAAAATCCCCCGAAAGCAGCAGTGATGCTATTTCCGGGGGATTTTGTGTTTTTATACCTTCCGATAAGGTGTCTTTATTGGAAGTCTATTACTTTGTCCAGCAGTTGTTCAAACGCCTGAGTGAATTTCTCATCATCCTCAACTGATTATTTGTCACACAGGCCAGACAACTTTATCTTTACCATTTGCAGGTAACCATTTCAGTAGGAAGGAACGGAAGTTTTGGCTAGCCTGAGTAAGACAAGATATACGGTTTGACCAATATCATCGCCTGTGCCTAATGGCTTTGAAATTATATCCGGGTGATTATTCAGTACAGCAGAGTAATCATAGCTAAGGTTTATAGCCTGATGCCGAAGAATCAGGTCGGTGATAATCATTTCATCGGCAGTTTCGGCTACGATGTCAACATTTAATCCTGGCAATAGTATATATTTATCAATATTATGTCTGAAACATTGATAGGCCCGCCCCTTGCTGACGATGCGCGCGCCTTCCAGATCCGCATAATCAATTTTTTCTCTGCCGGCCAGCGGATGCTGGCGATGGAGCCGCGCGCAGTACCGTGAAAAGAACAGTGGTTCAGCTTCGAAACGATTTTTGTCAGCTTCTCCTGTGACAATGGCAAAGTTGCATTGCTTTTCCAGCACGCCCTTCAAGGCTGCATCATCTGTCGTATCCACAGTGCTGAGAATAATATCTGGGTATGCATGGTGAAAATTCAAAAGGAACTCTGCCCCCAAGTAAGCCATAATGTGATCAAGCGCATATATAGTCACCACGCTTTTGGATTGGGACGCCAATGTGCTCATGCTCGCAATGCTCCGATATTCTGCCAGCAGCCGCTGCACATGCGGTAACAGTGCATTGGCATAGTCAGTAGGAACAAGGCCATGCGGATTACGGATAAAGAGCAGCTGCCCTAGTTCTTCCTCCAAAGTCTTAAGCATCTTACTGACACCTTGCCGCGACACATAGAGCTTATCTGCGGCACTTTGAATATTGCCTTGCCTATATACTTCGAGAAAATATTCCATTTGCTTCTGATTCATCAAATCCCCCCTCCTATTATTTTACAGCAACCTTTTTATTGCGTCAAAAGAGAATTTCCTTGCTTGTTGTACCTCAATATGAGCATTATACTAGAAGCATAAATTAGATAAAGCAATTCATAGTTTACAAAAAAGGAGACATGACCATGAAATTGACACAAATCCGCAATGCCACCAACCGCCTTGAATATGCCGACAAAACTTTCCTGATTGACCCGTGGCTGATGCCCAAGCACCAGTTTTCCTTCGTCGATGTTCCCGGCAAGCCTTATCATGTGCCGGATGAAATGAAGGAGCATTTGCCTATGCCCTTCTATGACCTTCCCATGCCAATGGAAGAAATACTCGCCGGAATTGATTATTATCTGGTAACGCATATCCATCCCGACCACATCGATATGTCCATGGATGGTACTGTGGGCGCACCTTTGGACAAGAATGTGCCTGTAATTTGCCAAAATGAAGCAGATGCCACTGTCTTCAAAAAATCCGGCTTCCACGATGTGACCGTACTTTCCGACGCAGGCATGCTGTTTGGCCAAGCAAAGCTGACCAAGGTACCAGCTCTCCATGGCACAGTAAATCCCTGTGGTGATGCAATGGGGATAATGTTTGAAAGCGAAATGGAAAAAAACTTTTATCTAGCCGGTGATACGATATGGTATTCCGCAGTAGCCGACTCCTTGAAGCGTTGGAAACCGGAAGTCGTAGCACTCAACTGCTGTGCCGCCGAGACGGTGGAAAATGGCCGACTAATCATGGATGCCGAAGATGTCCACTGCGTTGCCAAGACTGTGCCTAACGCCAGACTGTATCTGACGCATCTGGATAATGTTGCCCATGCCGCACTCACCCGCCATACACTAAATGGCAACCTTGCCGAACGTAATGTAACTAATTATGATATGCCAAAGGACGGTCAATCTATAATTTATTGAGGCTTCTGCTCAACCTGGAGCAGCTCCAACAAGATTTCATGGGAATTCACCAAAGCAGGCTGGAAACCATTATCCAGGCACAAGGAACTTGATTTTCAGGTAAAAATGCCAAACTAAAACAGACCGCGAAACCAGTAAAATCAATGATCTCGCGGTCTGTATTTTTATAATTTCCAATAAGAACAACTTATTGGAATTCTATTACTTTATTTAGCAGTTGCTCAAATGCCGCCGTGAATTTCTCGTCATACCACTTGACTCCATCTCGTTGGCAAAAGCTCTCGCCGCTCCGTTTATTCCCTTGTAATATAGGTTTACTGTTATCATATAGCTTATCTCCTGACACTGGTTTTTTTTAATTTCTACACCACTGGCTAAATATCCTTTTTATCGTTAACTCCGTATTCAATCACTCAAATCAGATATTTCTTATCCCCTATAAGACCTCTACTCCAAACAGCTAAATTCCCTCAAAGCCCAATAACAGGCATTTGAGGGGATTTTCTTTGTATCAAACTAGTTATTAAGGTATCCCGTAGGAGCGGTACTTTGATACAAATATAACGATTATCGCCTAAATCAGCTTAACGATGAATGTATTGTAAACCTACAACATTAAACCATCTATAAGGGATTCTCTAAAAGACTTACTCAAACTCCGCTGTCAGCTTTCCTCGGAATATCCTTGTTGCCTCTTCATCCGGCTCCCCGAAATAGAAGCCCACTACCGAGGTTATATTCTTCTTATCCTCCATTATGAAGGTGATATCACCTTCTTGAGAATAAAGCGTATATACCTTCACCGCTTCTCTGGTGCCGCAATCCGGACAGATCTTAGTACAATTACCTTTCCTCGACAGTGCCGGATAATCTTCATATTCCATACCACAAACTGGACATCCCTTCATTATTTCACCACCTCGCTATCCACAACAATCGGGACAAATGCAAAATCCATTGCTGTATTGATCTATTCCACCACTTCTTATCCAAGCTGGTACATCTGGAAATAAATCTTGGATATAACCTAATTCTCTTCCATATTTTAGATACTCTAAATAAACCCTTGACTCAGCCTCAGACATTGAATATGTTTCTTTCTTACCACAGCACGAACATCTAGCTACGATTTCTACACAACCACTCATTATTTCACCACCTCAATCTCATCCTCGCCCAGAACAACATTGAGTCCTGAGCCGTTATCCCATGCCACCATAACCGAACCGATGTCATCCACGCCTTTTACCGTACCCTCGGTGCCAATCGGCGGTGCTTGGATATCATCCATCTTGACTAAACGAACTCTCATTCCTGCCAAGTATGTGGCCTTAGCCTGTTCAATAGCTTTATAATCTTTCATAACATGACCTCCTCACCACCATTATGTCGTGGTTTGGGCTTCTTGTAAGCGGCCAAAACAAAAACTGCCCTCAATAAGAGCAGCTATGCATGATTAAAGATTATATTTGCGTGTATATGAGTGGTAAAAAAGTGGTAATTGGGATATTCAATTCCCCCAAGCCCTTGCCATACAAGGTTTTAGGATATCGACTAGTATACTGCTGTGGCAAATAAAACAGATTTTAACCATTTATACAAAACCCCTTTAAAACCTTGATTTTACAAGCTTCGTAAAAATTTCACTACCACATAATTCTATCACAAAAAGCCATATTTTGGCATAAAATAGGCATAATTTTCCCCTCAAAAGTGGTAAAATCAGTGGTAAAACTTTTCAAGTTGCCACTTTACCTTTTTCAGTAATACCAAGGCTTTGGTGTTTTTCACCCCTTTTCAAAAACTCCAATTAAAAGTGGTAAAACTGGCTAAATATTTTTCATCATTATTTTTTTATAAATTGTCACTTATACGCATAAAAAAGCCGGGTTTAAATCCCGGCTAGTATGTTTATTCTACCTATTTGATTTGAAATCGGCCGTAAAACGCATC
>CADACU010000078.1 GCA_902786545.1 uncultured Anaerovibrio sp.
TTTTGCAGCTCATTAACATACATCTGGATACAAGCATAAAGGGCTTCCTTTTCCAAAAATTTCAAATTGGCTACATAGCTAGGTCTGGCACTGGTTTTAGACGCCGGTGTGGTCAGGCCGATAATCCCGATTTTACCATATGGTTTTTCCAAAATAACATATGGCTTGGTGAGGGTTTGCTCTGTATCGGTATTGATAACATTAGCCGAAATAAATGGAAATTTTGCTTCCTTTATTCTCTGAAACAGTACTTCCTGACCATAGTCAAATTCATGATTACCAAAGGTAGCAGCGTCATAGCCTATGGCATTCATATATTTGATAATGGATTTACCCTTGTCAAATTTGGCCAAATCGTTACCCTGGATGATATCCCCGGCATCCAGCATAATCACATCATAGCCTTTGTTCTTAAAATCCTTTTTAATTTGGGCAATAACCGGCATACCAATATGTTCATTGTCACTGCGGTCAAAGCCGTGGGTGTCGTTGGTATGTAAGATAACTACCTTGCTGAAATCAGCGGCAAAAGCCGTCTGACATAACAGCAGAAACATTACCAAAAATGCATACAACGACCGTTTAAACACCTTTGTTCCATAAAAAAACATTAAAACAGCCTCCTTTTTTAGTTTTCGATTCCTTTACGGGCTTCTATCCCCTTTGTATAATAATGCTTTATTTCCTGCATTTCCGTAACCAGGTCGGCCTGTTCCAAAAGCCACTGCGGCGCGTTACGGCCAGTGCATACTACCTCAGTCTTCCTTGGCAGTTCTGCCAGCAATTGCTCCACCTCAGCTTGATTGATAAGATTGAAAAACAATGCTATATTCACTTCATCTAGCACCAACAAGTCTGGCTGCATAGCCAAAATCTCGCACCTTGCTGTCTGAAATTCCCGGGCAATCATTTCCACATAATCCTTCGGTGGCTTTCCTGGTGGAAATATCACCACATCGCTGCCCCATCTTTGTTGTTCCTCTGAAGATAGCATCCCTTCCTCGGCTACAAAAAAAGGCTTTCCTGTGGTCATTAGTTTTAACTTTGGAGTAAAGGATTTCAATACCTTTTGCTCGCTGTAGGCAAGGCTTTTCATAAATTGGAGAAAAAACACCTTGTGGCCGGCTCCCAAGCTACGGATGGCCAAGCCAATGGCTGCGGTGGTTTTTCCTTTTCCCTTACCGGTATAAATTTGAAGCATATAAATTCCTATTCAATAATCATAAATCAATTCGATAAATCTTATGGGAACGATCATCATACACGATTACATCGTTGCCGGTCTTTGTCCAAAGAGCAAACGGACGCATATCAATGGTGGCATCTCCCAAAACTTTGCCGGTTTTCCGATCAAATACCCTAATAGCCCCCTTGGAACCGGTGTGAACCACATAATTTTCCGTTACAGCCCAGCCTCGTGGCAAATCTGCAATGCCCTCGTAGCGGCACAGTTCCTTGCCATCCTTATTAAAGGCAATCAGATAAGGAATATTTCCGCCCTCTTTTTCCACAAAGTAACGCATGAAAATATCACCCTTGCTGACACAAACCGTCTTTAAAGAAATATTGGTATCCTTGAAATCCGGGAAGGCCGTCTTATCATCTGCGAAAACCTTGCCCAATTCTTTCCAATTTCCGTCTTCCAGTTTGGAATGACGCAGTTCATGCCCCCAATAAACCATAAAATCCCCGGATTCAGCATCACCCATTGGCGAGCCAGACCACTTACCACCTACAGTGGCTGCCTTGCCGTCATAAATTGCTATTTTATCTTTGCCTTCAGTAGCCTTACGATTAGTCTGCCAAATTACAATTTTACCGTTGGTTGCCAGTTCCGCAATATCTCCACTAGGCCCCAAGTCAACCAAATCAGCGATGGTCTCTTTTTTTATGGTTACCTTGTTTATGTGCTGGAGTTTATCCTCACTATAGTGGCCATCAGTATGGAAGAATAATTCATCTCCCAGGGTAACCAGTTTGTTAGTACGAATGACCTTGGACAGGTCTACACCCGTAAGCTCATAAACCTTTGCCTCAGTTTCACCAAACTTGAAGGTCATAGTTGGAGCTGTAGAAACTGGCTCTCGAGCTGGAATCTCAATTTTAGGTGGGTCATTTTGCGCACCTGCACCTTTATCCTTGCCTCCGCCACAGCCTGCCAAAAGCGATACGGATACTAAGGCGGCCATAACGCCTAATGCCAGGCGCTTGGCCAAAGTTTTTGTTTGCATAAAAACATCTCCTTTTAATATATTTACGTTTACCTTTTCAGGTAACAACCCTCACAGCAATACTTTAATACATAAAATGTTTCACTGCTTTTGTGCAATCAGATGGCATCTGCCTGACTTCCTATTGAATGACAGCTATTACCTCTGGCTGACCCTTTTCATTAACTCGGCAAATACGATGTGATTCACGTAATGGCACGCCAGTTTTGTTCAATTTAAACTCATTTGGATCAGTCATAACAAACCATTCAGTAGGTATGACCGCATCACCGATTATCTCGTTTTTCATTGTAAATCCATTATCGCACTCCACCGGTTTAATTTGGCCATTTACCAATTCATAAACCCGAAGCTCGTGTTGGTTTTCCAGCTGAGCCATGGTCTGTTCATCATAACCCTTTTGATAAACTGCCGGGTCCGGGGCTAAGTGACAATCGATATAGAAATATTTCCGTCCATCCGCCATTTTTACAAATACAGGACGAGCCCCCTGCATAGGCGTATGATCCGTAAATACGTTTTCAGTCTTGTTAATAATCCCATCCTGGGCCGTTGTGGCCGGACCGCCTAATATTATCCGCAATCCACTCGTGTCTGCCTGAATTTCCGTGGTATTTATAACGCTATCATCAAGAGTTAGGCGCATCTGGGTCCTCGGTTCAATTTCCATACACCACTCCTTCGGTGAATGACGATATTTATCCTTAAAGCAAAAACCATTTACGCTGAAGTTAAGCGTAGCAGAATAAATTGGTGCATAAGGATCACTGGACAGGCTGAACATATTAAAATAAAAGGTTGCTCCGCAAGGGTCCATAACCCAGGAAGCAGTCCCTTCATCTACGGCTTTTTTTACCTGCTCCTTCAATTCCAGTACGCTTTTTTGAGCAAAGGATTCCTTCGGATAATTGCGTTTTAAAAGCATAGCTACTTCATTTAGGACAACATTGGGAGAGCCAAAAACATCTTCCCATTTTAATTCAGCTCCGGTGACCGCATCATAATTATTTCCAACTATGGCAAAGCGTCCCCGCATACCGCCCTTATAGGAGGCTTGGGATTCGGCAAAGCTGACTATTAGTCCATCAGATCGATGGACATACAGTGATGTAATAATTTCCTGGGGGTCCTGGATAGTTCTGTCCGAGATATCCACGCCGTAGCCTTCCAAAGCGATTCCCATTGGTCGCCATTTTCCGTCAGTATTGGCATCTATGGACAATGCCGCCCAGTGTCTTATTCGTTGGTCTGCTTCACTAACATATTCTGGCATACCAGCTACAATATTATTCACCCGAAGTGGTAAGGGTTTACCCAAGTCAAGCTCAACCGCAGCTTGGGTAACCTCCCCTTCGGCCTGAGCCACGGCACCGATTGGATTGAAAAACTGGGAATCATATAAGAGGTCCGGGCAAACAATACCTCCAGTATAAAGCATCGATGATGCGACTGCTGCCACTACAAGTCGTTTCTTCTTATCCATCTTGTGATAACCTCCCTCATAA
>CADACU010000079.1 GCA_902786545.1 uncultured Anaerovibrio sp.
CATCAGCGAAAGGATTAGCAGCTGCAAAAGTAGTGGATGCAGCGCCTACTACCAGAGCGGTAGTCAAAGCGGATACGAGAGTCTTTTTCATAATAAGAAGTATATGGTGGATAAATAAAAGCAGTTGCAGGAAAAAAAAGAAATGTGTTGAAATATAAATATGGTATCTTATGTACACAAATATGACAAAGGAAGAAGTTTTCAATGAGTAATTATGGTATTTTGAAGAAGCTTACAAAGTCTACGGGAGCGCTGTTGGTGGCCGGTATGTTGTTGACTCACCCGGTGGCCTTTGCAGATAATACGGCAAATCCTGATAAAGTGAAGCAGCTGTTTACGGAAAGTGTTGAGCATATGCGGGCCAGGGAATATGATAAAGCATTGTCATGCCTGGATAAGGCCATTGAGCTGGATTCGACCAAGGCAGCTCTGTTCGGTCAGCGGGGAACCGTTTATCTTAACCAGCAGCGGTTTGAAGAAGCAATCGTGGATTTTACCAAAGTCATCGAGTTGGCCCCAAATCACGCCCAGGCCTATGGCCTGCGGGCTTTGGCCTATGGCAGCACTGGCGAGACTATTGATGCTATGCGGGATTTGACCAAGGCTATTGAGTTGGAGCCGGCCAATCCGGTATTTTACTATCGCAGGGCTATGACCTATGAAATGCTGAAGGGTGACGATTATGCCCTGGAGGATTATAATAAGGCCATTTCCCTGAAAAACAATGATGTGATGTATTTCTACAAGCGGTGTATGCTTTTTATGCGACAGAAAAAGCATGCCGAGGCTATGGGGGATATTAACACGGCCTTGGGCTTTGAGCCATCCAACAAAACTTTTTTGTCCATCCGGGCTTTTCTCTATACCCAGAGTCATGACACAGAACATGCCATTGCTGATTATGAGCAGGTGGTAAAATATGATCCGGCGGATTATGGCGCTTTGGACAATCTAGGGGTGCTGTATGCCGATAAGAAGGATTTTGCTACCGCCAATAAATATTTTGACATGAGTCTGGCTGTTAATGATCGGCATCCGGAGGTGTATAACGGCAAAGGGTATATAGAATTTTTACAGGGAAACAATGATGCAGCTATCGCCCTTTACCAAAAAGCCTTGGAGTGTAATAATGAGTTTTCTGATGCATATTACAATCTGGCCCAGTGTTACGAGGTTGCCAAGGATGATGCAAAGCTTCTGGAGGCTTATGAGAAATTTTTGCGGTATGCGGCCTACAATGATTATGATCGGGTAGAGCAGGCCCAAAAACGGGTTGCGGAGCTGTCCAGATAAGAGTTACAGCCAATCGGCTGCAAGAGAGATGTGGTGATGACAATGACTGAACGAACGGTAATGCTCATCGTAGATGATGTGGAGATTAACAGAGCCATTTTGTCACAGTTTTTCCAGAATGAGTACGAGATTTTGGAGGCGTCCAATGGTGAGGAGGCCTTGGAAATTTTGGAAAGCCGCAATGTGGACATCATGCTGCTGGATTTGATGATGCCTGTAATGAACGGTATGGAGGTGCTGGGAGTATTGCATAAAAATCCCCGGTTCAGTCATATTCCGGTTATTGTCACTACTTCGCAGGATGTGGTAAATAGTGAGGTGCAGGCGTTGGAAAATGGCGCCGCTGATTACATTACCAAGCCATATAACCCGATTATTGTTAAAATCCGGGTGAGAAATGTTATGGCCCGACTGGAAAATGAATGGCGGAAGGTTCGTCAGAAGGCCCAGGCGGATAAGATTTCCGAAATGCAGAATATCATTGAGATTGACCAGCTGACGGGATTGTATAATCACCAGACAATTATGACCAAGGCTTCCAAGATGGTGCAGGAAAACCGGTCGGTGCGGTACTGCATTGTGTATTTGGACATAAGTTGCTTTAAGGTTATTAACGAAATGTTCAATATGGAAACCGGTGATATGATACTAAAGACTGCAGCGGCTTATTTTAAAACAGTGGCAGGCCGCAGGGGACTGGCTGCCCGTTTGTCAGCGGACCAGTTTGCCCTGTGTGTGCCGGAGGATACGCTGGATATGGAGCTGGTGATTCAGGGGTTGGATGCAGTGATGCGCTCCCTGGCTGTATATCGGAGTATTATGTTTTATGCCGGAGTATTTGTGGTGGACAATGTCTATCTGTCGGTAAATAAAATGCTGGACCGGGCCCACATGGCCATGAACACGGTAAAGGGCAATTACAACAAACGGTATGCTTATTATGATGAAGAGCTTCGCACCAGTCTGATGGAGGAGCAAATGCTGGTCCGGGACATGGAAGGGGCCATGGACAACAATAATTTTTGCATTTATCTTCAGCCTATCTATAATACCGATACCAACAAAATTGTTTCGGCGGAGACGCTTATTCGGTGGCATCACCCACAAAAAGGCTTGATGAGTCCAAGTAAATTCATTCATGTTTTTGAAAAAAATGGATTTGTTACTCGGCTGGACCGCTTTGCCTGGGGGGCTGCCTGCCGCTTTTTGAGCCGGCAGCGTGATAATGGACTTGAGGTGGTGCCAATATCCGTCAATGTATCCCGGATAAATATGTATGACCAGAGCTTTGTGGACTATATGCAATCCCTTTTGGCAAAATACGACTTGGAGCCGTGGATGTTGCGGATAGAGATAACGGAATCTGCCTATATGGATAATCCGGCCCAGCTGGTCAAGGTGTTGAAAAAACTCAAAAATGCCGGATTTACGGTATTGATGGATGATTTTGGCAGCGGATATTCTTCTTTGAATATTTTAAAGGATCTGGCTGTAGATGTATTAAAGCTGGATATGAAGTTTATTCAAAATTTTGAGAGATCCAGCCGGGCGTCCATTATAATGGAGAGCGTGGTTCAGATGGCGCATAATTTGGGAATTGATACCGTGGTGGAAGGGGTAGAGACGGAGACACAGGTGGAGTTTTTGAAAGAAATTGGCTGTAATGTGGTGCAGGGATATTATTATGCCAAGCCAATGAGTACAGAGGATTGCTTGGAACTGTTAATAAATGAACAATAAAAAAATAGAGGGACGCCGAAGCGTCCCTCTTTTTTGTTGTCATTTGACTGGAAATCAGTTGGTGATGTCGTATACGAATACTTCGGAGATTTCCTTGTTTGTCATAACCAGGATAGAAGCCCTTAACCATACCGAGAACGATACGGGAACCACGGTTGTAGTGGAGCAGGAACTGTCTCTTCTTCTTATCAAAGGTCAGACCCTCGATTTCGCCCTGGAAAGTAACATCATCGAAAGTTCTCTCAAGAACTACAGGAGCGTTGGAAGCACCTGGGCTGATGTCTACACGATAAAGATGATCTGGCTCTTTCTCATCAGCGGTACCATCATCAGCAGTCAGATAGAAGGAACCCTCAAAGTAAGCCATACCCTGTACCCACTGAGGTGGAGCCTGGATGTGTACCTTGCGGAGATACTTACCGGTCTTCAGATCATATTCATACAGATAACGGCCGGACTCTTCGCCTACCCAAGAGCACATCCACACGGTCTGGGTATCTGGGTTAACTGCGATACCGGAGCACTCTTCCTGGCCAGAGGTTGGCTCGAATGGGAAGGTTCTCTTCAGCTTCAGGCTATCGCCATCATGAATAGCAATCTGGATGTCTTTACCAACACCATCCATGAAGTTCTCAGCGCCTACATAGATTTCATTCTGGTAAACATCGATATCACCAATGTGGTTGGATGGAATCTTGTAACCATCGAATGGAGTCTTGTTAATCTTTACCTGATTCCAATGTCTGTCATATTTGGCAAGAGTCTTGGAACCGGAAACCCAGAAATAGTCACCCTCAGAAGCAACACCCTGACGGCCCTCTACCTGATGAGCAGTAACGAGCTTATAGGTGTTCTTTGGCAGCATCTGCTTCCAGTTATCCTCTGGTCTGTCAGCCAGTGGAGACAAGCCGGACATACCAACAACAGAGCTTGTGGTAGCAGCCAATGCAGTTGCGGAGATGCTTAATGCCAAACCGCATACTGCAGCGAGCAAAGCCTTTTTCTTCATAAAAATACCCCTCCAAAAAATAAAATAATATAATCCTCGATGTTCCTGAATTGTTTTGTGAATTTTTGTTCGCAAAACACGGAACAACTTTTACACAGCTTATAATTCACTATAAACTCCAAAAATCCTTCTTTATTTTCAAAAAATTTGGAAAAAATTATAATAATATTAAAAAAATAATTGTTATTTATAATTAAATTGGTTAATGATAAATAATTTTAGAATTTTCTATAATAGATATGGGAAAAAATATAAATTAGCGGTATAATATATAACGATAGTTAGGTATTTTCTTACTTTTCGGGGTAAAAAATAATTGGGAGGACAGATAAAATGAACATTCATGAGTATCAGAGCAAGCAGGTCCTGAAGTCCTTTGGTGTTAATGTACCTAGAGGAATACCGGCGTTTACTGTTGATGAAGCGGTAAAGGCAGCTGAGGAGCTGGGCTCAAAGGTAACCGTGGTAAAGGCACAAATTCATGCCGGTGGTCGTGGAAAGGCCGGCGGTGTAAAGATTGCCAAGAACCTGGACGAGGTAAAGGCGTATGCTACCGAGCTGTTGGGCAAGGTTTTGGTAACACACCAGACTGGCCCTGATGGCAAAAAGGTTAATCGTCTCCTTATAGAGGAAGGTTCCAACATTGAAAAGGAATATTATCTCAGCTTCGTAAACGATCGGTCTACTGCCAAGGTGGTTATGATTGGTTCCGAGGAAGGCGGTATGGAGATTGAAAAGGTAGCGGCTGAGGCTCCGGAAAAGATTATCAAGGAGTACATTGACCCGGCTATTGGTTTGGCACCATTTCAGGCTACCCGTATGGCCTACAAGATGAATTTTAAACCAGAGGCCATCAAGAAGGCGTCGGCAATTATGATTAAGCTTTATGCAGCCTTTATGGGTAAGGACTGCAGCCAGGTAGAAATCAATCCGCTGGTTGTTACGGCAGAGAATGATGTGATTTGCCTTGATGCTAAGCTGAATTTTGATGACAGCGGTCTGTTCCGTCATCCGGATATCGTGGAGCTGCGGGATGAAACTGAGGAAGACCCTAAGGAGCTGTGGGCATCCAATGAGGGCCTGAACTATGTTAACCTGGGTGGCGATGTGGCATGTATGGTTAATGGTGCTGGCTTGGCTATGGCTACAGTAGATATTTTGAAGTATTACGGCGGTGAGCCGGCAAACTTCCTGGATGTAGGCGGCAGCTCTACTCCGGAAAAAATCGCCACTGCTTTTGAGATTATGCTTGATGGTGGTCAGGCAAAGGGCATTTTTGTAAATATTTTTGGCGGCATCAACAAGTGTGATGTTATTGCCGAAGGCATCCAGAAGGCAGCTCAGATTATTGCTGAGAAGACCGGTCAGGATGGTATCCCGGTTCCTGTAGTGGTTCGACTGGAAGGTACCAATGTTGAGCGTGGTCGTCAGATTTTGACAGAGCATCCTGTTAAGAATGTATTTATGGCTCCTACGATGGAGGGCGGCGCTCAGGATATTGTAAAACGGGTCGAAGAAGCTAAGAAGAACTAAGGAGGTCTGCTGAAATGGGTGTTTTATTAAATAAAGATACAAAGGTAATTGTTCAGGGTATAACTGGTAAGACAGCAGCCTTCCATACCAAGCAGATGCTGGATTATGGTACAAAGATTGTGGCTGGTGTTACACCAGGCAAGGCTGGCCAGACTGTTGAGGGCGTTCCTGTATTTGATACTGTAGAGGATGCCGTAAAGGCTACTGGCGCAACTGCTTCAGTTATTTTCGTTCCGGCACGGTTTGCCGCTGATTCCATTATGGAGGGCGTTGAAGCTGGGTTGGATTTAGTAGTGTGCATCACTGAGCATGTTCCGGTACAGGATATGATCAAGGTTCGTCGTTATATGGAAGGGAAGAAAACCCGCCTGATTGGTCCAAACTGTCCTGGTATTTTGACGGTTGATGAGGCAAAGCTGGGTATTATTCCCGGCTATATCCATAAGAAGGGTCATGTAGGGGTTATTTCCCGTTCCGGAACCTTGACTTATGAGGCAACCTTCCAGCTGTCCAATGCCGGTATCGGCCAGACTACTGCCATCGGTATTGGCGGAGACCCAATCAAGGGGACTGACTTTATCGATGCATTGAAACTCTTTAATGAAGATGATGAAACCAAGGCAATTATGATGATTGGTGAAATCGGCGGCACAGCTGAGGAAGAAGCTGCCCAGTGGATCAAGGAAAATATGAAAAAGCCGGTTATTGCGTTCATTTCCGGTGTGCAGGCGCCTCCGGGCAAACGCATGGGTCATGCAGGCGCTATCATCGCTGGCGGCAAGGGTACGGCAGCGGATAAGATTAAGGCTTTGAATGCGGTAGGAATTCCTGTAGCCGAGACGGTGGCTACCATGGGCGAAACTGTGGTTAAGAAGCTGAAGGAAGCCGGTATTTATGATGAGTGCCATACCTGCTAATTTTATTATGAATTAGGAATGCACAGCTGGAAATTACGAGTGTGGATTCTTAGTTAGCATCAGTTGAAAACGGAGCTGAGAGGATTATAAATGATTCTCTTGGTTCCGTTTTTGTATTAGTTAAAACCTTTATAACGAGCTTTAGGATGTCCCCCACCTCTTTAGGTGTGGGAAAACAAACTACAACAGCTGGCGAGCATATCTCCCAGCTCGTTGAAACGCTAATTGGAAGATTTTTCTTCTAAAGAAGAAAAATTTGAACAATGGC
>CADACU010000080.1 GCA_902786545.1 uncultured Anaerovibrio sp.
CCATGATAGATTTCCTCCTTTACTAGATTAGCCGTTAAGCAGCTGGGCACTGTCCAAACGGGTCAGGTTGCTGAGCGGGCGTTCCTGCAACTCGGCAATACCGTTGCCCAGCTCGTTGATGTCATCATCGGAAAGGGACTTGTTGATACCGCTGAAAGTAACAGTGGCATAAGTTTCCTTGCCGTTCTTCACATCTGCTACAACCTGTAGCTTGATGGAAGTGGTTTCCTTAATTTTGGTGATCATAGGTAGTTCCTCCTTGTCATAAGATAAAATGAAATAAGATAAGATGGGGATTTCCGCAAACAAAAAGCCCGCGGTGCCATACCGCGGACTCTTCGCGGAATGACATATATATTCACGCCCGGCCGGGGAGAATATCATATATAACGCCATTCCGCAATAGCACTATATTTTGTTATGCTTATTATACACAATTGTGGATAACGTGTCAATATGTGGATAAAAATCCCAAAAAATAGCACAAGACAATGGCATTTTTTTGCCCTTTGGAGTATTGAAAATACAGTATGGACGGATATAATGAAAGTAAGAAAGGGAAGCAGATTTTCACTTGTGGCAGAATATAACCATATAAGGGGTGATAAATATGTTAACCGCATTACTTTGGATTTTAATTGTTGGTACTTTAATTGGATTATTTATAGATTTCATCCGTGGTATTCCCAAATTTTTGAGAGAATTACCACTAAAAAATGAAAAACGAAAACGGCTTAAGGAAGAAGAAAAATGGCGTAAACAAAAAGAGAAAGAATACCTTGATAAAATTGAATGGTTGAAAATCACTCCAGATATTTACCAAACCAAGAAGAATAAAAATCCTTATAGGAAGGATTTTTATTATAGGCTTTCAGAAGAATTTAGAGGTTATTATAGCTTCAAAAAATATGGGTACGATCTTTTGAGTGATTGCAATACTTTTAATTGATTTTCCTTTATGGCTTTGATATAATCTGCTCACTAAATAGAACCTTCTTTGCTCGGAACCAAGACCCCAGGGCTTCCGGATGTTTCATCTGCGACTGGGGCTCCAGGAGCGCCGGGACCGGAACCGGTAGACGGAGTTCGCCGCCCAGAAAAAGAAGGTTCTTTTTTATTGACATAATATTTTTCCTGCTATATATTCATTTTTGAAAACGGATTCCCAACAAAATTTGAGGGTCTGGATTGATCCAGAAGGCTCGTGTTGGACCCGTTTTCTTTTTTTATATGGGCCGGGTTGTATGCCGGATGGTGGGGCGGCGTGTATTTCCGGCATTATGTGCTGCCCCGTCATCCGGATGGCGGGTGGGGGTTCTTAGAGTAGTTTCATATGATTTTCGATAAACGATATTGCATTATAAAAGGGCTCATACATTATTAAAAAATGTTTGAGTCCCTGAATTATAGTTAGTTCAATTTGGAGGGTCGTATTGGAAAATATCCTGTACCTTATCAAACAGTTCCTGACTTACAATAGGAGCATGTGCATTTTTAATAACACGCCACTCCTCTTTTAGTGCCCGATGCATACCCCGCCAATTGATATGCACCTCCATTACATTATTTTTGTCTAAAGAATGGGGTGCATATCATTCTCAACGCCTGTTACAGTTTGTTATTCCACCTATAAAGGAATGGGACAACTTTCACCAGGTTATATTTTGAAATCGGCCACCGCAGCCTGCAATTCTGCTGCCAGCTTGGCCAGGCTTTTGCTGGCAGTAGCTATTTCTTCCATGGAAGCAGACTGTTCTTCCGCAGCCGCTGACACAGACTCAACCTCCGCTGAATTTTCATGGCCTATTTCATTTACTGTCGTAATCGATGTAGCCATTTGCTGGCTGCCAGATTCCATTTCCTTGATTGCTTTGGAAATTTCTTCTATCTTACCTGCCAGTTCCATAACTGATGTGGCAATTTGCTCAAAGAACCCATCAGCTGACCGAATAGCTTCCATTCCAACTTCAATACGGCTGGCTTCGTTTTCACAGGCCTGAACCGCCAACGCCATATCCTCAAGATTCTTTTTAATTAAATTGCTGATCTCCTGGGAAGAATTCTCCGAGCCTTCAGCCAGCTTACGGACTTCGTCGGCTACCACCGCAAATCCACGGCCTGCTTCACCTGCTCTGGCAGCTTCAATAGCAGCATTCAATGCCAAAAGGTTGGTCTGACCGGCAATGCTACTTATAACCTCAACTATATTACTTATTTTCTTGGAGCTTTCATCCAAAGCACTGACAGATACCCGTATGTCTTTGGAACCCTCCCCAATTTTTTGCATTTCGTTAACAGCAGCAGCTATCGCGCCGCGTCCTGCCGATGCCTTCTGACTGGTGGCACGGGCTTCATCCAGCAGTACATTCGATGTTACGGATATTTCACCGGCACGGTCGGAAACATTTTCTGCGAATTGAGTCATTTCCTTGGTTTGCTTGGTTTGATTTTCAATACCACCGGCGATGGAAACCACTGATTGGGAAACCGATGAAGATGCAATGGCAGATTGGTGGGCACTGGCTGTCAGTTCCTGGCTGGCAGCTGCTACTTGACTGGCACCACTTTGTATGCCGGCCACAAGCTTTTGCAGTGCCCCACGCATCTTATCAAATCCCTGTTCCAGCTGGCCAATTTCATCTTCACTACGAGGTCCTTGGGAGGCATGACTGCGAAAATCACCACTGGCCAATGTGTTGCAATCATCCCGAACATCGGCAATAGTTCCCGTAATACGTTTAACAAAAATATATATAATCGCAATTGCCAGTGCAGTAAAAGCAATTGCCAAAGCCAGCATAATGAAAAACAGCCGATTGGCGTCAGCCTTTATTTCGGCCGAAGGCGCAGTTACCGTAATAAACCAGTTACGACCGTCTAATTTTATAGGAGTAACCACACCAAACATCCGAATTCCGTCTTCACCATCATAACTAAAGGAATCTGTTGTACCAGATGAAACTATTTCACCAAACCTGCGATAAAACTTCTCGCCAAGCTTGCTGTCGGCATTGGCAGATTGATCAAGAACATTAAATTTTGCCACATAATCCGGTTTTTTGGCAAAACCTATAACTAATCCTTCCTGATCGGCAATAAAAGCATAGCCACTATCAAAAAACTGTACACCTTCCGTAAAACCGGAAACTTTATCCAAAGTCACCGTTGCACACAGTAAACCAACAAAAGTATTCCCATCCATAACCGGAACTGCAATATGCGTCATGGGTTTCTGCATGGATTTTGAAAAAGACGGTGCCGTTATATATGGCTGCTTGGAGGCAGTAACCTTCTGGTAATACTCAGTTTTGCTACGGTCAGCTTCCCGCCCATCCTGGAAAAAAGCTTTGCCGTTTGGCGCAACAAAACAAATACGGGTAAAGGACGGTTCCCGGCCTATCAAGGCTGTCATCCCCCGCATTCTTGCCTCCTTATCACCCAGCAAAAACGATTCACTGGCCCCAAGTTCGGACAGACGCATCACCTGGCCATCCACATTTCCTTTTATTATAGCAGCATATCTTTCACCAATTCCCTCTGCAATGGTATGGGCATTCTTGGTTAACAGGCTGTAAGTTACTTGATAACTGATTGTGGTTAGTATGGTAAAACTAACAATAAACAACGGTACAATAATAAGTAAAAACTTACTTTTCAGGCTTTTGATATGACGCATTGTGTTCCCCTCCTAAAAGTTTAGAGCAAAAATATTAAACAAATATTAGCATGATGTTAGCAAGATTTCGATATACTTCATTATATAGCAAATACATTGGCATAACAACAAAAAATAGATAATATTCAATTATTTTTAGTTTACCTAAATGTCATTTAAGCAATATCTAATGACATTCTATTGGGGAAAAGCTATAATTTAGTCAATACTTGTAAAATTATAATAGGACCGTGATATACACAGGATTCAGCATAGTTTTCCCGGAAGGACGGAATACGCATGGAAAAAAGGAAAAACGGGAGATATATTTCTTTGACCACTTGGCCAAAAACCTCTACGAGGGTGCGGAAGCCTTGGCTGCCCTGAAGGAGTACCATAATGTCGGTGATATTTTCAGAATTCTCCAGGATTACGGGTATTTGATTGGCATGTCTATGGACAGTTATTTGGAGATTGCCCTGCAAGCCGGGGATGATCTCAAATACTTTTTGGATCCCGAAACCGGGGATTTTTCCGAAGACGCAATTTCCAATCAGGAGGAAGCGGAGTTCAAGGCCTCCTTTATGGAACGCCGCAATCTGATTATGAAACTTCTGGGAAGGAGTCATACCCCGCCCCGTTTTCCACTCATTGTATCAGTGGAAAACGGCAAAGTACGGGGTGCCCTGGAGCGTTTTCATGGCGTAATACAGTGGTTTGACATTCCCTACGGGGCCGTAGCCAAGGGGGAGAACCGCTGGAAAAAGCCCAGCCTGCCCCGCCTATTCAACGGTTACTGAACTGCACCAAGCCCGGCGAAAAGAATCTGCAATTCATTGGCGGCAAGGCCTTGGGGGTAGAGGGCAAGCTGACCCTCAATATATGTCGCCCCAATTCCGCCAAGAAGAAGCTTCCGGTCATGGTTTACCTCCACGGCGGGGGCTTCCAGATCGGCAATACCGAGGAATGGCTTGGCAACAAGTTTTGCGAAATGGTGCAGGCGGTTCATGTGGGCATCGAATTCCGAAAAGGAGCCCTGGGATTCAATCCCTTGCCATCACTTCACACCGGGGATGCTGAGGAGAACAGTGGCAACTATGCTTTGCTGGACATCATCACCGCCTTGCACTGGATACAACGAAACATCGAGTCCTTTGGCGGCGATCCGGAAAATGTGACCATCAGTGGTCTGTCCAGCGGTGGCCGTGCTGCCGTCCTGATGATGATATGCCCTCTGGCCCGGGGGCTTTTCCATAAGGTAATTGCCTTCAGTGCCGGGCTCACACTTGCCGTTCCGGAACCATCACAAAAGGTTTTCGCCCAGCGCTTCGCACGTCTGGCGGTGGAGGACGGCCTGCGTAACACCCAGGATGAGGTGGAAAAGTGGTTGTTGTCCGAGGCGGCCGATGATCGGAAAACGGCACGGGCATGGCTAATGGGGCTTTCGGAAGAACGTGTCATAAGTTTGTTTCCGGTTGCAGGCGGACGCATGGTCGCCTTCCCCCATTTTTTCCTGGATGGAACGGTGTTACCTAAGGAAGGCTTCGATACCCTCCATTGGAACCAGGCCCCTCTCATGGCCTTTTGCAGCTCGGATGAATTCAGCCTGTTCACTGGTGTCGACCCATGGTTCAGGCAACGTCAAAAGGCGAACCCGGCAGACCAAGCTCTCCCTGGAGACAAGGCGTTAAGCACGAAATACGGCAGCCTGTTTTTCGCCTATTTCAGCAGCCATCAAATGGCAAAACACCTCTACCCCCACCTGAATACGCCTATCTACATCGGCCGGTTCAACTATGGCCACGATGCGAAGCACTTCAGTGAGGAATTCGTCCGGCGTTATGGTGCAGTGCACGGCGTATACCTACCCTTCCTGTCCGACCAATTGCAAATTCATTTCCAATGAGGTTCTTATAGTAGAATTCAGCTTTTTCTATAAAATATCTGAGCAAACAGCGTAGCTCCTCATCAAATTGATAAATTTTATATATGTCTGTAAATTTTATCCCCGGGGTAAGCTTGCCACTGTGTGGATTAATCCGATGCTGCAGCATATAGCCTGATAACCTATAATAGCTTATTTGCTGCAAGACATTTCTGGTAAGCTCCACATCATCTACAACGACCCCATGTTCTTCCAGCTTTTTAATTTGTTCATTTATAGAATATGGTTTCTTCAAATCCATTATATATTTCCCCTAACAAGTAAAAAAGCCAAGCTCAACGCCTGGCCTGGTCCCAAGTGTTATCAGCACCTGGCAACTCTGTTAGTTACATTATATCAAATAATAAAAATAAATCAACTTCATTTGGAAATAATGACAAGGATACCACCCACATCTAGCCCTGGCTTCAAACACTGAACAACATGTCTGCCTGGTCCTGCGGCCTGAGCTTTTCACTAAAACGACATATTTGAGCAGATTTTCCCGATTATTTTCGTTTGAAATACGTTTGAAATTACCGTGTTTATAATCAAAAAAGCAGTAAATACGCGGTTTAAACGGTTTAAAATGCGTTTGAAATTCGTGCGAAATTCGTTTGAAAATGTGATTATGTGTTTCAAAAACAAGGTCACCACCCACACCCAGCCCCTGCTCCCGGCTTCCCGCCACGGCCCCGCCGTGGCTCCAGCTTCAGATCGGGGCTTTTTCACTTTCTGGGTGCTTTTGACTGAAAGTGAGCCGGGGGCGGGCCCTTGCTTCCCATACCGTCCAGCCGGTCCCTTCCCCGTCTGCGCGACTCCCCGGCTACGGCTGGATGAAAGAGCATGTCCATATACCCGCCCTGGTCCATCCCCTTTCACCAGAAGATATATATCGACTGCTATGGGGCCAGTTAGCGGTAGCTGTCTTTCCGTTACGGTTCCCTTCACTCATTCCAGCCACCGCCCCCACCTCTTAGTGCAGTCCCCCCACAGCACCACTTTTCACTGCGCTGCTGACGCAG
>CADACU010000081.1:0-2366 GCA_902786545.1 uncultured Anaerovibrio sp.
GTTCGTGAAGTATTCGTAAGTCTGTATGAAAAAGGCCTTATTTATCAGGGGACCCGTATTACCAACTGGTGCCCGGATTGTAATACCGCTATTTCCGATATTGAGGTTGAGCATGAAACCGAGCAGGGGCACCTCTGGCATATCCGTTATCAGGTAGAAGGGGAGCCGGACAAGTTCGTTGAGGTAGCTACCACCCGGCCGGAGACTATGTTTGGTGATACCGGTGTAGCTGTACATCCGGATGATGAGCGTTATAAGGAGCTGGTAGGCAAGAATGTTATTCTGCCAGTGGTTAATCGGGTAATTCCGCTCTTTGCTGATGAATATGTTGATTCTTCCTTCGGTACCGGTGCCGTAAAGGTTACTCCAGCCCATGATCCGAACGACTATGAAATGGGTCTGCGGCACAATCTGGAGCAGGTAAAGGTTCTGTCCAATACCGGTAAGATGATGGAAGGCGCCGGAAAGTACGAGGGGATGGACCGGTATGAGTGCCGTAAGGCTCTGGTAAAGGAGCTGAAGGAAATTGGTGCTCTGGTATCCGTTGAGGACCATGAACATGCCGTAGGTCATTGCTCCCGTTGCCATTCCACCATTGAGCCGTTGATTTCCACCCAGTGGTTTGTCAAGATGGACTCTTTGGCCAAGCCAGCGGCTGATGCCGTACGGGATGGCCGTATCAAGTTTGTCCCGGAGCGGTTTACCAAGATTTATACTCAGTGGCTTGATAACATCCGTGACTGGTGTATTTCCCGCCAGCTGTGGTGGGGACATCGGATTCCGGCCTGGTATTGCGCTGATTGTGGCGAAACTACAGTAGCCCGGGAGGATGTTTGTCAGTGTCCGAAGTGCGGCAGCAAAAATGTTCGGCAGGATGAGGATGTATTGGATACCTGGTTCAGCTCCGGTTTGTGGCCGTTTGAAACCATGGGGTGGCCGGAGGAAACCCCGGAGTTGAAGCAGTTCTATCCAACTTCAGTTTTGGTTACCGGCTATGATATTATTTTCTTCTGGGTTGCCCGTATGGTAATGATGGGGCTGGAATTCGGCAAGGATATTCCGTTTAAGACCGTATATATTCACGGTTTGGTGCGGGACAGCCAGGGCCGCAAGATGTCCAAGTCCTTGGGCAATGGTATTGACCCATTGGAGATGATTGAGGAATACGGGGCTGACTCCCTGCGCTTTATGCTGATTACCGGCAATACCCCGGGCAATGATATGCGGTTCTACAACGAACGGGTAGAGTCTGCCAGAAACTTTGCCAACAAGCTGTGGAATGCCTCCCGTTTCATGCTGATGAATTTGGAGGGCTTTGACAAGAGCTTCGTTCCAGCCAAGGAGGACTATACCACAGCCGATAAGTGGATTTTGTCCCGCTTTGCCAAGACGGCTCAGGGTGTTACCGAGAATTTGGAGAAATATGAGCTGGGTGAGGCCGGCCGACTGATTTATGAGTTTATCTGGAGCGAGCTTTGCGACTGGTACATCGAGTTGGCCAAGGCCCGCCTGTACGATAAGGAAAATGTAAAGCCACGGCAGACTGCCCAGTATGTTTTGGGCTATGTTCTGGAACGCACTTTGCGTCTGCTGCATCCGTTTATGCCATTTATTACCGAGGAAATCTGGCAGCATATTCCACATGAGGGCAAGAGCATTATGGTTTCCCAGTGGCCGGCTGAGGAGAAGTCCATTGCTGAGCTTATTGATGAAGCCAGTGAAAGCAGCATGACCACCATCATGGAAGCTATCAAGACCATCCGGGCTCTGCGACTGGAGGTTAATGCCGCACCTAGCAAGAAGAGTGAGGTTGTGCTGAATTTTACTGATGAGTCCCTGCGGCCGGTATTTGCCGCCAATGAGGGATATCTGACCGCTTTGGCTTCAGCTGAGCCGGTAACCCATATGCCAGCCGGAGCTGATAAGCCGGAGAATGCTATGGCCGGGGTGGTAAATGGTGTGGAAATTTTCCTGCCATTAAAGGACCTGATTGATGTGGAGAAGGAAACGGCCCGCCTCAAGGGTGAAATGGCGAAGCTGGAGAAGGAAATTTCCCGTCTGGACAAGAAGCTGTCCAACGAGGGCTTTTTGGCCAAGGCTCCGGCTGATGTGGTAGCCGGAGAGAAGGAAAAGCTGGCCGGTTATCAGGAGAAGATGGATGCCGTAAAGGCCCGTCTGGCTGATTTGGCCAAATTGTAATAGAGTTGTGTGTGGAGGGGCGGCGTGAGCGGTCCCTCTGCTTTGTGGGGGATATTATGAATTATTCAGAGTCAATGGAATATCTTGAGGAGCTCAATGTCTTTGGTATGAGTTTGGGACTGGACCGGATTAAGAAGCTGCTGGACCTGATGGGCAATCCCCAAAAA
>CADACU010000081.1:2414-6124 GCA_902786545.1 uncultured Anaerovibrio sp.
GTTTACCTCGCCTCATCTGGAGTCCTATACGGAACGGGTGGTTATCAATGGGGATAACATCAGCCGGGAGAAGCTGGCGGCGGCCCTTACCGTGGTACGGGATTTATGTGATTTTATGGTGGGCGAGGGAGATGAACACCCTACCCAATTTGAGGTGCTGACGGCGGCGGCTTTTTACATCTTTATGAAGGAACAGGTGGAGTATGCTGTTATTGAAGTCGGGTTGGGGGGATTGTTGGATTCCACCAATGTGATTACTCCGGCAGTATCGGTTATTACTAATGTGTCCTTTGAGCATGCTGATAAATGCGGTGGCACCCTGGAGGGGATTGCCCACCACAAGGCGGGGATTATCAAGGATGGAGTGCCGGTAATCACCGGTGCCGCAGGACAGGCGCTGGAAATTATTCGGCAGACTGCCATCGAGCATAAAGCGGCTATTTATGTGGCGGGGCAGGAATTTGGGGCAAAGGCAGTGCAGCCTCTGGGCCAGCTCAGCATACCACCTAATCTGGGCAATACCGGGGTGGGAAATATGAGTCCTTCTATGATTGATTTGCAGATAGAAGCACTGTCAGCCCTGCCTTATGGTCGGTGTGAAACAGAAGGTGATGGTGCCAAAACTCAGCTGGTGGAATTTACCGCCCGGTGTGAGCAGATGGCGGATATGGATTATCGTCTGGGTCAGCGGGGACTGTATCAGATATTTAACAGCAGTATTGCCGTGGCCACTGCCATGCTGCTGGCTATAGATGATTTGCGTATTACCCGCCAGGCCATAAAGAAAGCCATGCTGTCCGTTCGGTGGCCGGGCCGGTTTGAGATTATCCCGCAAAAGGGCTATGAACTGGTTATTGATGGGGCCCATAATCCGGCTGGTATCACTGTGCTGCGGGAGAGTCTTGATTATTATTATCCTGACCAAAAACGGATTTTTGTGCTGGGGATTCTTCGGGACAAGGATTTTGAAGGAATGCTGAAGCTGCTTTTGCGGCCTGATGATCGGGTGATTTTCACCACACCATCATCAGAGCGGGCGGCTGATCCGGTAGAGCTGTTGGAATACGCCCCGGTAGAGACCAAGGAGGCTATAGGCGATGCCGGAAAAGCCCTGAAACGGGGGATGGAGCTGGCGGCTGAGGCGAGCAAGGCGGCAGATGGACCGCAGGCTGACACTGTACTGATATGTGCCGGTTCGCTGTATCTTATTGGTTATCTCCGCCATATTCTTATGAATGAACATAAATAAAGCAATTCAATGATTGTCCCGATGCTTTGGCCCGTTATGGGGACTGGCAACAAGGCGCATTTCTTAGTATAATAAACATATTAAATAGGTTTTATGTTTATGTTTGGTTGTTTTTGGGGTGAATTTCGTGGGAGTCTTTAAACGGATAGCAACATCAACGGTGGTAAAGGACAGTTTACATATAGCGATTGTTTTGGAGGCATTTTTCATTGCTTTGGCACCAACGGTGGCCGTGGCGTGCCTAGGTGTCGGCATGGCGGCATTTTTAATTAAGTGGTGGAAGGATCCGGAGTTTCAGCTGAATGGTACACCTTATAACTGGGCTATTGCCATATTTATGGTTTGCGGAGGGGCATCCATATTTGTGTCACCGGACCGGATGTATAGTTTGTCCATCTGGTTTGTGATGCTGCTGATATATTTCTTCACCTATGTATTGGTGTCCCAAAATGTTAATACACCGCGGCATATGCGGGATATAGCATACGCTTTGGGGACTGCTGCTGCAATTGTTATCCTGTACGGATTTTTCCAGTTTTTCTTCGGGATTGATACCAGCGAAATGCGGTGGGTGGATGGCGAAGCTTTTCCGGAGCTGCGGAAAAGGGTGTTTTCCACTTTGGAAAATCCAAATATTTTGGCGGCTTATCTGGATGTGGTAGCCTGTGTACTGTTGGGGCTGTTTTCCCGACTGCAGGATCGTCGTACCAGAATTTGGCTGGCGATTGGTATAATCTGCTGTATGGCCTGTCTGGCCATGACCTATGCCCGGGGGGCTTGCCTGACCATTGCAGTTATTATGGCTGGCTACGGGGCAGTGAAGGACCGGCGGATATTGATGGCTGTGCTGGTGGTGGCGGTCGGAATCTTGGTTTTAAATCCGGTGCTGCTGGAGCGAATGACCACCATGTTTAGCGTGGGGGATACTTCCTCGGAAATGCGCATTGCCATGTGGGAAAGCACCCTGCAGATGATAATGGACCACCCGGTACTGGGCATCGGTGGTGGCGCCTATTCACTGGTTTATCCGATTTATGATACCTACATTGTGGATGGCAGTGTTACTTTGGTGCACGCTCACAATATTTATCTGAACTATGTGGCGGAAATCGGTATAATGGGGGGCATGGGCTTTACGATTTTTCTGTTTGGCACAATAATTACGGCCCTGTTTTCCAAAAAAGAAATGCCGGATGATTTTTCCGGCGGTTTGATGGTAGGGCTGGGGCTGGCCTTGATTTCGGTTGCCTTGAATGGCCTGACGGATGATGTGTTGTACAACCTGCCGTCCTCTATGCTCTTATGGATGATGTGTGGTATGGTGGTTGCGTTGGAGGAGAATTTTTAGTGGAATTATTTACTGTTGAGTTTTGGACCGCTTTATTTTCAATCGTGATACTGGATTTGGTGTTGGCAGGGGATAACGCAGTGGTTATTGCCATGGCTGCCCATCGGCTGCCGGATGAAATGAAAAAGAAAGCGGTGCTGGTGGGAACCGGCGGAGCGGTGGTCATTCGGATTATTATGACTTTGTTGGCGGTATATCTGCTGTCGATTCCATATTTGCAGGCTTTGGGTGGACTGCTGTTGTTGCCTATAGCTATCAAACTGTTGGCACCGGCCAAGGAAGGTCATGTAGAGGAAGCGGATAATTTCGTCGGAGCAGTCAAGACCATCATCGTGGCCGATGCGGCCATGGGGATAGATAATGTGCTGGCCGTAGCCGGAGCAGCTCACGGTAGTTTTTTGCTGGTGGTTATTGGTCTTATTATCAGTGTTCCAATAGTAGTGGGCAGCAGTCAGCTCATCGGCAAGCTGTTGGATAACTGGCCGATACTGATCTATTTGGGTTCAGCTATTTTAGGCTGGACCGGCGGCAGTATGCTGGTACATGATGCCAGTGTGGGGCGGCTTATTGGCGATGCCCTTGGACCGGCGACGCAGCTGGCTATTCCGGCGGTGTTAGCCATAGGTGTGTGCGTGGTTGGTTATATGAAAAAGAAAGCCCGGAAATAAATAAAGTTGGAAAGCAAAACCTTCTCTTTTTAGGGAAGGTTTTTATTTGGCAAAAATTATTATGAAAAATTCTTAAATATGTTGAAAATATTTTGTGATATGATAAAATTATTAACATAAATAAACATTTCACAAAATAAACTTAAGGATTTTGGCTATGGCACATAATATAAATAATAATTTATCCGAATTGTTGCTGGCTGCTAGACGCAGTACTGGTTCAGCACCACGGCCCCGGCTGGAACCTGGTCCGATAGATACCGCTCCGGTGGTTCGGCTGGTAAATGGCCTGATTGAAGCTGCCTTGCTGCAGGATGCCAGTGATATTCACATTGAGCCGGGGCCGGTGACCGGACGGGTGCGGTATCGGGTGAACGGTTGTCTGGAACTCGTTGCCGAAGCTATTCCGATGGCATTGTATGGCCACATTATTTCCCGGCTGAAG
>CADACU010000082.1 GCA_902786545.1 uncultured Anaerovibrio sp.
ACCCCGTGCATACCAAGTACCATTAGTCCGGCTGTAACAGCCCCGCACACGGAAGCCCGTTTCATACCACCGCCAAAATTATAGCCCAGATTAAAGGCCTGCTCCTTGCTCAGCCCCATTTCCTCCGCAAAGGGAATCAGCACCGACTGAGCGCAATTATAATGTAAGGTGGTATCATCCCGCAAAGTCTGGGCATACTCTGTATATTTACTCATTTCCAGCTCTCCATTCACATAATAATTCAGTCATCCAGGAAATTGTTAATCAATTTCAATGCGGATCCGGCCTTTGAAGCTGCTTTTGAACTTGGATTTGCATTGGAAGATGATGTATTGTCAATAGCTTTTTGTTCACCCAAATCATCAATAGGTGCTACGAGAATTTTGCCTGTTCCCCGATACACATTAACTACGCCTTCACCAGTTGCCATACTGCTAATAAAGGACTTATTAACTTTTTCTACAGTAAACTGCAAACTACCGGACCAGGCAACAGCATATGGACCATCAATTCTTGCTACACTGTCCTCAAGGGTAATCTCCAGCAGTTCATCATATGGTACAGAAGACTCCAATACAGCCACTCCATCCCCAACCAGCTTGGTATTGAACAATCCCTCACCGCCTAAAATTGCCGAGGAGAAATTAGCTCTGGACTGCATATCAATATTTATATTGCCGGAGCTTGCAAGATACATACCATCTTCCACAACGATTCCACCATCCCAATCGTTAGGATTGACCAAAATAATATGCTTATATGTTGGCTCAAGAATCAGTGTACCATTGCCTGAATACAGTGGTTTTACAGCTGATTCGTTATTTACAACACTCTTCACCATTTTTCCGAGAAAATCGCCGGCATCCTTTACATCTGATTTTACCGAAATATTGCCTACCATCATCTGCATAGCACCAGCCTGCAATCTATAGGCATCGTCCTTTAATTCAATCCAGACCTGACGCTTGCGTATGTTCATTTCAGATGCATAATACGCAAACATAGCCGAGAGCGGATTGGTTGACAAATCCTTTTTGTATTCATATACCTTTACCGACCCCAACTCAGACACGCAGCACCTATTTTTACCTTCCTCCTGCTTCAATGAAAAAGTACCATTGTACATAGGTTCACTATTTATTGGCCCGGCATTTGGCGCTGCTGAACCCAGTTGTGCTCCACAACTAGTGCAAAATCTTGATCCATCCGGCAATTGTTGTCCACAATTAGTACAAAACATACTATTCCCTCCATACCTACAAACATATACACAAATATTTACTATTGACCATCTTATCATATGTATTTGACCATTACAAATAATCGTCTAAAAACACAACAGCAGTCTGAAGTCCAATCATTCTCCAACGGTGGATTTAACGCATTATTTCGCCATATCCTAAAAAAATATATAAATTTTATAAAAAAATGTAATACCTTCTGTTTTAAATCGTATTATTGCATTAGCCTGTAAAACATACAAAAAGGCCCTAACCACTGATGGTTAGGACCATGATTGAAATTTAGCGCAACAGTTGTAAAACATTACTGCTATTTTGATTAGCCTGACCCAGCATAGACTGGGCTGTCTGCATTAGCACATTGGCTCTGGTATATGCCGTAAAGCTCTTGGCCATGTCGGCATCGCGAATAACACTTTCTGATGCAGTAACATTTTCATGGGCGGTTGTAATATTGGCCGCCGTAAACTCCAGCCGGCTCTCAATAGAGCCAATAATGGTCTGCTGTTTCAAGGCCCGGCTGATGGCCCGGTCAATAACCGTTATGGCCGAAGTGGCCTTTTGCTGGGTAGCTACGCTGACAGCAGTTCCGTCAGCTTTTGTAAGGCCCAAAGCCTCACAGCGCATATCACCTAACCCAACACTTATTGTCTGAGATGCTTTAGTACCTATCTGGAAGTAAGCACTCTTTTCCGGCTCAGAGCTTGCCGCCTGCTTGGCCATGTAGCGTAGAACCATATAGCCCGCTGCATAGGCACTGTCATCCGTAGGAGCCCCTGAATTCTCCAGTACATCCTTCAAAGTATCCGGGTCGTTGGCCAAGGACTGGATTTTACCCTTGCGGTAATCATCTATACCATGTATCAGCTCTGCCATACCTTCCTTAACATATTTAGGCAATTCATTAAAATTTTTAATATTGGCAGCCATAATGGCATGAGTCATTTCATGGGCCAAAGTACGGTCCAAGTAAAGCTGATTCGGGTCATCCTTTACCGCACCATTTTTATCAGTGAGATCAAGGTTTTTATAGTAGTGCATATTAACGGTGAGTTCCAGCTTGGTAGTAACGCCATCATGATAATAGTTTCTTACATAAGCCAAGCTGTCGGAAGATGGATCATCTTCAAATTTTACATCCATAGATTTCACAGAAGTGCCCTTTTCCCAGAAATTGATGGCAAAGGACTCATCCACCAGCCACATGCAGTTAGAGAGCCACTGGCTGTCCAGGGCACCGGCAATAGCCTTTTGCATGTCGTCACTAATATCATCAGGCCAATTCACCGTAAGTCCCCTGATAAACGAACTGCCCTTGGTGTTGCCACCATAAAATGCCTTTTCTTCCGGTACAACGGACTCTGCTGTTTTGGCCCGCTCACCGCCAGCATCAAGACCGGTAATGGATCCCGTATCATCATTATTCAGATTGATACCACAAACTTCCAAAAGGTCTCCATTACTATTTCTCATAGCCTCAACGAAGCTATTTATAAGGGATGCCTCATCCTCAAACATTCCAGAGGAACCAAATTTTATAGCCCCATCCAAAAGCTCCTGAGGCGTGCCGGAAGTGCATGCATCCAAATAAGTCATAAATGAAACAATGGAATCCTGCTGATCCGCTACCACATTGCCCCCCATAGCACCATTGACCAAATACTTTCCATTAAAAGTAACCAGAGCATTATCATCAATCTGGTTCATAAGCTGGTCCAGCTCTTTTTGAATAATGGCCCGATCACTGTCAGTATTAGTATCATTAGCTGCATCAATGGCCTTAGCTTTAAAGGTTCTAAGGGCATCCACCGTAGAAGACACCGCTCCTTCGGCTACCTTCATCATGCTGGAACCATTTTGTGTATTGGTTAGGGTCGCATTGAGACTCCGTACCTGCACCCGCATTCGTTCACTAATGGCATAGGCTGAAGCATCATCTGCCGCACTATTTATTTTCATGCCAGAGGACACCTGTTGGAGCTGTTTGGCTAGTTCCTTACTGTTCCGTCCCAGAACATTTAAGGTATTGATTGCCGACATATTGTTCTTAACCACCATGGCCATAGCGTATCATCCTTTCTGCGCTATCCCCATTGCGGGGAAATCTTCCATGTTTTAGCCATAACTGCAGAATATACATTTATCAATATTGTTATCGAAATAACCAC
>CADACU010000083.1 GCA_902786545.1 uncultured Anaerovibrio sp.
CAGAAGGAAAACAGCTATGTTGATATGGAAATGGTGCAGATAAAGGGCGTTGATAATACCTACCGTACTACTAAAGCTGAACTGGCGGAGGGTGCCACTATGATTGTTCACGAGCGGCTGATGACCCACGGAGAGCAAAAGGCTACCAGTGTGTATGAGGTGGAGCTGAATGGGGAAGGCTCCAGTACAGATGTAATTTCCCGATCGGTAGCTAAGGATAGTTCAGAGCAGATTTTTGAGGCAGCCATTGTGGGTAATACCGTGTGCAATGGTCATGCAGAATGTGATGCCATTATTATGGATAATGCCCATGTGGTGGCAGTACCGAAACTGGATGCCAGAAATGTGGATGCAGCCCTTATACACGAAGCGGCTATTGGGAAAATAGCCGGTGATCAGTTGATTAAGCTAATGTCATTGGGCTTGTCAGAGGCTGAGGCGGAGGAACAGATTATCGGAGGATTTTTGCGATAAATTTAATATTTAAGAGCTGAGATAAATGCTGTGGCATTTTTCTCAGCTCTTTTTTTATAACGAGCTTTAAGATGTCCCCCCTTTTTAGGTGGGGGAAAACAAACTACAACAGCTGCCGATCATATCTCCCAGTGCGGACGTATCAAAGCAGCAACAATGCTTTGTTAATACGTCCCATGCGAAAGTGTCCTACAAAGCAAGACAATAGTCGAAGCTGAGTAGCTGACACTGACCGCCTCGTTGCGACGCGAAGCTTCTAAAGCAGAAAAATTTGAAAAATGGCGTTATAAAAAAGCTAAAATATATTGATAATTATTTTCAATATGGTATTATATATAAAGTAAATGAAAATAATTATCAATAATGAGGTATATTATGAAAAGCAATTATTATGAACGGCAGCTGGTTTATCACTGCGGACCTACCTTAAAAGGAATAAAAGCGGGCAGTATGATAGCACTAAAATACAGTGACAGAGCCTCTTTGGCTAATTTTTTTCAGCGGCATCAGATCCTGTTTAAAAATCAGGGGATTAAATACCTGCAGCTGATGCGGCAGCGTGAGCATATACTTATGCTGTTTTATCGACCGCAAATGCTTAGCGGTGTTCTCCGTCGCCCGCAGGCAATACGAATTTTGAAGGAATATGGCTATCCGGTGAATAATGGTCTCAGCCCGATGCTGGATTTTCTTCTGAAAAGAATGAGGGATTGCGATGGCTTTCCCCATGAAATCGGTTTGTTTTTAGGATATCCGCCGCAGGATGTTAAGGGGTTTATTGAACGCAAGGGACAGGATTTTCTCTTTTGCGGATATTGGAAGGTGTATGCCAATGAATCAGCTGTTAAGCGGTTGTTTCAATGTTATAATGAGTGCATAAATAAGATGTGGGGGCGGCTGCTGGCTGGGGAAAGTCTGCAGGATGCCATAAAAGCTGCATAAAATTATTTGTTTGAAAGGATGGAAGAATAATGAAGATTGCTGTTGTATATTGGTCAGGTACCGGAAACACTAAGGCTATGGCTGAGGCCATGGTAGAGGGAGCAATATCTGCGGGAGCTGAAGTGGAGCTGTTTTCTGTAGATGGGTTCAGTGCAGATAAGATGAGTGATTATGAAGGGTTTCTCTTTGGTTGTCCGGCTATGGGCTGTGAGGTATTGGAGGAAGCTGAGTTTGAACCGTTTTTTGCTGAAGCAGAAGGCCATCTGTCCGGTATTCCTGTAGGTTTATTTGGCTCATATGGCTGGGGAAATGGTGAATGGATGGAAGAATGGACCCGGCGAACAAAAGCAGCTGAAGCCAAAGTCTATGGCGATGGGTTAATGATAAATAATGTGCCGGATGAGGATGGACTGGCCAGTTGTCGTACCTTTGCTGAAGAATTTGTCAAAAATGTCTAAGTAATAGATAGCAGGGGAGCGGTTAATCGGTTTTTTTATTTCCTAACAGGATTTTTGGCATTTCCATAGAATTTCTCCATTATAGGTATTTGCTGATAGTTAAAGTTTTCAGCTAGGGGGTATGGAGATGTATTTGGGGGGAAGATTAAAACGAAAGGTGATGCAAAACTGTGTCCTTTGTGGAAATGCTCCCTGTGATGAGGTGTGTCCAAGAGGCATTAAGCCGGGGAAACAGTTAAGAAGCCTATGGTTTGATAATGAGATATTTGCTGCTGCTAATCTGCCTAATACAGGGTTTTGCGTGGATTGTCCGGCGCCGTGCGAAAAAGCATGCATTAAGTCAGGGCAGGTGCCGATAAAGGAAATTGTGTCATGTATGGCTCAGGAAATACGGCCTAATCTGGATATTCCTATGCCGAAGGATGAAATGGCCTTGCAGACGGATTTGTGCGGAGTGAAATTGGAAAATCCGTTTTTGCTGGCATCATCAGTGGTATCCAGTACTTATGATATGTGTGCCCGGGCCTTTGAGGCAGGCTGGGCTGGCGTGGTGTTTAAAACAATTTGTTCGTTCGATATTCATGAGGCATCGCCACGATTTTCGGCTGTTCGTGATGTCAACGGCACAATTATGGGCTTTAAAAATGTGGAACAGCTATCGGATCATTGTATTCCTGAAATAATGGAGACATTTCGCAATTTAAAAGAGGAATATCCTGATAAAGTCATTGTGGCATCCATTATGGGCCGAAATGAGAAGGAGTGGGAAGAGCTGGCGCACCTGTGCCAGGAAAATGGTGCGGATGCAATTGAGTTAAATTTTTCGTGCCCCAATATGACGGAAGAAGGATTGGGGGCCGATGTTGGACAAAATCCGGAGCTGGTGGAGAGGTATACGGCTGCGGCCAGGCGGGGCGTAAGCATTCCACTTATGGCCAAGCTTACACCGAATGTGGCTTATATGAGTCCGGCAGCCGAGGCGGCTAAGCGGGGGGGGGCCAATGGTGTTTCCGCCATAAATACCATAAAGAGTATTATGGGGGTTAATATACATACTTTTGTGTCGAGTCCGGATGTTAAGGGAAGGTCTGCTGTAGGGGGGTACAGTGGCAATGCGGTAAAACCGATTGCCTTGCGATTTATAGCGGAAATGGGTCAAAATCCGAATTTAACGGATATGCACATCAGTGGTATCGGTGGTATAGAAACATGGCAGGATGCTTTGGAGTTTATGCTGATGGGAGCAAGCACTGTTCAGGTGAGTACTGCTGTTATGCAATACGGCTATCGAATAATTGATGATTTGAAGAGTGGACTGAATTACTATTTACAGGAAAAGGGCTTTGCTTCTGTAAAGGAGGTAATCGGGCTTGGGCTTGATTCGGTTAGTGTTACTACTGATGTCTTGGAGCGGGATACAGTGGTATTACCCAAATTTGACCGGAAAAAATGTATTGGTTGTGGTCGATGCGAAATATCATGTTCCGATGGAGGGCATCAGGCTATCCATTTGGATGAAATACGGCGACCGATTTTTAATGCGAAAAAGTGTGTAGGGTGTCATCTCTGTACGCTGGTGTGCCCAACGGATTCTATCCGGTCATCCGGCAAACGAATAAAACGATAAAATACCTATAAGATGGAGGTCTGATGGTACACTGTCACCGACCTCCATCTTTTTTATTAAAAAGTGGTTGACAATGAATGCAAATCCGAGTAATATATACATCGTTGTCGGCAACAAAGACATATCAGTCTCAACTGGCAACAGAAAATATCTTAAAAACTTCTTGACAGAAGCTTTTTCTTGAGATATTATATAAAAGCTGACTCACGAAGCGAGAGCTTGAAAGTCAGTAGAGACACGAAGTGATTTTTGCCTAGAACGAGGCGCGACGAGACGCCCGACCGAAGCGTACATAACCTAGTACGCTGACCGAGGAAGTCGAGAAGTAACAAAGTTATAGACAAAAAGAACGAGTGTGGTGTTCTTTGAAAACTAAACAATGCAATAATTAAATCATGCACACATGATTTAAAGCCAGATGATGGT
>CADACU010000084.1 GCA_902786545.1 uncultured Anaerovibrio sp.
TTTTCAAGTGGTGCCGAAGGCCGGACTCGAACCGGCACGTATTTGCATACGGCAGATTTTGAGTCTAGATAGAACACATTTTCTCTTAATCCGTGCGATGGTGTATCGTGGTGAAATTCAGTGTTTTCAAGGACTTGACTGCCATATTATATTTCGTGTCATATTGTTTGGTTATGTTTGGTATTTCCCCAAGTGCAGACAATTCTGCAGACACTTTTTACAGCTGACTAAAGCGTTCATCCAGCCAATTACTTACTTCCGCCACATCCTCATCCTGAATGTGGGTGTAGGTATCAAGGGTAATCTGGATATTGCTGTGTCCCAGCTGTCCCTGAATGTCCTTGAAGTCCAGTCGATGGGATGCTTTCATACTGGTGGCCATATCATGACGCAGCATATGAAAGGTAATGTTTAAAGCAAGTTCCTTGCACACTTTGGTAAAAAGGCTGGAGAAAACATTTGGATTATAATACCGCCCATCATTGGTGGTAAACAGCATTTCCGGGTGTTCCCAGCTTTTGGATGCCAGCTGGATAGCATTTTGCTTTTTCTTGAAAGTTATCAGCTCCCGGCAGTAGGCAGCAGGAAGGTGAAGTGTTCTTACACTGGTACGGCTCTTAGTACGGTCTATATAAATATTGCGCCGCCCCGTGTCAGGGTTTACATTGCCAATCCCCATAGCCTTGTCAATTGTCACGGTACCGCCAGTAATCACATTGTTTTTATCCCGCTCAATTTTAAAACTGTCCCAGGTCAGGGCCAAGAGTTCACTCCGCCGTATACCGGTAATAAACACGGTATAAATGGCCATCTGCCAACCATAGAACCCAGGTTCATGGTCAAGCAGCTTGCGCCAAATTTCTAGGGTAGGTTTAATAAACTGCCTTTTATCCGGCTTTGGCGGTAATTCCAAAAATTCTGCGGGATTTTCGATAATCAGGTGTTCCCTTCTGGCCCGCTCAAAGGCCTGTTTAATAACAGTACGGAAATACTGGCAAGTGCGATAGTGGTCACTCCCTATTTTATGAAAAATAATGTACTGAAGATCTGAAGCCGTCACTTTTTCCAGCTTCATTTTACCAATGGCATTTATACATATGTCCAAAATCCTGCGGTATGATACCTGGGTATTTTCCCTTAATTTTGGGATTTTATAGGTTTCAAACCATTTGTTCAGCCACTGCGCGACTGTTATTTTTTCCGCATCATAATGAATGTTATGGGAGTATTTGTCTTTCATTTCCTTGATATAGGTCAAGGCTTCTTTTTGAGTATTAAAGTATTTCATTGGGCGAATTGCTTTTCCGGTCTTTGGGTCTGTTCCAATGCTTATTTGGGCAGCCCATTTTTTGCGCTTTTCATTGTAGTAAATGGAACCTTCGCTGCGTGGTCTTATCTTTTTTTTGCTAGCCATGTAATGTACCCTCCTGTCCATAAATCATCTAGTAAAATACTGGAATGAATACGCATTTAAAAAATAATTCCGCCATCAACTGTTCTTCTGTCAAATCCAATTTTAACTGAAAAGTGCCATAATTCAATACGATACGCTTATAAAATATCCACAAACCATAAATACAACAACTGTGGATAACCACAGAAAAAACTGTGGAAAACTCATTGTTCCTTGTGAATAAGCTCTTTATAAGCTGTTAATATTTCTGATTTGTGGTATATGTTGTGGGTCGTGTACCGGTCTATGTAGTGGTCTGCGTAGTGGCTCACCCAGTGGCTCATTATGAGCCTGTGGATAGTCCCTACGCCTTGCCAGTAGCGGTTTACCCTTGCCCCAATATAATACTAGACTATATAAGATAAGACCGTAGTAATAGGCCCAGTGCCTATTTTTTTCTTAGTCCATCAATCAAAGCCTTGATATTATCTCGCTGCTGCGGGGGCAGTTCCCTGATGGCGGCGGTCAGCTCTACCAGCTCCGGATCCGGCTCATAACCAGCCAGATAATCAAGACTGGTATTGTAGAAATCAGCCAGCCGGCAGAGTGTTTCCAGAGGTGGTCTTGATGACCCTCGTTCCCAGTTATTTAGTGTAGATTTTGGAACGCCAAACTGTTTGGCAGCTTCACCAAGAGATAATCCCTTGCTGTCCACTCTTAACCGTTTAATCTTCTCACCAAAAGTTTCCATCTGAATTTTCTCCCGTCATTGTTTCTTTTTGTGTTGTTTCGTTGCGTCTCATTGTGTACGAGATAACTATACCATATTTAAATACGATTTGTATAGTGATGTTTTTAAAAATAATATAATTTTTGTGGACATATGGTGTTTCGTGTGTTATAGTTGTGTTGAATTTAAGTACGGTTATCTTGAAACTGTATTGTAATTTAATATCATCACAAGGAGTTTTTTATAATGAATAGCAATGAAACACTGTTTGTTAGCGTGAAAGAATTTACGAAGGCCTCCGGGCTGACGGAATACTGTGTGCGTCGTCTGTTGAAAATAGACGAATTTCCCAAATTGAAGTATGGCCATACCATTCGTATTCCGCTGCAGGCCGCCCAGGAGTGGCTTTTGAAGCGGCAGGGAAGCAGTATTGAAGCGGAATTTCCAGCTTTCTATGGTTGATTATGGCCGCCAAGAGGGGCAACGGCTGGATTATGGAAATAAAACAGTTTTACATAGCCCATAACAGTGACCGGATTAGTACCAATGCACAGGCCTTTTGGCACTACCTGATGTATCGGGCCAACGAAAACTGGTGGCATTACCCTTTATGCCTGAATGTTCCAGAAATAGCTTTTGCCATAAAAATGTCCATTGCCAGCGTGAAAAGGGCGCGGGAAGAACTCACCCAAAAAGGTTTTATCAGGTGGGAATCTTCCGGGGGCAGCCGGGCGGCCAAGTATTATATTTTGAGCCGAACTGGAAGCCTATACGCCGGACAGAATCAAAAGAAAGAAAACTAAATAGGCTGTTAAGCCTCCGGAGAAAGCAAAACTTATGTAACTTCCTTCTCTTTTGACCCCATAAATACACCAATTATGGCTTTATATCCGGGGGCTTAATATATAT
>CADACU010000085.1 GCA_902786545.1 uncultured Anaerovibrio sp.
ACCATTAAGTTTATGGCTCTGGAGCAATTCCACATAGCAGCCCGCCCTTAGAAGGAATCTTTTTACCAGATTTCCTATAGAAAGAGCTATATCACACTCCCGGAAATTAAAGAAATTGTGTACTGCACCGGGGTCCGGCTCACCATTGGCCGCGTGGCCCGGATTTATAAATACTTTCATATGATACCTCCAAAATATATATCAAGCCCCCGGATATAAAGCCATAATTGGTGTATTTATTAGTATTTTATGGTATATTGGTCGCAGGACAAAATTTATGGAGGCTTACAAAAGTTATGATGAGTTTTGGTGAGAAGTTAAAGAGTCTAAGAGTAGATGTCAAGAGGCTTACTCTGGCGGAAGCTGCCAATCAGCTGAATGTTCCCAGGTCTAACCTGAATAATTGGGAGCGGGGGATAGCAAAGCCTTCACTGGAAACATTGGGTAAATTGGCCATCTTTTACAACACCACCGTTGATTATCTTGTAGGTCTGGACAAGAACCGGCAAAGTGAAACCATGGTATTGTATGAAGCGCTGCCGGAAATTTATCGGAAACGGGTTGATGATTTGGTCCGGGACTATACCGAGCTGGCGCGGTTAAAGAAACTGTAATCGCCCTACTATTACTAGTCTTATATAGTTTTGTATTATCTTATCTTATATTAGACAGCCACAGTCCTTGATATATCTGTGTTTTACACCATGCTGTGGTCAATATATGTCCGCAGGATTACCCACAGGGTTATCTGCAGGCCTACCCACAGGCTATACCACAGCCTTTACCACAGGCTGGCTTCTGCAAGGCAGTTATTAACACGATACCCACAGATTATTAACAAAAAAGCGGTACTTATACACAATATTTCCAAAGTTATCCCCATACAAATATCATCTGAATGAAAGATGTGGTGTATGGGTATTTATGTCCCCCGTTTCTAGTAATTTATGGTACGCGACTGGGAATAATGGTTTATAATTTAGTCAAAGGAGGACAAAAAAATGGCAAGACGAATAAGCAGGGGGAATTTTGACGGAACAGTATATTATCACGCTAGGCGGGGAGAATGGCTAACCCAAATTACACTGGCGTATGATCCTACAACCGGGAAAAGGAAAAGGCGAACCCGTTATTCTAAAACCAAGCGGGAAGCCCTGCAGCAGCTGGAAGAATTAAAAGAGCTGTACGCCCACAATATTCATTTTGACGCAGACAAAATTACCGTCAGGGATTGGTTTATAAAATGGTTCGAAACCTATAAGATTCCCAAGCTCCGGGAAAACACCCAGGCATCATATCAGCGGATTTTAGATATATGCATTGAAGCCATTGGCTATATGAAGCTGGAGAAAGTGCAACCTTCCGATTTGCAATACATCATTTACCATAAAATAGGAACGGACCACTACCGTACCTGCCAGTATTTCCGTACAGTTATAAAGCAGGCCTTTGACAGGGCAGTGGTAGAGCATTTACTAATTGAGTCTCCGGCTGATCATTTGGAGTTGCCGCCAAAACCACCGAAAAAGAAGTTTGTCAAACCAACCAAGGAGACCTGGCAGACCCTGCTGGATGCAGATGTGGGCTTTTACGGTTGGCAGATGATTATTTTAACGGTTATGGTAACCGGGATGCGGCGCAGTGAAATTTTGGCCCTGACCTGGGACAGCTTTCATATTGAGCGGGATAAAAATGAACGAATTGTGTGCGGCTCCGTTACTATTGACAAGGCTATGGGCATTGGTAATGTAAACCCGGAAACGGGGCGGCGCAATGTATATGTGGGGCGGACCAAGAGCGAAAGCGGTATAAGGACTCTGCCGCTGCCGATATCCTATATCAAGGAGCTGATGGTCTACAGAAAGAAGCAGAATATAATGCGGCTGGCCTCCAAGACCTGGGAACACCCGGAAATGCTCTTTACCACCAATGATGGCCGGTATTATAACCCGGATGTATTCTCCAGCCTCTATTCAAGGGTATGCCGGGAAAATGGCATCAAGACCACATTCCACATGCTGCGCCATGATTTTGCCACCAGCATGAACTCCAGTCATGAGTTTAATTTCAAGGATATTCAGAACCAGCTGGGCCACAGCAACATTCAAATCACACTGGATACTTATACACATATGGAGGAAAAAGACCTTCAAAAAGTGGGCAATTGGGTGGATGAAAGATATGCATATATTGTTGAAAGTGGAAAATGATATGACTGTCAAATGACTGTCACACGGACAAAATTTATAAAACTGCACAAAAAATAAAAAAGGATAACATAGAATAGAGCGTTGAAAGCACTGGGTTTCAACGCTCTAAGAAAATTATGCAACGATATGAGGGGATTATAAATACGCCTCAAAATCTGCCGTATGCAAATACGTGCCGGTTCGAGTCCGGCCTTCGGCACCACTTGAAAATCAAGGCTTCCAGAGGTTTTGGAAGTCTTTTCTTTTTTGCATAAAAGAGGGTATTTGTCTGCAATTTGACTGCAACCAGAAAAATACAGGAAAAAAACATACATCTTGATAGGAGATTTTTTTCATTTTAAGAATAAAAAATAGCTGCAACGATTTTTCGTCGCAGCTATTTTTTAATGAAGTTGTTCCTTTCGAATTTCAAGCAGCAGCTGGTCAATTTATCGCAGAATTTATGATGTCTAACGAAACTGCTAAAAAAATTAACTGAACAAATTTTAATAGTTCTAATTTACCTAAAGTCGCGGACAAAGTATGGTGGTCAGATGGTTTTGCTTTAGCGTTAAGAGATGAAATATTTGAAAAGGTCAGCAAAAAACATTAGCGTCAGTCATAAGGCTGACGCTTTTAACCAAAACGACCCGCCAAATTTGAGGTGCACCCCATTCTTTAGACAAAAATAATGTAATGGAGGTGCATTTTTTGCGAATAAAATATTCTTACGAGGATAAACTGAAGGCAGTACGTCGAATTATTGAT
>CADACU010000086.1 GCA_902786545.1 uncultured Anaerovibrio sp.
CTGAAGATGCTTTATCTGGCCATGATGGATATTACAAGGAAATGGACAGGACGCCGCCAAGACTGGAGCCTTATCCATGCCCAGCTTGCCATTTATTTTGACGGGAGAATTCCGGAATAAAAAATGTCTGCACAGCCAAGAATATCTTGACGTGCAGACAAAAAGGATTTCTATACTTCGATATAGAAAGAGAAAATATACTATCTCTGTTTTACATTGCTACAGGGAGTTTACACAGAATTTGGGACAGCCTCAACTGCCCTAAAATAAAATAGCATAAGCCCTCTCCGTTTTGTATAATGAAAGTGCCTAAACTATCACAACATAAACGGAGGGCTTATGCCATGAATATTGTAGCACATAATCACCAGTCTCAAATACAGAATCTATTCCCGACCATACATTCCTTCTAATTCGATAGGCAGTATATCCTCCTTATCTTGCTGTTCAAGAATCCAATCCGAAAAGCCACTCTTGGAAAACAATAAATACTTAACCACCCGGTAGCGATTGTCAATCAATCCATGCCGTTCTTTTAACTGGTCAAATACTTTTTTATCAAAAATTTCATTCTTAAATTTGCATTCTCCCAGCACCGCCTGTTTATTTACGATATCCAAACCAACTACATCAATATCCGTTTCTTCTTTTTTATGCGGGTTAGTTCCCCACCATTTTCCTGTTTTTGATACAAGACAAGGAAGTTTGCCTTCTACCCCTAATTTCATAGTGTAAAAGCGGCACATATCCTCAAAAACCTCTCCCATATAGTGGGATATTCTTGGCTTAACCACATTTTCATAATGCACATTTCCATGCCCCATGTCAATAATATCCATATGAGGAGCTACGAATTGATACCAGAACCTAAACATATGGTCAGCTAACCCATAACGTACTTTCTTTTTATTGCTTTCATCGGTAATGGCATACTCCTTTTTTAGAATACCAGTCTCAACCAAATTAGCTGCAGCATGAGATACTGTAGATGTTTCCAGCTTCGTCAAATCAGCTATTTCATTAAGTCTGGTACGACCTGACGCTACCGCTTCAATAATAGCATTATAGGAAGAAATATTCCTAAACTCCTGGGTAAGAATATTGATTGGTTCCTCATACATATAGCCAAAATTACTAAAGAATAAATTTTGCAGGTTTTCATCAAGTGACTTGTTTTCATCAAATAAAGATAAGTATTTGGCTATCCCCCCTGTGACACCATAAACAATGGCCTTATCCACCGCAGAATAATTTGGCACAAACTCTGCGGCCTCCAAGTAATTGAAGGGCTTTAGTGCAATTTGTGAAGTACGGCGGCCAAAGAGCGGACTTTTTTCACTTAGTACCTCATCTTCCATGAAACTTACAGATGAACCACATAAGAAAAGGTACATATTCCCCTGCAGCCATTCTGTATCTATGTGCTTTTGAATAACGGATAAAAGAGATTTATCCGCTTCTGCCATGTAAGGAAATTCATCTATAATGAAGATAATTCTCTCATCACAGCATCGCTGACCGACAAAGGAAAAAAGCTGCTCGTAGGATTGGAATGATAACCCCTTCATTTCCGGGGCTAATGCTTCTATCACACGATTGCCTAATAGCTCCAGATTGCGCTGACTGCTACTGCGTATGGCAGTATAATAAATCGCCTTCTTCCCCTCTACAAAACGCTGCAATAAGGTTGACTTGCCTACACGTCTACGACCATACATTACAGTCATCTGAAATCCGGGACGGTTGTATAAGTCACTCATAGCGTCAAGCTCACGCTTACGACCAATAAAATTACACATAGTAAGCTCCTTGAATGTATTTATATTGAATTACGTTTCATTGAATCATGTTTCAATATAATTGTAATATATATCAGTTGGAATGGCAAGTCATTTCCTGAAAATTGCACAATAAAATCGCCTCACAGAATCGCCTGTAAGCCACGATAACTCACTAACGTATTTGACACTCCCCCTGCCTTTAGGCATGGGGAGTGTCAAGCCGACCGGTGAATGAGTACGGGCCTGTTGTATGTAATTGGGATAGAAAAAACCGCTGAATTGACGGGGCTCCACAATGCCCCGTTAATTCAGCGGTTTTTCGATTTTTTAGTGACCTTTTTGGAGGTCACTAAAGCAGGTATTCCGTTTTATCAGCGGACAAACACATTACGGCAAATAGCATCGCCAAGGGTTTCTGCCCAAATGTAGTTGTTGCTGAATTTACCGGCGCTGCGTGCATCTTCGTCTTCTTCAACAGCTTCGCCGTTCATGATGTAGACATAGCCATCTTTGGTGTTCGGACGAATGGCCAGCATGGAGAGCAGACCGAAAGCTTCACCGGTGTGTCCTACCAGGTCGATTTCCGTATCTTTGCAGAAGCGGGCTGTGCTCTTGCCGTCCATCTGGTAAATGCCCAAACCATAGGAGAGAATCGTGCCGCCATAGGTGTTGCCGTTCTTGGCTTTGTCGTCATAAATCCATTCGCGGCCCAGCATGGTCTTAACCGAAGCCGGGGAGAGAATTTGTTTGCCTTTGTAAGTGCCATCGTTAAGCAGCATGGAAAGCGCATGAGAAAGTTCCTCACAGGAAATTCGCAGACCGCCTGCCGGGGAAAATACCGTAGCATTGGTGCCGGGAACATAATCCTTCAGGCTGTAGGTGTCCTGGAAGTTTTCGGCATAAGGGTTCTGCAGGGCAACGGTATCTTTGGCCGGCTGTCCCTGTGGATAGCCATCATGCGTAGCGCGCCATGGACCTTTTTCATTCCAGATGCCAGATGCGTCTTTTTTCTGATAAACTGCACCGAGTTTCGTAAATTCCTTCTTGCTGAAATTACTGGGCAGATAATCCGCTTTTATATCCAGCTGTTTTAAGATATGGTTCTTTTGATACTGGTCAAAGCGTTCGCCTGTAACTTTTTCGATGATGGTTCCTAAAAGGCCGTAATTC
>CADACU010000087.1 GCA_902786545.1 uncultured Anaerovibrio sp.
GGAAACGAAAAGTGCTGATGTGCATTTAGGGGTAGAGGGACCGAAAGCAGATGTTGAAAAATATCTGGAGGAGGCCCATACCTTTAAGGTTGCCGTTGGACCGACCATCCGGGATTTTCAGGAAGTTACCCTGCAGCCCCTGGAAAGCCTGGAAAACTTCCAGCTTTGCCTGACACGGATGTGGGTTGCCATTGACGTGCGGGTAGAGTGGAGCATGCCTCCCGGAATGGCTGAAAATTTATAAGAGGCAAATTAAAATGCCGGTGTATGACCGGCATTTTCTCTCTTTACGGATTGTTCGGCGTATGTAAAAAAGTTTTTACAAAAAACAATATCATTAATATCAGTTCATATGGTTCCGTAGCTCAGCTGGATAGAGCAACCGCCTCCTAAGCGGTAGGTCGGCAGTTCAAATCTGCCCGGGATCACCAGTAATAAACCCCTGACTCTTAAAAAGCCAGGGGTTGTTTTTATGGTTTGCCGAATCGTCATCCGGTTTATCGTCCATTTTTATGGTACTGTAATACGATACGACGAAAATGGAGTATCATAGTACCGACAAATCTTTCTCAACAGCCGTTAGCTTTTTAGCGGCTGTTTTGTTATAATTAACTAACAAAATTGTTGTTTTGGGGGAAAGAAATGAAACACGAATGCAAGATTACAGTCATTGATAAAAAATGTTTTACGGATTTTCAGAAACAGTATCTGGCTGATCCTAAGTCTGGTCCTTGTCCTTTCTTCAATGTGGGAGATACCTTTGTGCTGAAGCGTACTCCGGCACAGGATGACTTCTATCATCTGATGAATGGCAAGTTTTGCGGAGAAGCCTGGGACGCAATCAGCAGGTATGTTTACACAGCCCTGCAGGGAGGATCCATCATGAAAGGCTGGACGAACGATGACCGCATGATGATTGCCTGCTGCAATGACGGAACCAGACCGGTTATCTTCAAGATTGAGCGTGTTGATATTCCAGAGAATGAGGATGAAGCGGAGTGGCTGGCGAAGCAGAACTTCACGAATACAGCCGAGGACGCCTATACAGGCTGATAAGAATTGAAATACGAATGGCTATGAAAGGCATCTAAAAATAGCTTTCGTTGGTTGTGAATACAACGCCAATTATTGCGTTGGCAGATATCGAGCAGATGGATTTGTTGCAAAAAATATATGGCAAGATTGTTGTTTTGGGAGGAATTTGCGGATGTATGAATTGATAAGCGACATATGTTCAATGTTTCAGGATTTGGCAGACTTGGTGTGGGGATTTCCCACCAACGTTGCGTGGTATGCCGGTCTTCCCATCATAGGTGAACTGCCGATGGTGATTATCCTGTTGGTGGGAACGGGTTTATACTTCACCTGCAAGCTTCGCTTTGTCCAAATCAAGTATTTCAAGCGTGGGCTCAATGTTCTCATAAAAAGCCGCAAGGGGCAGCAAGGGATCAGCCCCATGGCTTCCTTCCTGTTATCCACGGCTATGAGGGTGGGGCCGGGAAATATTTTGGGTGTGACAGGCGCAGTTTCCACTGGCGGCCCCGGTGCCTTGTTCTGGATGTGGGTGTCTGCGTTTTTTGGCATGGCGACGGCTTTCGTAGAATCGACACTATCCCAAATCTATAAGGAAAAGCAGGGCGACGAATATGTTGGTGGCCTTCCCTGCTATGGCAGAAAGCTTCTGGGAGGAGCAGCCATAATAGGCGGCGCCTTGAGCTTTCTTTATATCATCTATGCACTGCTCTGCATTCCGGCTCAGGGCTTCAATACCATCTCCGCCATGGTGTCAGTCACTCAAAATTTGACTGGGGCAGAGATTGCCGAAGGTAGTGCTTTGATATGGGGATTCTTCCTGTTGCTGATGGGACTGACAGCCTTTTCCGTCTTTGGCGGACTCCGGCGAATCACCCGAATTACCGATGTGCTGGTGCCAATCATGGCGGTGGTTTATGTAGCTGCTGTTCTGGTAATGGTTGCCATGAACCTTACGCTTTTGCCATGGTTTTTCTATGTGGTGGTAACTGAGGCCTTCCGTCCAGAACCAGTCTTCGGTGGTGCTCTGGGTATAGCTCTTTCCCAGGGAATCAAGCGCGGCCTGATGAGCAATGAGGCGGGACAGGGGACACTTTCCATGCCTGCCGCTGTATCCTATGCTAAGCATCCGTGTGACCAGGGTATTGTACAGGCTATTGGCGTATTCCTTGATACCATGGTTATATGTACCTTGACTGGCTTTGTCCTCATCATGGGACAGGCCTGGCTGAAGGATGGATCCGCTGCCTGGTTTGAAATGGGCCGTCTGGAGAAATTCTTGGCTTCCTGCGCACAAATGCTTGGGAGTGGAGCTGGCTATGGACTTGCTACATTGGTCATCAGTATCTGTTTTGGTATCTTTGCTTTTACCTGTCTGTTGGGCTTCCTGTCCTTCTCGGAGATATGTGCCAGGCAGATTTCCAACAATAAGTTCTTTATTTCGGCAGTCAGGCTGGTGAGTCTGGCAGTGCTGGCTTTCGGTATGATTACGAACATTGCTGGTTTCGACCTCAGCGCCCTCTGGAACCTCAGCGATTTTGCCAATATCGTGATGGTATGTTGCAACCTGCCTCTTCTTTACCTCGGGTTTGGCAACGTTCAGAAGGCCTTTGATCATTTTGAATGCCAGGAAGGTAAATTTGGCACGGAAACGTTGGGTGAGCCGTTGCCGGTTTGGGATGAATGCCATTAACTAAGTGGTTTCTTAGAAAAAGAAAGGGAGCCGAAAGCAATGTCATTAAGTTAAGCTAAATACCAGTTTTGCTCAGCAACGATGAGTATGATATAATAAAAAAAATAATTTCCAAGAGTGTCAATTTTGCTGAACCTGTTTTGTATATATAGATAAAAGGCTTTTATTATTTTATAGCTATAGGGAGGATTCTATTA
>CADACU010000088.1 GCA_902786545.1 uncultured Anaerovibrio sp.
GGTAATGAGGCTGACACCTATGAAATGCGGGGGCAGCAGGACAGAACCCATTTTGTTATGTCCATTGGCGGCGAGGCGGAATTTGAGCCGGGCTGGACCTTGGCTGGAGATTTGTCTTTGCAAAAGGGCGCTCATGATAAGGATATAATGGCGGCGGTTACCTTAAGAAGAATGTGGTAACCATCACATATTATTGGAAGTTTTAAAATAATTGCATGCAAGGAGTGATTGTATGAAAAAGCATAAAAAAGGAACCAGAGCCAAATATAGTACATTGGTGTCAGCGGTCCTAATTGGATTGATGTCAATCACTCCATATGCTTCAGCAGATGAAAGTGAATATCTGGCGACAGAGTACATCGACTATAATGGCCGGAATATTGCAGAGCTGATTTTTTTGAAGGAAAGTCAGGGGATTGGAAATAATGGCCAATGGATGGTTCCTAAAGCCGTCTATGATTTGCCGGATGCGCTTATCACCGGCGCTGCAACCAGTGCAACCTATTGGACGGATATGTTGGGACCTACTGCGAAGAATAAGGAGCCATGGCAGATTTTCGTTACCACCTACTGGCAAAGGAATGCATCATCCAGTTCATTGAGTGTGAAGTCGGATGGAGTCCAACCAATTCGGAAAAGCTATAAAAATGCCGAACACTATGTTTCCCAGCAGCTGCAAAACGGGACTGATTATGATGAGCTGACTTATGACAAGGCCAAAACTGGCGTGCTGCCAGAGGGAAGTTATGCGTATAGCCGGCTAAGGATAGGTTATTATTCCGGTGCCAAGCGCACCGGGGCGGAATACGGTTGGTGGGTGGATACGGATACAGTATTGCCTACCAATGAGCAAGCTGTCAATTTTGCCGGAACAGTGCGGCATGAGTTGGGGCATGCTTTGGGAATAGTTGCGAAAAGGCGGATCCGCGGCGACAACACATATTTTACGCCAGGGGTTACCGATGAAAAATCCTGGAACTTGCAGCTTTACGATCAGAACGGCAACAAGGCCCAGTCCGGAATGCAGATTTTAACATCCTATGAGTTTGAGGAACTGAAAAAGGATAAACCTAGTATTTCTCCGAAGGATTATTTCATTGTTGATAAGAAAATAACGGATGAAGGGGAAGGGTTTGCCTACTTTTCCGGCAAAAATGTAGTGGATGCCTTGGATGGAGCCACCTTCTTCGGTCGCAGTGCCTTACCGGTAAATGGCTGGGAAGGTGATCGATTTGAAGGTTCCCATATTCAAACATCTGGTATGATGAGCCATCGCACATACAGTAACTATTCTGCTTTCTTGGAAGTAGAGCTGGCTGCGTTGCAGGATTTGGGATATGACATTGATCGCAAGGCGTATTTTGGTCGTTCTATCTATGGTAACAAGGGAACCATTGTCAATAATCAGGGATTCTTTGCCCGCAATCAGACGGGGACAGCCTATTTGAACAATACTTACAGTGATGTTAATTTGGGAATTGGGTTGCATGTTTATGGCTATGGTAATACAGTGACCCAGGCTGCGGATATTATGACCAAAGGTAATGGCGGTACCGGTATTCGGGTGGATGGTATGGAAAACACGCTGATAATACCGAAGGATACGGAGATTCATGCTGATGGTTATCGGGGGAACGGCGTGATGATTTCCTATGGACGAAACCAGACAGTGGAGCAGGCCGGCACGGTTACAGCTAACGGCGATGGCGGTGTAGGAATGCGGTTTGATTTCGGTTCCGCCCGGGGTGGAGCAGGGTCCGAGTATCGTGGTTCATATATCCGGTATAAGCGTTGGGTGAACAGCAGGGCCAGTGGGAGAGAACCTGGCGCCATAAACTCAGCCCAAAATTATGCTCTGACTTACAATATGAATGCCAATACCCGCAATGTGGCGGAAGATGAACTGGTAGGACCGTTAGTGGATAATTATAATCTTTCCGGAAAGCTGGCTGGTAGTGATGCTGCCATCTACATCAGCAAAAATGCCTTGGTGAAGAATATAAATGTAAATGATGGTGCAAGCATCCAAGGGGATATTGTTTCGGAATGGAAACGCTTTGACCGGGAAAGCTGTGAAGAGGCTTATGACAGTGATGGTAAAAGTCGGGATGTCCTGCGCATTCAGTATAATAACAATATTGGCAAGGATGGCTATGAGTACTATCTGTATATTCCTGATTTGGTGACCAATCTCAACTTCAATAATGAGGAAATGAAATACACCGGCAACATTTCCGGTGAAGAAAACATCAAGATGAATGTAAATGAGGGTACTCTCACCTATACCGGGGAAGCCAATGTAATAAATGTACAGGTAGCCAAAGATGCCACCCTGTTGGGGGGCAGCTATCAGGTAAATGACCTGTCCCAAAAACTGGATAAGGACTTTACTGATGATACCACTGGTAAGTTCTATAATCATGGAACTATCGGTGCGGAAAGTCAAAATAGTGATATGTTAATAAAAGGCAAGTTGATTTCTGATGGTGTACTGGCTGGCTATGCCGGAGGCGACAAGGGACAGATTGTGGTTTCTGGAACAGCAGATGTGGAAGGCTCCATGATTTCCATTGACAATGCATTGCCAGGGGATGAAATGACGGTGCTGAAGGCCGATAGTATTACCGGTACCATTGGCAATGGCGATGAGTCTTATGCAGCCAGCGGGATGCTTAGTACCACCGGAACAGTATCCGGCAATGAAATCAAGGTGCAGACCGTGGCCAGCAACAATCTGGGGGACATAGACAGCACTCAGCAGGCAGCCTATAATGCCATGACGGATATGTATAAGCAGCTGTCCGACACCGGCGATGACCGCATTGATGAAATGCGTACGCTGTATGGCCTGGATACGGATAAAGCCAAGGAGGCACTGTCCTCCCTTTCGGCTAATGCAGCAGCCAAGACTATGGC
>CADACU010000089.1 GCA_902786545.1 uncultured Anaerovibrio sp.
ATCTGTGCTATAAGTTCATAGCGCGGTTTTAACCGTTCATATTCATTTTTATATTCTTCGTCCTGCATTAAAAGTTTACGAATTTCAGAACTACTAACACTAGCTTTAGTCATCGGAATTTCTCCTTTCAAAGTCTTTTTTATATTTCAATGCACGTTCTAATTCACTTTCCGGCGTTTTATTAGTTTTCTTCTTGAATCCATGAAGTAAAACAAAGGTATCGCCCTGAAAAGTAAAGTAAAATACTCTTGTAATATCGGATGCAAATTTAACCCTTAATTCCCATAGACCTTTATATCTATCCCCCTTGATGGGAGAAACATAAGGTTCAGTCAGATTGGTTCCTGCCTTTTCTAATAAGTCAATATAATGAGAGACTTTAGCTCTCATTTTTGGCTCTAAAGTGCATAAAAATTCATAAACAGGGATTTTACCATTTTCCTTTTGATAATACTCGATTTTCCAATCCATATAATCCTCCTTATATGAATAATGTTATCATATATGATAACATTATTCAAGAGGCAAAATAATATTTTGCCGACATTTCCCCGCGTAAGCGGGGCGATTTTGAAAAAGGCCACCAGCTGCCGCGCTTGGCGCGGTGGCTGGTGGCTTTCCTTATTGCTTCATCATGGCGTGAACTTCGTCCATGAGTTCCTGCCGTGTATTGTATATGTAATCTATGATTTTATGCACTTCGTCCAGCTTCAAGCCTCTTTCCTCGCCTTCATCCGTGAAGCCAGTAAAAAGGAGGTTGTTGCAAAGTATGGTTTTATATCCGTCCTCATTTAATAGCATGGTGGGAACGGCTCGCCCTTTTAATAAAAACTCATCGTCAAACCATACTGTAAAGGTTTTACCATCAATATCAAAGTCTTTGCAGTCTACCAAATCGCACCCGATATATTTATATTTTTCATGCAGGGAATTTTCTTTGTCGATGTTTCTGATTTGCGGGGAAATCTTAAAATTTTCGTGGTCAATTTCGAAAGTAAGTACAATCATTTTTTTCATGGTGTCAGTTCTCCTTTTCTTCCCCCGCCGTCCCTTGACGGCGGGGCTTTCCATTTTGTTTGTTTAGTTATTCATCAACCCTTTTTCCTTGAAGCTGAAAAAGTGGTATCTGCCTAAAATCACATGGTCTAAAACAGGTATATCCATAAGTTTTCCACACTTGACCAGTCTTTCCGTCACCGCTTTATCTTCACGGCTCGGCGTTGGGTCGCCCGATGGGTGATTATGCACAAGAATCATACAAGCCGCAGAATATAAAATAGCTTCCTTGAATACTTCTCTAGGGTGTACCACGGAAGCGGAAAGGCTTCCAATGGATACGACTGGCGTTGCTATGATGTGATTTTTCGTATTCAATAGCACCAGCACAAAATGTTCTCTCATTTCGTCCCTGTATCTTGGCCAAAGGTAATGCGCTACATCTTCGGGGCCGTGAATGGTATCAACGGGATTTGTTTCCATGCTCCAACGGCGGGAAAGTTCATTAAGCATCATCAGTTTTTCCGTGCTTTTTTCGCCTACGCCCTTGATGGCCATTGGGGAGGTCATCACCTCCTGCAACGTGTGAGATTGCAGAGCCTTTTCAGGAAGGTTTAAGAGCCTAGCAAGCATTTCTGCATCCGTCTTTGTGGTCATGTCGTAATTTTTCATCGTGAGCACTCCTTTTTAGCTTGAGAGTTCTTTCCGAACCCCCTGCTGCGTTTTTCTTTTTTTTTGATGGCCGGAAGGTATCGCGCCCGGAGGGAACCCGCAAGGCTGCGCAGCACCGCGAAGCGGCTTGGCCTTGCGGGTGGAAGGAGGGTGTGATAGGCTTTGCCCCGGCAAAAAAAAAGAATAGATTAAATTGCTTTTGGCTTTCCTGCAAGGAAAGCTGAAAGCCTCCATGTTTACGCCTCCTGCTCATCGAGGCGTAAACAAAAGTAACTGAGCCTATTCAGCCCCTGGCCTACGGGCTGGATGGGCGATAACGTAACCTTCCCCCGGCTCCGTCCGGCTGCTAACGTAAAGCGCAGGGTCTGCCGCCTGCCCTGCGCTGCCACAGGCAACGAACCCCGAACCCCACGTTAGGGATTGAAGCCCGAAGGGTGGAGACAGCTCTGCTGGCTCCATTCACGAAAGCCCGACCCGAAGGGGAACGCCCAAAAAGCATAAAAAAAGACAGGCTCACAAGGAACCTGCCTCACAGTCTTATTGAATTTACCTTCCCATTGAGGTGCCTATATCATACTCATCCTCATAAATGCCACTTTCCAGCAAAGCCTCCAGTGCAGTATCAGATTGCCGCCAAAGCGCCAAATAGCCATTACCATAGTAAACAGCATAATTGCCCTTTACTGGATGCCCATTAACCTTAAAATCCTCACTACAAATAAGAGAATGGAACCTGAACAGCAGAGGATTGAAGTCATCATCATCAACGATGGCCACATAATAGTCTTCTTCCCTATGCTCATTACAGGACTGCATTGAAAGCATAGCCGTGGGTATCATGCTCTTGGTGCCAGCGTTTTCCAAGATAATAAACTTCTGCTTACTGTCCAAACAAAATCTGCGCTTCTGCCTACCAAACCACTGAGAAAGGAAGCACTCCGCAGCCTCGCTATCATAATGGAGAAACCATCCGGCAGCCTTAGTATTGCAGATATTCGGGTCACTATACAAAAGCTCCTTGAACTCCTCCAATGTATCACAATCATCCCAAAGGTACTTAAAAATTTCTTTATGCTCAATATCATTCAGCAGCCAATACTGACGATAACCAATGATTTCCGAGCATTCTTCAATGGGTACATTCATAACTTTCCTCCGGGCGTTGCCAAAGAACCTTACCATATTGCCAAAGAACCTTACCATATTGAGCAGCATCCAAACCATGCTCACGAATCGCCGTCAGATTCGATTCCACTATTTTCATGATGTCTTCACCGAACCATTGACCGCGCAGGTCAAGGTCATAATTCCGGCGCACATCTACTTTGTAGTCCTCATGGGCAATATAAATCGTTGCCTGACCTTCTGCATCCAGCTTGCTATCATCGACCACCACAATGCCTTTTTCTCCGTTGCGGTCAACGACAATATTGCCAGTCTGCAGGAGATTATAGAGATCCATTTCCATGATGAAACCTCCCACGAATCAAAATCTATACATAGTATACCATGTTTTATGTCTTAATACAAATATTATACATAAAAATAAAAGAGCGCATTTGCGCTCTCTCCATAATATTGTATCAATAGCCTTAAATGAGTTCCATGCTCTCAATCTGCATTCTGTCTTTGATGCCAAGAACATAGCAGTTTGAAGCCATCAGGTATTCAAAGTCTTGAACGGCTATCCTCAGCTGTTCAAAACATTCCTCTTTTCCATGTTCGCGGCAAAGTTTCTCTATTTCGTTCATAATACGTTGCCGCTCCACATATTCCTTGCACTGCATAGCCATCCGGTCAACAGTGTCTACACGCTGCATAACCATACCTTGAAGCGCTTCATGCACAGACATATCAATCATTGATACAATCCTCCAGTAATGTTTATTATATCAACATAGTTATTCGCTACTGCTGTTACATGATTTCTTGTCTCTGCATAGGGAGGAACATCACCGTAATCTTGGATGGAACGAGGCCCGGCATTGTAGGCTGCTATTGCAAAACTGTTTTGCAAATCGCCTGACTGCTGAAACCTTCTTAGCTGGTAGCTGAGATATTCAATGCCGCCTTTGATGTTTTCTTCCAAGATATACGGGTTATAACCCATCTGTTGTGCGGTTTGTGGCATAAGCTGCGCTATGCCAATAGCACCGGCTCCCGAAACTGCATCCATACGAAAATGGCTTTCCTGTTCAAACAGGCTGGCGGCCAGTATTGGATCAACACCATACAGGGAAGCATTTTCCTGTATTAGGCTGGCCACATAATTGCCATATTCACTACCCATACCGCTTTCACTGCCAATATTCTGCCCTAATCTAAGGGTAAAGTCATCAGTAGATACGGCTGGGGCATTTCCTTCAATGGAATTAACCTCCCCAGTTTCGGCATCCGTCAAGTTCTGGGGGGAGTTCTGACCTTGCTCATCATCAACAGACAACGAATAATACATGTTGTCAAATTGAGTGTCATCAGGAAGCTCATTTGCATAGGCAATAGCTCCACCTAGCAAATTGACCATCAGACATA
>CADACU010000090.1 GCA_902786545.1 uncultured Anaerovibrio sp.
CCTGTGAGTCTTGATAAATCACGCATATTCTCATCATCCATCGCGATGATCAAGTCATATTCCTCATAATCTGTGTACCGTATCTGCCGAGCCTGTCGCGACGTAAACGGCACACCATGCGCGCGCAGCACCCGTTTTGTCCCCGGATGCGTATCGCTGCCGATCTCGTCGGTACGGCAGGCCTTCGACTCCACGAGGATCTCCTCCGTAAGCCCAGCCTTTGCCACCATATCCTTCATCACAAACTCAGCCATCGTCGACCGGCAGATATTGCCATGACATACGAAAAGAACTTTTTTCATATCCTAACACTCCTCATCACATCAAATTTCATCACTCACGTTATTCCTTCCCCACTATATTACAAAACACGTCGAAACATCAAATTGGCCAATTTTCTGACTGTTTCAATAGCTATTAAAGCAAGTGTTTTGGCAAACTGGAAAGAAATGTGTTAAGGCTCAAAGCCACTTACATGAACTTCGCAAAAGGAGTTGAACGGTATGAAGAAACGAATCCCCGCAATGTTTTTGTCCGCTGATAATATCCATCAACGCTTTGGTAGCAGCCAGATTTTTTGCTCGTCTGCCAAACCAATCCGCCCCCTTCTCAACCGCAGCCTACTTATCATAAAATTTAAGACCTTCATCTTGCAAGCGACTTTTCAAAGCAGTCATGAAAATACGGCCCGGATCTATTTTTTCTGAGCGATAGCCAGGTATATTTTCAATGTATAATCCGCTACTTCGGGCTGCATCCTGCTGATAATGACCAAAGACATAGGAAATTGTCGTGTATTTTTTATGTAAATATTTGATTAGCTCAACATTTGCTTCAAGTTGCGCGTCCGTTAAATCTTCTACGCCATTAACTCCACCTACATTTTCTATGCCAATTGCACACCAGTTGTAGCCTATAATGTGTCTATTAAGCGCTGTTTCAGGTGTGAGTCTGAATATTTTCCCATCCCGTGACACAAGAAAATGGGAAGCAACATTTAGCGTCCCATCAGCACGTGCCTCTTTGTAAAAATAGTTATAAGCAGATTCCCAAGTACCCGATGCTGTCCAATGCACAACAATAGCTTGCGGAATGATATCTATTCGATCCAGATTGTAGTGTGTTATGGCATACTCACGGATAAGCTGCTCTCTAACATCAGACCATAGTATTGGCTTATCAATGATCTGTAATTCACCAGCAAAAGTTTCTGTCATAAGGCAAAGTGAAACCAATAGAAGAAATAATGTCTTTCTTATCATAAACTTTTCTCTCCTCTGTTCCGTGTTTCTCTATGTATTCAACCAATATACCCATATTATCACTATAAAAAGTGTGTCATTATAGTATTTCGATAAATATACGACATTTCCTTTGCGCCCCCCCAAACCTCATACTGGCAAAGGAAAACCGCTGAACTAACCATACATTTCGTTAATTCAGCGGCTTATTTCTATTTCAGATACATTTTTTCCAATTTCCCCAGAGTGCCGTCCATCTTCAGTTCTGCCAGTACAAAATTGATGTAATTCAGCCATTCCTGATCGCCTTTTTACATTTATTTGCTTACGAAAATTCGCTAGTCTAGCATTATTCCGGATAAGCAATAATCCATGGCTGATAGCGTTCTTTTTCGGGAAGCATGGAATGGTCAAACCACATGGAGAAAAATTTTATGGCATTTCCTACCGTATAGCCATCCTGATAATGGTCACAGGTATCGTAGGGGTCAGCAAAGATGAGCATATCATCCAAAGGTGATTCTGTCCCCATGTTGTCATAGCCGATAATCACACGCCAATGACCACCCCACTCCACATTTTCTACCAAAACCGGACGACCATGTGATAGTGGTTCCATCAAAAAAATCCTAAAATCTTCAAAGCGGCTGATTTTATCTGTGTTCAAACCGCTTTTTACATTCCAGCCAATATTCTGGAAAAAATTCACCATATTTTTCAAACTTGTGCCAATAGGATAGCCCTGTGTTTTCATCGCTTTTGCCAAGGACATTTCGTCATAATCCTTATTGCCATACCAGTAAAGCACGGTAAGGGCCGCTGCCGGTCCACAGGTATATTCTCTGGCTTGTTGATAGGTCGGATAATGCGGCAGTACAATACGCCGGCCAATAATGGTTTTCATTTCATAGATATCCAAGTGCTTGAAGTAAGGAGACTCGGCATGATTTATCTCTGTTGGTGCCGAAGATGCGCCTTCCGTCTTGGTATTCAATCCCGCAGGGTAGGGAATTACACGCACCTCATCCGTATTGGCAGCAAACGCTGTTCCCATACTCAGCGCACCAGCCAGCAGGCAGGCGGCGATAGCTTTGGGCCAAAGTTTCTTGAACATCTTTCATTCTCCTTTTTTCGTCAGTTTGTTATGGGAATTCATTCCATCTTGGGATAAGCAGAAATCTAGCTTGCTCCCATCCTCCTTAATTCTGCAAGCGGGCGCCATTATCCTTTATAGCCCCTTGCTCATTCACCGGCCGGCATGAGTATCAGGCAGGCAGGAAGATTCGAAGCCCCCGGTGGAGAGAACTCGAAGTAGTTGGGTACAGAGTTGTCATAGCAGCCTAAATCAGCCAGTTCCATGTTGTTGCCAAAAAGGGCTGTCCCCTCTTCACGAGCTTTGGATACACTCTCCGGCTCCAGGGCAGTCTGATCCCCAAAATAGCCGGGGCCTTCTGGCGTCTCAATTAGTTTCGTATGTGGACTGCGCCCCCGGCGCACAGTCATAATGCCAGCATAGACGCCACCTAAAGGTGACAAGTAGTACTGTACCTTGGGAGCCCCTTTTTTGACAGGTATAGCAATCTTATAGAGCACACCATAATTGCCATAA
>CADACU010000091.1 GCA_902786545.1 uncultured Anaerovibrio sp.
CAGGCGGCCAAGAATTTCCGCCGGCAGACATCCCTCTAACGCGGACAAAGATTCCAGCATATTGTCTCTGGCCATTGGCAGCTCGTAGCCCGCCATCTCTGTAGCGTGCACCTGTTTCAGGCAGTCTACATACAACCGCATAAGTTCATCGAGCTGTTCCTTATCCTGTTCATATTCCTGCGCCCAGTCATTGAAACTTCTGGCCTGCAGCAGCTCAAACACCGAACCATACTGGCTGCCTACCCGCACGATATCATAGGCTATCGCCGTGGGAATCCCTTTGACAAAGGCTTTCCTGGCCCGGGACTGCTCCCGCTGTATCAGGGGAATACTGACTTCCCCCTCCCCATACACCTTGACAATCGTCTCCTCATCCAGCCGGTATACCTTGCCGAAAAAGCCCTCCGCAATAAGCTCACTGCCCTCCAGACTGATTTCCCGATAGGCCTTCTGTACCACCATGAGCTCCGTAAATCCGGTCATTTCCAGGATGTTATATACTTCCTTGCCCACTTCAATCATAGAAACCCGTTCATGTTTTTTTACTTTTTCCTCCTTGATAACCTGCATAATAATCCGCAATCCCGCCGAAGAAATAAATTTCAGCTTCTTCGCATCAAAGATCAGTGCCTGATATTCCTGCTCCGCCCGCTGTTTGGCAATATCACGGCCTACATCTGCAGCATTCAGCGAATCTATTTTTCCTTCTAAAGGAATGACCAATACCGAATTATTCATGGGAAATCCCCCTTCAACACCTGTTTTTTGAGTAAATTCTATTTTTCCCTGAATAAATCCTGCCCCATATAAAGCAAAAAGCAGGGAGTCTCAGCTGCTGTGAGACTTCCTGCTCTCGCTATCAACATTTACTGCATACTTACAATATGCCCGTCCTGTGCAATCGTCACCCTGCCTTGCTCCAGACTGGCCGTCACATAAGCCACCCGGAAATCACTGCCCTGCCGCTCCACCTCGCAGAACTCCGTGTCCGGATGCGCAGCCACTACTGCTTCTTCGGCAATCTCCTCCGTAAGGGCAGGTGTGCCCTGCAAAAAGAGCAAACCGCCCCAAACCATAATACCAGCTAACATTCCCAAATACTTTTTCATACAGAATCAATCCTCCTTTTCGTAACCCAAGGTTAGTATACAACTTTACACGTGCAATGTGGATAGTTTTGAGGGAAGTATTCTGTATTCATCTTATGACTTACCGAAGCTTGCCAGTATTATGCCTTCGTGGTAACATGAAGTCCTAATCATTCTAACGACAAAGGAGCTCTCCCTATGCAATATCTCTACGTTTTTCTCGGCGGCTTCACCACCTTCTCCTCCTTCAGCATGGAAACCCTGACGCTGATTCGCAGTGGAAGTATTGTGCTGGCCATCGCTAACATCGCCGCCAATGTTTTGCTAGGCTTAATCGCCGCAATCCTTGGCCTCTACCTTGCCGCTATGATTCAAGGCGGCAAATAAACTTCACAGTAAGAGGAACCACAACCTACGCTAAAAGGAAGGCGATGAATTTCGCCTTCCTTTTAGCTTTGTATGTCTTTATTCGCTGCCATGAGCTTTACTAAGTCCTGATAATTCTTTTGCAATTCATCATAACGGCCTTTTAGTTCATAGTATTTCGCCTTATAGTCTTGTTCTTCATCATTCAGCTTATCTCGAATACCATAAACCGTTTCTGTAAAGTGTGGAGCACAGCCTTCGATGACTTCATCTAAATCAGGTGTACCAAGTAGATTTATTAAAGCATTTCTCTTTGCTGGGCCAGTCATATTTTTATGCCCCGGCTGATAAAGTTTCTTTTCTTTTGGCTTCATAGATATAACCCCAGCTTTTATTGGGGAATATTTTTCACCAGGATGTTCCTTTTCCCAATTTTTTTGTATTTCCTCTTCCTTATCTATCCTTTCATTTGCTTCCTGCCACCCTTGTTTTAATCCATCAAAAAATCCCATAATCAATCTCTCCTTATCATCTTCAATATTATTCCCACATCCATCATAAAATCATTTCATCAAATTTAACAATTTCTTATCAAAAGTTGCTATCTCTGCTCCTCGCGCCACATGATAGCCATACAAAACACAATCCACAAAATCAAGACTGCGTTCACCATAAACTTCCAATGCTAATTCCAGCACCGCCCGCTCCTTGCAGTTTACCAATTCTAAAAAGCCCTTTATGGTAGCAGATATTTTACTACGCTCCATGGAGTACACACCTTTGAGGACATACACCACTTCGGCAACCACTTCCAATGTGATATAAACATCATCATTTTCCAGATAATATTCAGCCCTATCTGCCATTTCCTCATTATCATTCAGCAGATAACGCAATATCATATTCGTATCAAAGATTACCATACTTATCCACCACAGCCTGTTGCCATGCCCCTTTTTCCTTCATTGCTAATTCCGAATTCGCATATTCTGCCAAAATACCACGCATTCCTTTTTTCTTCTCCCGTACCACAGGCTCCACAAATTCATCCATAACAGTAATGATAACGCGCTGATTGGGCTTGGCATCTATCTTTTCCAAGGGTCTGACAGCAACACCATCATAATATCCCTGAACTGCCATCATATATATCACCTCATTTATTCAGAAAAATCATTCTATATTATCATGTTACCACAAAACGTCTTGCTATAACAGTAGATTTTTGCCTAGAGCCCCGAGGGCATATTGGGCGGGCGCAGCGACTGCTCCGCTGACCGGTCAAAACAAAGCCGCAATACAAATCGCTGAAAGCCGCGCCGTGGTGACCGGCGCATCGGATAAC
>CADACU010000092.1 GCA_902786545.1 uncultured Anaerovibrio sp.
AGTTGCCTGTCGCCCGGTTTCATTGCTAAAACTATTTTCTGCCTTCAATATATCATCAAAAAAAATCCAAACTCGCTACGCTCAGACATGGATTTTTTCCGACGGGGCAGGAATGCATAAAATAGTTTCTTAACGCCCTGAAACCTAATTGCTGCTGGCAATCAGTCCCGACTTCCAAATACTACCCGTCTAAACCTTCCAATTGGTGAAAGACAACGATAGGAAGTTGCCGGTTAAAAGTAAAGCACTGCTAGATGGCAGTGCTTTTTTGTTGTGTTTTTTAAGCAATATACTTGATATTGGGGAAAACCATTTAGTATATAATACTAATATGAAATTTTTTTAAGAAGGTATTTTTATAGTGTACATTGAATATGTACACATATTCTTTTGCGAAAATTTTTATGGTTTATGTAAACTTGAGGATATAGTTTAACAAGAGGAGTGGTAGTATGAATGTTAAACAAAAGTTTTTTGCTTTGGCTGGCGTGGCTGGAGTAATAATGGCTGTTGTGTCAGGCATCGGTTACTATACAGCTTCCAGTGCGGTTAATGAAACGACTGAGGAAAAGATTGTGTCAATTATTCATGCCGAGAATAATGCAGCTGAGGCATGGCTTTTGGAAAAAGGTCAGTTGGGGCAGGGGGTAGCTTCTATTCTTGCTCATTTGCCGGCTGATCAGGAAGCCATAGCCAGAAGTCATGAAATTACTCAGGCTGTAAGTGATGACAAGGAAGTAACTAATCTTATAAACGCAATGGAAGATGGATTTTGCATGGCCCGGACTGGAGGAGATCAGACCGGCCAATCTGCCTGGACAAAACGCGCTTGGTACACAAAGGCCAAGGCAGCGGGGAAGATGATTTTTACTGACCCATATAAGTCTAAAACCACTGGAGATATTGTATGTGCAGCGGGTATACCATATACCAGAAATGGAGCCCCAAGTGGCGTAGTAAGTGTTACCTTTAAAACTGATACTTTGTCAGAAAAGGCGAAGAATATAAAATATGACGGTCAGGGTAAGGGCATGATTATCAATCCGGCTTCGGAGCTTATTTTAGCTTCGGCGGATGAGAACGAAAACTTGCAGCCAGTGGCGGATAATCCGATTTTGAAGGCCCATATTGTTGAAATGGCTTCCAAGCCTTCGGGATATTTTATCGCCGAGGCCAATGGGGAAGAGAAGGTGATTGCCTATGAAACTATGCCGACCACTGGTTGGATGACTGTTGTTAGTGTTCCAGCGGATTTTGTATTTGCGGATATAAATCGCTTAAAAATGGTATATAGTATTCTTACGATTTTTGGTATTGCGCTTATAATGGCTTCGCTGCTGTTTTTCTCCAATGTGATTATAAAACAGATAATGGGGCTGGTAGGTCATATGAAAGAAATGGCGGCTGGTAATCTGGTATTAAGTCCGTTGGATACAAGCTCCAGTGATGAATTTGGACAAATGGCGGGGCAGTTCAATACCATGCGGGATAATATTCATGGCTTGATCACGCAGATGTCAAAATCAGCTGAACAGGTCGCTTCAAGTTCTCAGGAGCTTACGGCAAGTTCCCAGCAAGCCGCTGAGGCCGCTACCCATGTGGCCCAAACGGTAACTGATGTAGCTGGTGGTATGGAACGGCAGCTCAGTAGTGTCGAAGGGGCAAAGGAAAATATTGATAGAGCATTTGTTGATATAAATATAATGACCAAGAAAACCGATACTGTGGCTCAAGATACGGAACAGATGGCTGCTTCCGCTGAGCAGGGTGCCAAGCTTATGCAAAATGCCATGGATAAGATGGGCAGCATAGAGCAGAGCGTATCTCATTCAGCTGAAGTTGTAAAAAAATTGGGGGAAAATTCTCAGCAGATTGGTGAAATTGTGGAAAGTATCTCAGCTATTGCTGATCAGACGAATTTGCTGGCCTTAAATGCTGCTATTGAGGCCGCCCGGGCCGGTGAGGCTGGACGGGGCTTTGCAGTAGTAGCGGAAGAGGTGCGTAAATTAGCTGAGCAATCCCGGGAATCTACGGAGGAAATTAAGAGCCGTATCTATACAATTCAATCAGATACCGATCAGGCGGTAACCGCCATGGAAAATGGCACTAAGGAAGTTGCTTTGGGTACACAGGCTATTCGGGAAGTTGGCGAGCAGTTCCAGGATATCACCGATAGAGTTATATCCATCAAGGCCGAAATGAATGAAATCAATTCGGCGGTGCAAACCGTATCCAGAGGGATGCAGGGCGTAGTTTCAGCAGTTGATGATATTGATACCATTAGCCGGAATACTTCACGGGAAACTCAGACTATTTCTTCGGCTGCCCAGGAACAGTCGGCCTCTAGTGAAGAAATCGCATCGGCATCCCATTCTTTGTCGAATTTGGCTGGAAAGCTTCAAGAGGAAACAAGGAAGTTTAGGTTGTAGATAATATTCACTGAAAAGTTTTCTTTGGTTGTGTGTAGCCAAAGCGGAGGGGGTTAAATGAAGCTGGGAAAGTATTTATTAAAGACGGTAGCTGTCGTGGCAGTGCTGGTCATGGGGCCATTGGGGGCAGTGGCTGAAGCCGAT
>CADACU010000093.1 GCA_902786545.1 uncultured Anaerovibrio sp.
TATACGATATTGTGGCTTGAATGATATTTTATTTCTCCCATATTTGTATTATACAACTTTAAGAAAGCTAATACAACACAAGTTAAAAAGTAATTGTCCACCTTCAATTATTTACGTAAATTCGGTGGACACGCCTTATATCCCCATAACTAAAGTTAGGGGTTTTACGGCGTTTTGGATAATAATATCCCCTCCTTGCATACATCCTATATCTATAATATATATATTATCAATATAATAGCTATATAAATACTATTTCAGTAAAGCTCGGTAAAAACTTAACTTTTACCGAGCTTTACTAAAATAGCAAGCATAGAAAACGGCTAATCTCTAAAGTTTACATTTTTATAGTATCCAAGTATTGAAAAAAAAAATGGATAGTGATACAATTTAGCTAAGCAAGCTTGCTATGAATACGTTTCTTGTATTTTTATAAGAGGAGTGGGCATAGTGGCTAATTTTCAAGTAATAGACGGTGGAATGCAAGATTTATTCACGACAACAGGGTTGCCAGTAGTACATGCTAAGTTTCTGGGGAAGGCGCTTCTTTCCTGGCAGGAGCTGTTTTCAGGCTTCGAAGAGCTATATGCCATAACTTATTCAGTGGGGGTAAAGCAGGTTGAAGCTGTTATGCAGTATTTTCAGCATGGTGAGGTAATTATTGGCAGTCCAAGTCAAATACACTCGCTCCCTGCGCAGATTTTTGCTAAGCAGCAGTATGATATTGGCTATTTTAGTCGGAATAAGGCTCTGCAGGAACGTGTGAATGATGGGAGCTTCCGATTCTATGTGACCAATGGGTGCCATGCCAAAATCTACCTGTTGAAAGGAAAAGGGGATAAACGACGCGTAATTACGTCATCGGCCAATTTTTCAGCGTGTGCCTGGGATGGTTCTCAGGAGGAAAATTACACTTATATGGACGAACCGGAGGCATTTGATTATTACTACGACATCTTTGAAGGGATACGTCTTGACAGTTCTGATGAGATAGGTATTGATGCCAAGGATATCAGTGAAGATGGTAAAAATCTTGATGATCTGCCGGTAGTAAAGCGCATAATTCAATCCAATGCAGCTGTGGTTATCCATGATGTTCCTGATAATGATGAGAGAGAATACATAATTCAGACCACTGCGGAGGCGAAAAAATGGGCTAAACGTCTCGATGAGGCCGGTATTGCTGCCAGTAAGGAAAATATCCTGACCATTGACCCTAAAAACGTGACTAAAATGAAGCAGGTCATGAAGGAAGAACATAACAAGAAAGTTATGAAGCTAGTTATGAATCCGGAGTTATTGGTGGATTATCGGCAGAAGTCCGTCACTTTTGCCGATAAGGTGCTGGACTTGCAGCCTGAGGCAGAGGCGGTAACAAGTGACATTGAAAATGTGATTCAGTATATGCAGGGAACCCATGATTTTACTGGAGATACGGCAGAACTTCGGGCAACCTATTGGAAAATCATGATTTATATGTTCAGTGCGCCATTTATTGCTCCGTTACGCTATAGCTATCGGGAAATAGCACCGGCCAATTCTGTAGGACGTCCATTTCCGATGTACATGATTCTGCGGGGGCCGAAAAATGGCGGTAAATCATCGATAATCAAGACCATACAATGCCTGATGTGTGGTAAGCCTCTGGCCAAGTTGCCGCCTAGTGTGGTATCGCCGAAAACTTTTTCTGAATATCTGGTACAGATAAAGGGATGCCCCATCCTTATTGATGATATTACTAATTATCGCTTTAAATATCTAAAGGACATCGTAAAAAATGAGGATATATTGCTGAGGGAGAGAATTCTCAATCATGGTTGCTATATATTGACCACCAATGAGGCTGAGAAGGTGGATGCTGACGTTGCTAAGCGTGTAATTCTCTTCAATATCCGCAATCAGCTTACTGATGATGCTGCAACCAAGATGGACAGGTCTTTGCACCGTCTGCAAAAGAAGATGGGAACAGCCCTTTATCGGAAATACCTGAACTATATGATTCCCAAGGTGGATAACCTTATGGAAGTGATTCAAAATGACAGCGTAGATAATCCAGAATGGACACCGGATATTTTTTCCTTGTCATCTCAGACTTTGCTTGATATATTCAAAGAGTATGGCATAACTCCACCAGAGGAATTGCGGCACTATGAATGGTCGGATTTCATGGGGGAAGCCATTAAGGCAGATAAGGCGGTAAACATCATTCGACAGGCCTATGCAATAGCTCCGCAGATTTTTTCAGTAAAGAGAGATAAGGATTTGCTTTTACTGGATTTAAGCAAGGCGAACCTCAGTCCGAAGGATATTGATTCACTGAAAAATGAATTGCCGGTGGCAACAACATATACATGCGTTGGTTCTACTCTGCCGATACAATTATCGTCTATTGCCGAATATGCAGGCATAGATTTCAAGAAGGATGACAGCTGGCTTAGTAAGCTGCATCAATGGTTCAGGGGGAAATAACAATCGGTAAGTGCATACACATATACAAACATACGGATGAAGACATTGAGCTTTTTGAGCAGGCGATAA
>CADACU010000094.1 GCA_902786545.1 uncultured Anaerovibrio sp.
TGTCCATATCCAGATCTGGTCCATACCCTTTCACCAGAAGATATATATCGACTGCTATGGGGTCAGTTTGCGGTAGCTGTCTTTCCGTTACGGTTCCCTCCACTCATTCCAGCCACCGCCCCCACCTCGCTGTTCAGTCCCCGCACAGCACCACTTTTCACTGCGCTGCTGACGCAGCTATGTTTCAAGTCGTGCCGGCGGAAAGGAGTTCTTTCCAAAACCAAGTCTTGTCAGAGGGAGCTGGGGCACAGCCCCAGTACCCGCCCTTTCAGGACCAGCTTCCCAATTTTAGTAAGACGCCTTTTTCCTGCCTATGGATGTAGTGCTATGAGTATGGCATGGGCTTTTGTATCCGCATCCAGCCGCGTTTCACGCTCCCCCTGTCTGCTTTTATTTCCGCCCCACCTCATATGGAGTAGCCGTGTGCGTCCGATTGTGGCAACGCTGCCCACACCCCGACCGCCGCCCCTAAAATAAAAAAAGGCTGCATATAATGCAGCCCTAAGTCGTATTGTCACTGAATATTTCTTCTCCGTTCCAGTTCGTGCCAGGTGGCCTCATCCACTGGGCCAATCTTTCTGCTCATGTCATCCAGCATGGCATCGATTTCCGCCAGCTCTCCCTGCATGTCTTTTACTTCAAGCAAACTCTTATGGATTTTTTTGCTTAAAGTGGCATAATCTTTATATCCCAAAAGAATCCCTTCCCTTTATGAAACTGCCTATATGGTATATCATGACAGCTGTTTACACAATATATTTTTACAAAAAAGAAGGCCTGCAAAAGCGGACCCCGGAAGCCACATGAGCAAGAAGCGAAAACTATTATGTCCACTTTTAAAGGAGGTTCTGGGCTTCCGTGATGAAATGGAACGAATGCAAACAAAGAAAGGAGTTAAAGAACGTGTAAAAATTGTTAACTAATTTTAACATTTAGAGCCCTGCTCTGGCAATGTATTCCTATGTATTTCGGATGAGCATTCAAATAAAAGTGAAAAATAATCATTATAAAGAAGGAATATCCACGGGGGGGAGAATTATATCCACATAGGAAATACATATACAAAACTTGGGAGGGATTTTTATGTCAGGGTTTATGTTTTTTATTTTTTTCGTAACTCTTATTGCCTTTATAGTGTATTGGCGGAAAAAAGCAAATGCGAGGAAAAATGCAGGAGATAATTATAAAGACGATCCTGTTTATCAAAAAATAAGTAAAACCAAAAGAATAATTGGAGCGGTATGTATTGTATCATTGCTTTTGGGCTTTGGTATGAGTGGTAATTCATCCTCTACCAAAAGCGACTCCACTAAATCTGCTCAAGTAACTGAAAAGGCTGAAAAATCACCAGAGGAAATAGCTGCTGAAAAAGCTAAACAAGAAGCAAAAAAGCAAGAAGAAATGACTAAGGAAATCACCACTGGGTGGGATACTGCTACACAAAAGGATGATGACCATAAAAATATCAAAAAAGCATTAGAATTGATAAAAAAATATCCCGATTATATTCCTAACCAACCCGGAGAACCGCTTAATACACAACAGGCTATGCAAAAGCCGTGGGACTTTTATGGTAAAGTTGTTACTATAACAGGGACAATATATAATATTCAGCACTATCCTCCAGACCATGCAGCTCGCAAATTTATAGGTCAAGAGTGTTTCAATGCCATGATCAGAACGAATGACGGAGTTTATGTATCTGTAGATGTTGTTGGCAACGGTAATGGTATACAAAATAATGCACAGGTCAGCTTAAAAGGATATGTTATTGGTTTAACAGACCTTCAGAATATGAAGTATGGAGGTAAAAGTGACGGCCTGAGCTTTGTTGGTCAGCAATAAATAAGAACAACTTATAACTCAACTAAATAATTGCAATACAAGAGCCTGGTAGTTTGATAATACTACCGGGCTCGGTTTTATTTCCCCATAATTTTCTTCAATGCCTTAATATCCTGCCTTATCTTCCCTGGCTCGTAGCGAAGGAGATTGGCCAGAGCAGTAAGCCCTTCATCGGAGACGGTGTCCAGGGCCCGGATAAGCCTTTTACAGTTTGCAATAAATTCATTCATTGCTATTCCTCCCGGCTGATCTTCTGCCAATAGTCCGTCACGCCTCTGGCTATGGCGGCGGCTATAGCCTGCTGGCGGTACATCATAATAAGTGCATCATAATCATTGTCGATAAATCCGCATTCTACCAGAACAGCGGGCATTTCCGTTGACCTGAGTACACATAGCAGGGGGCGGCTTTTCAGCCCTCGGTCCGGAAACTCTGGATCAATTTTCTGAACAGTTTCCACCAGCTGCTTTTGAATACAATCTCCCAGCGTCTTGCCGCCGCCAGTCATGTCATATACCAAGGTTTCTGCCCCACGAACAGTGGTATCAAAGGCGTTGCAGTGAATACTCACAAACACATCCGCCTCCCAGTCATTGGCAGACTCCACCACACTTTTGCCGTACTCCGGGGCCTCACCATTAAGGTTATGGCTCTGGAGCAATTCCACATAGCAGCCCGCCCTTAGAAG
>CADACU010000095.1 GCA_902786545.1 uncultured Anaerovibrio sp.
CTTGAAGTTGTGGTCGAAGCGCCGGTTGAAACCAACCTGATATTTTTTGCCGCTGGATTTTACTACATCCAAAACAGCCTTAATCTTTTCTACATCATGGTCAATAGGCTTCTCGCAGAATACATGCTTGCCAGCCTTCAAAGCCTCAATGGAGAGAGGGGAATGCTGGTCAGTAGATGCGCAGATAAGAACTGCTTCAATGGAGGAATCCTCCAGAATTTTCTTGTAATCAGTGTAGCACTCCTCAATACCCATGGATTTGGCCCAAGCCTTGGTCTGGTCATTAAGGAATGGGTCAGCAATTGCCTTTACCCGTGCATCCTGCACATACTTAGTAATACTTTCCCCATGTACACGGCCAATGCGGCCGGCACCGATGATACCAATGTTGATCATATTATAAACCGCCTTTCAAAATATAAAATAAATTGTATGCTAATCAGCAATATGCTGAATTGGCCAAAAGTCAGTATCAGACAAATTTACCATGTTTTGCAAATTGTCGATAAATTTGTGATGATTTTATGATAAAATTATTATAGGAAAAAAATATTCACTGTCGCCAGGCCTTGCGGTAACGCCCTGGGGGCATTCCAACTATGGAATTGAACACAGCCTGGAAGTAATTGGAATTATTGTAGCCACAGCGCAGGGCAATATCCGTTATGGTATAGCTGGTATTTACCAATAAGTTCTGGGATTCGCCTATGCGTCGGCGAATCATGTACTGGATTGGTGAATAACCAACGGCCTTCTTAAATGTGTGGGAAAGATAATAAGGATTGATGTGCAGAGCGGAAGCTATGTCATTTAATCGTAGGTCTTCCAAATAATGCTCATCAATATATTCCTTAATATGTAGGCCCAGATTATATTCCTGCATGCGGGTGCTGTTAGGCACCGTACTGTGGATTAATGGCATTATTGCAGCCAACAGAGACGCCAATAGATTGTCTTTGGCTTCACTTACCAGCTGTTTTTGCGCATTTTCCTGCAGTACATCAAACAGACTGAGAAACAGCTGTATGGCTGCGAAATGCTTTTCCATCGCTAGGACAGGAGAAACATTTTCGCCGATAAAATGTCCCCGAGGAAGCCCTTTTAGGTGCAAATTTCGGATTCCTAATCGTCGGGTAGCGAAGGGAGTCTGTATTTCCGGGCATAAACCGTGCAGAACCCCTGCGTTGAGTAAGATGATATTTCCCTTGGCAATATCATATACTTGATTGTCTACCATGTAACGGCCACAGCCTTCCTCAATAACAATCATCTCAGCGGTTTCCGCCTGGGATTGCAGGGTGTGGGCTGTTTGTTTTTTTTCGCCACCCTCCCGTTGCAGATAAAACAACCGGGGCTGGGTATTGGCTTCAAAAATGCTGGCCGCTGGTTCAATTACTGATGCTCGTACCATAATATCCTCCTTTGGGTAAAGCAGCTTTCAAAAGGGAATAATAGTAAATAATATTGAGTAAGAGCAATATCCCATAATATTTTCGCCAAAATAAATCAAATAGAGCAAGAATTCAAAGGTTTGTTGTCTGAATTTTATCTATAATGGCAATAAAGAGATAATGTAATGCAAACATTGTGCTAAATATTAGCAGAAATTAACCATCTATATATTAGCAAATCCTGCGAAAAAAAACTAGTCTTTTTTTGGAAAGATGAAAAAAATACCAAAAAATTGCTTTTTAGCAGGGTGGCTCGGGTCGGCATTTCTTTGGGGGAGGTGCCATATAGATGAAAAATATTTTAAGGGAGAGGTTTTAAGATGTTTAAATGGTTTTTAACTGGCGAGGACAAACCCCGCATCCAAGATGAGGATCTCATAAAGAAAATGTACCATTCGGCCCGAATTCAGGCTGTAACCGCCATGATTTTAGGCTATGGTATGTATTATGTTATGCGGATGACTTTAGGGGTGGCCAAGAAACCAATGATTGAGGCGGGATTTACACCAACTCAGTTAGGTCTTATAGGCGCCGGTATGTTAATTGCCATTGCTGTAGGTAAATGTGCCAATGGCTTTATTGCTGATTATTGCAACATCAAGAAAATAGTGCCATTAGGTCTGTTGGGGGCAGCGGTGGTGAACGTAATTCTTGGTTTTGCGGATAACTATCTGGTTTTTCTGGTTTTGTGGTTTGTGAATGGCTGCTTCCAGTCCATGGGGTCAGCACCATGTACTGTATCCCTGTCCCAATGGTTTTCCAAGAGTCAGTTAGCTACTTATTATGGATTGTTTAATATAGCTCATTATGTAGGTGAAGGTGCCACTTATCTGGTAACGGCAGTTATAATTGTAGCCTTTGGTTGGCATTCTGCTTTCCTGTTGCCGGGCTTGATTTGTGTGGTTCTG
>CADACU010000096.1 GCA_902786545.1 uncultured Anaerovibrio sp.
CTGGGGAAGCTCACAAACGGCGCTGTCCAATGGGGATTGGGGAGAGGACAGTGCCTGTAAATGCTATGTGACTTATTATATGGCATAATACCGCCTGCGGTACTGTATATTTTTACATTAATAAAGCTAGTTGACTGTGGTAATGCACATTCGATTAAGAATCGCAAATGCATCTTTGCTTGAATCTGTGGTGATAGTATGGTGACTTATAGTATAACAAGTCAGCGTAGTCATTTGATATATGCACTTTAGAATGTAAGTTTATCAAGAATTAAGTTGGTTTCCTGGTTTACAAGTTTACAAAAATATATTGACAAAAGATATCAATTAAGTTAATATGTAAAAAAAGCATAGAACATATGTAGATAATGTATAGTAAATGTACAAAGGGGTACATCGCATTGAGGAACACAAATTCCTGAGTGAGGTGTGCCTTTTTTGCGTGAAAGGATGGATGTAAATGAGAAAAAAGATAGGTTTGCCGTTAGGATTATTTACGCTGTTGGTGATACTTTTGTTGCCTACACCACCAGATTTGTCAACAGCAGGACATAGAATGCTGGCGATATTGGTGTTCTCTGTCGTAATTTGGATGTTTGAAACGGTTTCTTATCCGGTATCTGCTGCAATAATCATCTCGCTTATGGCATTCCTGCTTGGCACGGCACCGAATATGATGAATCCTGATAAGGTTTTAGGAACTTCCGGAGCACTAAAAATGGCAATGTCGGGATTTTCTAGTCCTGCTCTTGCCTTGGTAGGGGCAGCGTTATTTATCTCAGCCGCGATGATGAAGACTGGTCTTGATAAACGCTTGGCCTTGTTTATTCTGTCTAAGATTGGTGCCAAGACTAAAAATGTGCTAGCCGGAGTAATTCTGGTAGGTTTTATCCTAAGTTTTTTTGTCCCCAGCACTACAGCCAGAGTGTCATGTATGGTGCCGATTGTTATGGGCATCATTGCCGCTTTTGGTGTGCCACTTAAAAGCCGGTTTTCAGCGGTGATGATGATTGCCATCGCTCAGGCTGACAGCATTTGGAATGTTGGGATAAAGACGGCAGCGGCGCAGAACATGATTGCGTTGGAATTTATCGAGAAACAGTTGGGGACAACTGTTAGCTGGCTGGATTGGTTTATAACAGCGGCTCCTTTTGCTGCAATTATGAGCGTGATTTTGTATTTCTTGTTGTTGAAACTTGTACCTCCTGAAATGGATGAGATAGAAGGTGGGCAGGAAACCGTGGCACGGGAATTGAAAGCGTTAGGCCCGATGACGCTGAGTGAAAAGAAACTGCTGGGAATATCCCTATTGCTGTTATTTCTATGGTCTACGGAAAAGATATTGCATAACTTTGATACATCTTCCACGACAATGGCGGCGATAACGGCCATGATGCTTCCAGGGATAGGGATTATGACGTGGAAAGAAGCACAGGCCAAAATTGGTTGGGGAACACTGGTGCTGTTTGGTGTAGGAATAAGTCTTGGTTCTGCAGTTCTATCTACCAAGGCTGCAACTTGGATAGCGCATATGATTGTGAATGTATTTGGTCTGTATCATACGTCTGCTTTTATGATTATAGCTATTCTGGCTATGTTCCTGATTGTGATTCATCTGGGATTTGCTAGTGCAACTGCATTAGCGGCAGCGATGATTCCGATTATTATTTCGGTGCTTCAAGGAGCAGCCGAATATTCACATCTTAACGTTGTAGGGATGACACTGATTTTGCAATATGTCATTTGCTTTGGATTTATCCTGCCGGTAAATGCTCCACAGAATATGGTGGCTTTCGGTACGGAAACATTTGAGGCAAAGACATTTATAAAGACAGGTATTCCGCTGACCGTAATAGCTTATAGCCTCATTATGCTGATGGCGGCAACATATTGGAAGTGGCTTGGAATTATCATTTAGGTCTCATAGCTGACTGCAACTGAAGATATCATCCAAATGGCTATCAAAATTGTGGGATGATAAGTTTTAATGGCTTGGCACATAGTTTATTGGACAATGTGCCAAGCTTTTTGTGTTGTTGCAGAGTTCCGGTGGTGTGTGGATTAAAATAAGTCGCATAATTTTTTCGAGTAGAAGAAATTATGCTTCATGGAATAGTATTCAACCCATAGAGGCCTTGTTTTACAAATATCTTTTCTGGGACACTCCGGATTTCCATCTGCCAGACAAGCAACAGGAGCCAAAGTTCCTTCCATAAGTTCGATAATTTCTCCGACCGTATAGTCCTCTGGTAGACGAGACAGTTTATAGCCGCCGCCTTTACCGCTTGTGCCAATAATCAGATGGCTGCGAACTAAATCTTTCACAATTATTTCCAGGTATTTCTTG
>CADACU010000097.1 GCA_902786545.1 uncultured Anaerovibrio sp.
GTATTTTGGTGAAGAAAATACAACCGCTTTGATTAAAGTGAAATCGTATCCATGGATTTATAAGCGTTCCATGGAAGAAATAGCCAAGTTATTACCATATCTTTATGTTTGCCTTTTGGAAAAGTACGATGAGGATTATTGCCAGATGTTGCCAGTGGGGCTGGGGAATATCCTAAAGTATTTTCATGGCATCGGTGATGAAACAGCTATTAAAGGCCACTACGATGAATATAAATCCTTTATCCAAAATGTGTTTGATATGGCACAGCTAGATACGGTGAACAGATATCTGGATATTTTACCGGTTGTATCCAGTGATGAAGGCGAGCTGGAAAAGAATATAATGGAAGTAGCCGGCATTTTGTTAAAAACTGATAGGCCCGAGCAAGCCTTAGCATTGTACAACCTGATTTCGGCAGAGTCAGAATGGGTTAATGAAAGCTTTTGGCAAAATGTAGGAATATGTTTCTATAAGCTGGGACAGTATCAGGAGTCAATAGAGAGCCTGGAACGGGCCTCAAAAGATCCGAAAACGGCTGCTTATATGGCCTGGGGTCAGGAGGCGATGAAGCATGGTAATTAAAATATCGGCCTGTGTAATAACCAAAAATGAAGAAAAAAATATATCTCGTTGGCTTCAATGTATGAAAAATGTGGCGGATGAAATTATTGTGGTGGACACGGGATCTACGGACAATACAGTGAAATTGGCCAAAGAGGCTGGAGCAAAGCTATATTTTTTTGAGTGGATAAATGATTTTGCTGCCGCCAAAAATTATGCCATTGAGCAGGCAACTGGGGATTGGATTATCTTTCTTGATGCGGATGAGTATTTCACAGTGGCGGCCCAGAAGGTATTTCGTCAAGAAATGGAACGGTTTAATCGGGATAAGTCAGTGGCTTGTTTGATGTGTCGAATGATGGATATCGATATGGATAATAATGACCGGGTGTTTAATACCAGTTTGTTGGCCCGGGTTTTTCGTCGTAGTCCCTATATAAGGTATAAAGGAGCTATTCATGAACAACTGGAAAATACTCAGGGCAATAAAAAAATGGTCTTTGCCGAAAAACTGGAAATTTATCACACGGGATATTCCAGCAGCATTATAAGGTCCAAAACGGAACGAAATCTGCCAATAATGCTCAGCGAATTGGCCAAAGCGTCTACCGATGAAGAGCGGCAACGACTATATCCTTATCTTATGGATGCATATAATATTTTAGGTGACCACGAAAAGGTTCTGTTATATGCCAGAAAATGTATTTCTATTGGGCTGAAGATGGTAGGAGAGCCAGGGCGGTTTTATGAGGTAATGGCTATGTCCATGTATAATGCCGGACGCCCTTTGGCGGAGCTACTGGAGGTGTTGGATGAGGCGGAGCAAGCTTTTCCAGAGGAACCGTTCTTTCCATTTGTCAGAGGAATGGCACTGGAAAAAGTGGAAGATTACATTGGAGCGGAGAAGGCAGTGCTGCGTGGTTTGAAGCTGAGGCAGCCGGTAGAAGAAAAACTGCGGCAAGGTGTTGGGGTTTCAGACACATCCAGAGGTTTGCTGCCTTATGCCTATGAGCGGCTGGGCAATATATACAGTATGAAAGGGGATAAACAGCGGGCTGCAGAAAATTATCTTATGGCTTTGAAAAACCATAGATACCAGTCCGACTCTCTGCGTGGGATTTGCCGGGTATTGGCCGGAATTGGTGATGTGGAATTGATTGAGTTATTAAATTCTTTCTATGAACGGGAAAAAGATGGTCAGTATATTATGCAGACTTTAAGGGGACAAGCCAGTGCGGGAGTTATGTCATACTATGGCAAAAATGTGTGGGGCTACGAACAGGGCTATGCATATATGGCTGGTGGGCGATTTGACAGTGCTGGCGTCAAGTTGGGCGAGCGGTATAGAGAATTGATTCAGCTAGGAATATTGGCAGCTAACAATATGAAAGAATACCCGCCGGATGGCTATTTAAAGGTATTGGTATCGGAGGGTTATCTGGCGCAATTTGGGAAAAATTCCCAGGAAGCAGATGCTTTGCGCCGTTTAAAGGAATACCGGCTAAGGTCAGGTCTGGATGAGCAATAACCTTTTCCTACAGGGAAGGGTGGTAACTGATGGGGGTCGGATGAGGTGTAACTATGAATAAAAAACAGGGTCAATCTATAATGGATGATATATATGACCTGATGGATGTGGGAAAATA
>CADACU010000098.1 GCA_902786545.1 uncultured Anaerovibrio sp.
CTCCCAGCTCGTTGCGACGCGAAGCTAGTCCTTTAGGGAAACGCTAATTGGAAGATTTTTCTTCTAAAGAAGAAAAATTTGAACAATGGCGTTATAATTATTATTGCTATACTACTCCTTATATATAATCCCATTAAATGGCTGCCACGAGCCCTTTTGTGGCGGCCATTTTTCTTTGTGGAGCACTCACTTTATTATAAAAAACACTTGCCTTGATTTCATAGGCAAGTGTTTTTTCTTTGGTAATATTGATATTATCCAGTTATTTATACTTTAATTGTGATATATTCTGTCGAATTTCTTAACCCACTCATTATCCCGATGATCATAGGTTCTTACGACAACCTTGTCGTCATAAAGGTACAAGGAGTTGGTATAAACATGCTTCTTGTCGATGCACGGATTATGAATATTTACCAAATTTTCATTAAAGCGATTTACGCTGTCATCGGCAAAGCTATCATTCTTAGGTGGAGTATGGGTATGGCCAGATACCCACAAGCTGCCTGGTGGGCAGTGACTAAGAATTTCCTTTAATTGATCTGCTGGTTGAGCGGTGGTTTGCGGAGTATTGATTTTTTTCGTATAGGTACGCAGGGTGCCCATAAGAGGGGCATGACAAAAGAATATAATCGGACCGTGCTGGTGAGAGGCAATTTCCCCTCTAAGCCAATCCAGTTGTTTGGCGGAAAGCTCAATTTTTAATTCATTGCAGGCATCAGGGGCGAGATATAGCAGACGGTATTTACCTACAGAGCGGGCATAATAAACATCAGGTAGATGATAGCGTTTGGTAAAGGCCATGAGCTTGGCCCATTTTTCCTCATGGGTGCCCATCTGCAAATTACCCTGGGCATCGGGGGTGTCCCTATACACATAATCATGATTGCCGGCGATGGAATAGTATGGGAACCGCAGACTACCAAGGAAATTGTCCACGCAGGCAAATTCCTCCTCGATTCCAAACCGTGCGGCCTGATCCCCTAAAACAGCGGCCTCGTCCACATCGTTCCAGCTATTGATATTAGCCAACATAGCCTGCTTGCCAGCCCAAACCTCCTGCTGTTCCTCTGGGGTTGGGTGTTTATTGGTTTTCCAAGGAAGATGCATATCGCTGAGCAACACTATATGGTAATAGTCCGACTTACGGCTACCGGATGCCAATAATTTTAACGGCTGGAAATAGCTGTCCGCAACCATCCAGCCGGCGGAGAACAACATCCACCGCAAAAAATCCCGTCGTAACATAGTTTCCCCTCCCAGTAAAAGTTTAAAAACGAAACACAATTCTATACTGATATTATATCAAAATGCTAAAAGTAAAAAATATAGTATTATGCTTTTTTATGTAATATGACATAAAAAAAGCCAGCCAAGGAAGCCCTTGGCTGGGAATAGCAAAGCATTAAATTAAAGTTGGAGAAATGTTATATATAAAGTAGTAGATAGAATCAAAGTCCATAAGCGGAGCTGATCTCGCTGATTTTTACCGGACGGTGCTCATCAACGGATTTCTTGGCAGCCAAGCCAATAAGAACTGGCTGTAAACCGTCATTAGCATTGACTGGCACATCCTTGCCATTGACAATGGCATCCACAAACTGCTCAACCTCGCTGGCATAAGCCTGCATGTAACGCTCCAGGAAGAAGAACATTGGCTTTTCAGCTACAACACCGTCTTTACCGCTGAATACAGCGCTGGAGGCGGTGTCGTTGGAAATGGCCACGCAACCCTTGTCACCGAATACTTCAGCCCGTTGGTCGTAACCATAGCAGGAAGCCCGGCAGTTATCAATAATAGCTGTAGCGCCATTGGCCAGCTTCAAGGTGATAACAGCAGTATCTACGTCACCTGCTTCGCCAATTTTTGGATCAACGGTAACAGAACCTTCAGCATATACCTCTACAACTTCGGAGCCGGAGAGATAACGAACCATATCGAAATCGTGAATGGTCATATCCAGGAAAATTCCACCGGAAACCTTTACATAATCAATGGATGGTGGCTCAGGGTCACGGGAAGTGATTTTGATGATCTGCTGCTTGCCAACCTTGCCGGCAGCCACTGCATCGTGGATGGCCTTGAAGTTGTGGTCGAAGCGCCGGTTGAAACCAACCTGATATTTTTTGCCGCTGGATTTTACTACATCCAAAACAGCCTTAATCTTTTCTACATCATG
>CADACU010000099.1 GCA_902786545.1 uncultured Anaerovibrio sp.
TTCTTCCCTAAAATCCCAGTTTGCAGTCATTTCCTTACAATTGACTGTATCACCTTTGATAATACACTATTTCTACAGTATCCATTGCTTATCCTGCTTATTAAAAATTTTTTCTGCCTCACTACATGCAACTCATAAAAATTTATTAACTGTGAAGCAGGAATTCTCCCCCGTGGAATTTAATCCTTATAATTAGCGATTATATACCATTGGAGGTTAATCAATATAATGAACACAGACAAAATATTCAACAGCCTAGCAACATATGGACAGCACTTTAAGCTAACACACCAGTTCTCTACTGAAGACTTCTTACAAAAAATGGAACCAATATTCACTCAATTGGGGTGTAGACATGGGTTCCCTCAGGCAGAACCACGCATTCTCGTGATTCATAATGGCGGCGTAGGAGATTTTGTTCTCTTCTCCCCATGTTTACGTGAAATCCGCCGAATCTATCCCCATGCTCACATTGCCCTAACTCTTCCCCCATCTACCGCTAACTTAGCTGCCCCCTGTCCCTACATTGATACACTTATCCCCTGCGAATATATTAATGCCAGCGAGTTCAATGATGAAATCTATTTGTGGCTAACTGATTTTTCCAGAATAAATTTCTCTACGCCTTTTGACATTGCCTTCAATTTTGGTACCTATTTCACGGGTATACTCTTAGCCTATATGTCTGGTGCCAAGGAGCGAATAATGTATATTGACCAATTTGGCTGGGATATGTGGCATAGAATCCCTTATCAATTTGCCCAAGCTCTATCAACTATCCAGGCTCCTGAAAATATTTTATCTCCTCACATAGTTGACCGATACTTAGCCGTAATGGATAATCTGATTCATTTACCTATTAAAGATCGAGAATTAGAGGTATGGTTTTCAGAGGCAGACACAAGACTCGTGAAAAAACTACTCCCATGTTCCTCTCCATCGTGTCTCGTTGCTTTATGTATGGGCGGCATTGGTGGAATAAAATCATATCCTGCTGAAAAATATGCTGCACTGCTACAACGCATCCTAAAACAAGACAAGGATAGATATATAATTATTGTTGGTGGAGATGCGGAAATCGAAGCCAGCAAATTCGTAGCCAAATCACTCCACTCTAACCATGTCCTAAACTTTACCGGCGCACTTTCCTATCCTCAAACAGCAGCATTGCTTTCCCTTTGCTCTTTTTATATTGGCAATGATACCGGTTGCGCCCATATTGCAGCAGCGATGAAAGTGCCATCTCTTGTTGTCTACTCTTATGCTACTGACCTGTCACCAAATGGACATTCTACTGTAGAAACTTATTATCCCTATCATGTCCCAGCAGTTCTTGTCCAACCAGATAAAGCCTTATCTCCCTGTAAACCTATACACTCTCCATTGGGTGAAGTATTTGGCTGTACAGCAATGCAACCTCACTGTATTACACAAGTATCTGTCGATGAAATGTATGAGGGCTGGCTTACCTTGATGAAAATAACCCATCAAGCCTAATCTACAAATAAAATTTTAAGATATAATCTTATCCCCATCTTCTGGCGGCAGGGGGCGAATTTTGCTAAGAGAAGCGTTTGCCGTCAGGCGTGAAGAAACTATTTTTTGCCAACAATAAAAAGCAGCATGAAAAGCCAACTGTCTGAGCGAAGCGAGTTTTGGCTTTTCATGCTGCCATAAAAGGCAAAAAATAGTTTTAGCCTGACGGCAAAGCGGAACGTGCAAAAATCTCCCCTTGCCGCCAGCAATGCCTTAACAACTTATTACTTTACCTGCAATGCCGCTTTCACGAAATCGCGGAACAGCGGATGCGGGTTGTTCGGGCGGGACTTGAGCTCGGGGTGAGCCTGGGTTGCCACGAACCAAGGATGGTCTTTTACTTCGACCATTTCCACAAGGCTGTCATCCGGCAGGGTGCCGGCAATCACGAGGCCGCGTTCAGTGAGCTGCTGACGGTAATTGTTGTTGAACTCATAGCGATGGCGATGACGTTCCGCAATGTTTGCCGTACCATAAGCTTCGAGGGAATGCGTACCTTCGCGCAGGGTGCAGGGGTAGGAACCAAGGCGCATCGTGCCGCCCTTGTCTTCGATGCCCTGCTGGGATTCCATGAGGTCGATAACCGGGTGCTTCGTTTCCGCATCGAATTCGGAGCTGTTTGCATCCGTCATGC
>CADACU010000100.1 GCA_902786545.1 uncultured Anaerovibrio sp.
GACGGATTTACAATCTAAGTGCAACAGCACATAGCAAAAAATAAAAATAACGCACAGACCTCTGATATAATGGTGTTTGCGAAAACCCATAATCAGGAGGATCTATGCGTCATTACAAACATCTTACACTATTTGAGAGAGAAAATCTACTACTTCTTAAAGCCAAAGGCTATTCCATAACCGCCATAGCCGAAAAACTGGGGCGAAACAAGGGCACAATCTCCCGTGAGCTTCGCAGGAATGCCTCGGATGGGGAGTATATGCCTGTAACCGCACAGCAACAATACCAGAAGCGGCGTGTTGCCTGCAGGCCGCGCAAACGGCTGGACAATGGCAACATCCTGGAACATGTGAAGCATAAGCTGCTTGAATGTCAGTGGTCTCCAGAAGAGATTGCAGGACGTATAAGGGCTGAGTATGGTCAGTGTGTCATAAGTACAACCACCATCTATCGGGCAATATACAACGGCATGCTGAATGCTCCTAAAGGTTCTACCGCCAATATCGTAAGGAAGCTGAGGCACAAAGGCAAACGCAGGAGAAAGCGCTCCGCTGAAGAAAAGCGCGGTAAGATAAAAATCAGCCATGACATTACAGAACGTCCCTCAGGAGCAGAAGATCGCTCTGAGCTAGGTCATTGGGAAGCTGATACGGTGGTTGGCAAACAAGGCAAGGCCTGCCTCGTCACATTGGTTGACAGGAAGAGCCGTTACCTCTTATGTGGCAAAGCAGACGGGAAAAATGCCCAAGCAGTCAGTAAGACCATGATAGACTTGCTGCTGGGAGCAAAAGCCCTGTCTGTAACACCAGACCGAGGCAAGGAATTTGCCAAGCATGCAGAAGTAACAGAGTATCTTGGTGGTTTGCCCTTCTACTTCCCACAGCCACACCAGCCTTGGCAAAGAGGGACGAATGAGAACACCAATGGCTTGCTAAGAGAGTATTTACCCAAAGGTAAGGACATCACAGACATTCCTGACGATTACATACAGGAAAAGGTTATCATGCTGAACCTGCGTCCGAGGAAATGTCTAGATTATAAAACACCATATGAGGTTCATTTTTCAAAAGCGTTGCACTTGGCTTGACAATCCGTCATCGTATGGTAATATCCTAACTGCTTGGTTACATTTGAAATATCTTTTTCGACTAAATGTGTTCCCAATTCTTTGTTAATATATTCAGTTAATTCAATCTGTGTTTTAGGGCGAGTTTCACTACATTCAATTATCATATTGACTGCTTTATATGCCTTTTCCCATTTTTCCTTTTCCATATCACTTGTTTCCTCCCCACAATAATAATGGCTTTCAGTATTTTAATAATAACATCACTCTTACTTCCTGCTAAAATCCCACAACGACTTCTCATCCACCCCCAGAATCTCTGCCACCATGATGATCTTGTCCACCGAAAGAATCTTAGAGCCACGTTCCACCTGGGACAGGTAGTTGCTGGTGATTTCCAGCTGCTCGGCCAGTTCTGTCTGTGTCATGGAGCGCGCCTTGCGATAATAGCATATATTCAGCCCTAGCATAGCTTTCTTCTCGTCTATAGTCGATGCCATCTACCTATCCCTCCCTTCTAATATTATAAAACATTTAGATTTTTCTTGTTGTGACTCTCAGTTGTAAAATTATCACTCTCAGTTGTAAAATTATCACTCTCAGTATCAATTTTCCCTTATGAGAAAATTTTCGTCCCTGCTGCTTCCAAAATTGTATTCCATATACTACCACATTTCCTTAAATTTTTGGTGTCCTGACAGACCACAAGCGCCAAACTTCTTATCCACCAGCAACATAAAAAAGCAGCATCCACCGCTCGATAGATGCTGCTTCGCACTCACTCAATATTCACGATATCTCCAGCTTACCCTGTTCCTCCTGCCTGCGGAGAGAAAAGCCGGAGAGCTGCTGGCTGGCCCAGCCTACTAACAGGCCCAGGATGTTGGCGCCTGTTATATAAACGAAAGCTACGGCAATATTTGCCAGATAATCCGGCTGGGCGGGGAAGGC
>CADACU010000101.1 GCA_902786545.1 uncultured Anaerovibrio sp.
GGAGAAGCCTGGGAAGAGGTACAACGGGTAATACGAACCATCAGCCCATACAGCAGCAAACCTTGGGAATTCTCCTGCCCTGAAGTGGAACAGGCCGCCAGACAGTTCGGCCTCATGGAGCTTTGCAGGCTCCATGAGAATGAGGTCAACACAGCCCGCGCCCAGTTCATGCGCATCTACAATCAGCAGCAAGAAAAGCTGAAAATGCAGCGGGAAATGAAGGCTGTACTCCAAACTCTGCCACCATCCAGAAAAACGCAATTCTTAGCGGTGGCGAGAAGCATTATGGCCCCCAAACCTCTACTTCAATAGCTACTTTGGATTTATATGAAATATAGGTGATCCAGCAAGACGGAGCCACCATCTTTGCCCCACTACGTGAAAAGGCTGCAGAACTGAGCCAAGAGTTTACTGCTGCCGGGAAGGTGGCAGCAAAGCAAATCCGGGAGGCGGGGAAGCCGGACTGGGTGGAGGTGTTGGTAAGAGGATTGGTTACAGCCCTATGGTATGTCTGCATAACGGGGGCGTTATGTATTGGATATATGGAATCAAGGATATCCATCAGGAATTGGAGTACCTTCATAACCGGGTAGATATCATCCAGTATAACCAGACCATCCCGGGAGCTAAGTTTAGCCCTTGGGATATGAAGGAGTTTTATGAGGCGTGGGATAATCAGAATGAGTATATAAGGAACGAAATCTTCAAGACTTCTAAAAAGTAGTCAACAGTATTTTTAAGAGGACATATATCCCTGGAGAATATATGTCCTCTTTTTGCCACCTGTTATAAAATGGAATAGGTGGTGCTTTGAGTTTGTTCTATTTTTTAACATAATTCTATTGACATATATGGAACATATGGGTATAATATAATCAAACAGATAGATGGTCCTTGAAAAATACATACGGTTGGGTGCATCGCCCACCCCAACGCCTCGTGGCTTATATTGTGCTTGTAGTGACGCAAGCTGGCGAAAGTCCACTGTTCGCTGACTTCTGGGATAAGTGGCAAAGACTTGATCTTTTGTTGGAAAATCGAAATTTTTAATGTAAAGTTGCCGATATCTGCTACAGCAGGTACAACGGTAGCATCAATTTTCAAAAGTATTAGTGGAAAATTTAAAAAGTACCACTATGGTAAATAGGAGGAAATTTATTATGACGAATGAACAATATGAGGCTTGCCAGTACATTATTCACTCAGCAGCTGCTGCTTCTGCAGCTGCTGGAGCATTGCCTATCCCTGGCTCAGATTCAGTAGCTATTGTGGCAGCTCAGACTGCTATGGTGTTCTCTTTGTCCAAAGTTTTCGACGTAAGACTGACTCAAGCTTCCGCAGAAGCTATGGCATTAACTACGATTACCAAGTATTCTGGAAGATTAGTGGCTGGCGGGCTGATCAAGTTGATTCCCTTTGCGGGGACAGTTGTCGGAGGGTGTGTTAATGCAACTGTAGCAGCTTCTATTACTGAAACTATGGGGTGGGAAGTTGCCCGGGATTTCGATAGGCAGGCAGCTTAAATAGTTGCATTTTGTGGACGGTAAAGAGGGGGCTTTTGTATAGCCCCTGCCGTATTCACAGCAATAATGTGAGGGAAAAATGATGAAAGCTTATGATGTTAACAGTATGAAAATTGAACTGAAAAAAATTTTCAAAGGATACCGAATTATGACCAAGTGGCTGAGAAAACAACTAAAAAAGCTAGGATTGGTTGTAGTTGAAGGCAGCAAACATTATAAGCTAGTTACATTGTGTAATCATTATGTATGTACAATAGCCAAGACAGCAAGTGATTTTAGGAGTGGTTATAACATAGTTCACGATATTTGTTATGGAATATCTAAAAATGTAAATAAGGTTCCGTTGGAATGAATTAGGAGGCAAGAAATATGAAACTCAGTATGGAATCAGTAGATAAGCTTTTTTTAGACGTGTTTATTTATAATGATAAGTATAACTTTACCCCAGAACCTCTTCGTGATTTTATGAATTTGGTAGCAAAAGATGGTACCA
>CADACU010000102.1 GCA_902786545.1 uncultured Anaerovibrio sp.
TAACGGGGGATAATGGTAAATGGGGAACAGCAACGAATATTATATTTTGGCCAGTAAGATACATAATGATCTGTTGGCCATATTACAAATGAATGAAACACTGAAAGATATTGATGTTATGCTGGATGACATCAGCCGAAAAATCGGGCCGGTGGAAGAAGCCACCTGGCTTGAACTGGAAAGAAGAAGAAAGAATTGATTTTTGAGGGTTGCGCTGGCAACCCTTTTTTTATTCCCACTTGACAACATATCACTATTAAAATACAATGACCCAACAGGAGTGGTCCTCTACAACGCAATAGCGTTGACTATAGGATCGCTCCTGTTTTTTATGGCCCAAATATAGTATGACATAATAAAAAACAGGAACAGTTTCCTTACAAACCGAGCATAAGTCGGCCTTGAAAACAAGGAACTGTTCCTGTTGCGATTAGCTTATCAAAGTTGTGAAAAGGTGTCAAGGATAGAACGGAAATGATTAACGGCCTACATTTTAGAGAACTGTATCATTCAAATACCATGAGAGGCCCGGAACTCTTCTGCCGTTTGAAACTCCCCTTTTAGCTGCACTGTTTTCTGTTTCCCGTCTTTTTCGACTACCAAGGTTACTGTTGGACATAGTCTCATACCCAAAACGTCCACACTCGTTGTTGCATTTTTACCATTAATAGAAATAATCTTTGAGTTTGGTTCTATACCAGCTTTTGCAAATGCCTTGCCAGGGGTAACCTTCGTTATAGCCGTCTCTTCATATGTAAAACCGTAGACATACATACCATCGCAGGCGCTCTTTATATCAAATAATACATATTTAATCCAATCAGGCTCAATAGGCATTGAGCCCGTTCCAAATTCAGGAGCATCGGTAAAAATAACATTCATCGCTGCGTTTACCACTATTTTTTTCTGGGTATTCTCCACAGTATTAATCACCAACTGATAATAAAATTTTCCCTTAAGGGCCTCAAGGTCTTTTAGCTTATCATCAAAAGCACCTTTAGTGGGGGTATAATTATAAGTCAAAACATTAGGCGTTGCTGAAATTAATATACAATCCGTATCACTGCTCATAATACTCATAGCTATTTGGTTGACGCTTTGCAAGGTGCCATTATCCACAATGATAGGTGCTGCCAAAGCATTTCCTGGCTGTATAACAGTAAGGTAAAAAAACATAATAATCATGACACAAATTTTTTTCATTTATTAAATCCCCCTTAATTACCCATTACTTCAATAAATACCAAGAATTCATTATCCAACATATATAGTTGTATGGCCATCCAGGCTACTAACACAAACTTACTGCTAAATTGTTATACTTTTCCTTTAGAAAATTATAGCATGATGAGGTAGTTCTTACTACTGATTTGTTTATGGGCGGGCTGTATGCCGGATGGGGCGGCTGTGCCATTTTCCGGTGCACAGCTGCCCTGTCCGGATGGTGGGGGGGGGGCGCGAAGCGTCTAAATAGTAGCCTCGAAAGACTGGTCAGCTTTTGATAAGTTTGACTATCGGACAGTAAAAGATGGTCCCGGCCAGCTCTGGTCTGGTTTTACTTCCGATAGTCGTAAGGAACTTATCGGACGCTCACCAGTCAGAGTATATGAGCCTGGGCGGATACGAAAGCAGACAGGGAGAGTGAGGAGCACGGCTGGATGCGGATGCAAAAGCCCTGGCCATACTCATAGCACTACATCCATAGTCAGGGAAAAGGCGTCTTACTAAAATTGGGAAGCTGGTCCTGAAAGGGCGGGTACTGGGGCTGTGCCCCAGCTCCCGCGGACAAGACTTGGTTTTGGAAAGAACTCCTTTCCACCGGCACGACTTGGAACAAAGCTGCGTCTGCAGCGCAGTGAAAAGTGGTGCTGTGGGGGGCTGCACTACGAGGTGGGGGCGGTGGCTGGAATGAGTGAAGGGAACCGTAACGGAAAGACAGCTACCGCAAACTGACCCCATAGCAGTCGATATATATCTTCTGGTGAAAGGGTATGGACCAGATCTGGATATGGACA
>CADACU010000103.1 GCA_902786545.1 uncultured Anaerovibrio sp.
TTATAAGGATGCCGGTTATCGGGAAAAGGACATTCCCGAGCTTATCCTGAAAAATAACCTCTATGGCCTCGATATTGACGATAGAGCCTATCAGCTGGCCTATTTTGCCGTGATGATGCGCGCATGGAACTACAACCACCGCATACTGGTGAAGCGTATCGAGCCGAACCTCTGTGCCATTCAGGAAAGCAACGGCCTCGCCAAGTGGTCGGAGCTGAATATGGATATGAGCGGTGCTCAGCAGCTGAATCTGGAAAGCCAGTTCGTGCAGTTGGCTGATGAACTGATTGAGAAGTTCCAAGATGCTAAGGAATACGGCTCTATTCTTGATGTAGCAGACAAGGATTATGAAGCACTGCTGACCTATATCAAGGAATTGCAGGAAAACAGTGTTCTTGACCTGTCCATGGCTGCTTGGCTGCATGAAGTAGGCGAAAGACTGCCGGGGCTGGTGAAACAGGCGCAGATTATGGGGCAGAAGTATGATGTAGTGGTCACGAATCCGCCTTATATGGGCAGTAGTAATATGGGGGCAGATTTATCAAATTATGTGGCTAAACATTATCCTGATAGCAAAGCCGACCTTTTTGCTGTTTGTATAGAGCGTGGTAATAGGTGACCATGCAAAGTTGGATGTTCTTATCTAGTTTTGAGAAAATGCGTGTAAAAACTTTACATGACTATGATGTGGCTTGCCTAATGCACATGGAAAACATGGTGATGGGAATAGCCTTTGGAACAGCAGTATCTGTATTCAGAAATAGTAGAATACATGGCTATAAAGGAAACTACAACCATATAAAATACGAAGATATAGTGAATGAAAATCCAAGGGAATTTCCTGTTTCAGATAATAGGTTTACACAAGTAGATGCAGAGAAATTCAGTAAAATTCCCGGTACACCAGTTGCTTATTGGATACAGGATAATATAAGAGAGTTGTTTTCAAGTAAAACAATTAAAGATTATTCAATTTCAGATGGGCAGAATAAAACAGGGAATAATGACCGTTTTATGAGAAGTTGGTGGGAAGTAAAAAAAGAATTTATAGGTGAAAATAAATGGGTTTTATGTGCTCGTGGCGGTGCATATCGAAAATGGTATGGAAATATTAAAGAAGTCATAGATTGGTCAATATCTGCAAGAAATCATTATCGAAAAGACCGTGTTGCACGTATTATCCCTGAGCATATATGGTACAAAGAAGGTTTTACTTGGAGTAGAATCACATCTTATAAACCTAGTTATCGAATTCAAAGGGATGATATGCTTTTTGAGATGACAGGGTTAGTATTATTTTGGAATGATAATGTACCAAGATATTATATCCTCGGTTTATTAAACTCAATAGTATCAGAATACCTTTTGCAAATAATTACACAAGTAATGACAATACAGATTCGTGATGTACAAGCAATACCAGTTTTATTTGACCACAATTATTCTAAGGCTGTAGAAATATTAGTAAATGAAAATATCAGCATTTCAAATAAAGATTGGGATTCCTTTGAAAACTCATGGGAATTTGAGAAGTCTCCGTTGTTTTGTGGAGAAAAATCTTTAAGTAAAGCATATGCTAACTATAAAAAGAATACAAATGACCATTTTGTCAAGTTAAAATCCAACGAAGAAGAACTCAACCGTGTTTTTATCGACATTTATGGTTTATCTGATGAACTGACTGCAGAAGTAGCCGACAAAGACGTAACCGTAGCCCGTATTTACGACACCAAAGAGGAAATCCCCGACAGCATGAAGGGCAACAACTACGTTCTGACCCGTGAGGACGTGGTGAAGTCCCTTATCTCCTACGCCGTGGGCTGCATGTTTGGCCGTTACTCCCTTGATGAGCCAGGGCTTATCTGTGCCGGAGGGGAATTTGACCCGTCAAAATATGAAACCTACCATCCGGACGAGGATGCCATCATCCCGATTTGTGATGATGAATACTTCGAGGACGATATTGTAGACCGCTTCTGTGCATGGCTCTCTGCTGCCTTTGGCAAGGAGAACTTTATGGATAATCTGTTG
>CADACU010000104.1:0-1137 GCA_902786545.1 uncultured Anaerovibrio sp.
AAGCATAACCTCATCCGCCGTCTCGGGGTCAGGACCATTATCCTGCAACTGACAATTCCGTTTTAGCAGTTTATCATCCATGGCCTTTTTCCCCTGTACTGGCAGAAGATCCTCCCATAAATCAACAATCTCCTGATTCTTCGAGAAAAAGCGATGGCCGCCAATATCCATTCGATTGCCTTTGTATTCTACAGTACGTGCTATACCGCCTACAAAATCCTCTTTTTCGATAATAATGGGATGTATATCCGTTTCTTTTAACAAATAATACGCTGCAGTCAATCCTGCCGGGCCTGCTCCAATAATTATTGCTGTCTTCATCTAGTCCAAAAACTCCTACTTAAAATACAAAAACTTTTCTCGCCCAGTAATTCCACAAAAATACAATTGCTGTTACTACGATTTTCGACCATAAATAATAGATACCGATAAAATCTACACCGATATACATCCCAAGCTCAGTCAATCCTAGACCGGTTATCCCAATCATAACTATTTTAACATAGTCATGTATAACTAAGCTATGTTTATATTTTTTCCCGTCCCTATCGATAAACACATAGTTCACCGATAGATAGGTATTCAGTATAATACCTCCCAAAAAGCCTAAAGCCGTTGCCAGATATAAACTACCTGTAACATAGGCCATTAATGCATTATGTACAGATATTAACAACGCAAAATCAAATAGAAACGCAACTGCTCCAACCACAGCATAGCGGCACAATTCCGGGAAATTCACCTTACGCTCCCCCATCACATACTAATCCTATTCAATCCCAATTCATTCCTTGCGGCGGCGTGACTAGTCTAGTCCCTTTCATACCGGCACTTCCAGCACTTCCACCGCTGCCAGAACTATCATCACCGCCGATATAATCCTTGTATTTATAACTACTCCGATTTCCTCGTAAACTAATCGAGGTGCCAACTATTGTTCCCATAAATGTACTATTTCCGGCATTAACCAAGACACCTTCATTTTTATCACAAAACGGAGCATATACTACGCCTTTAAACGTATGACCATTCAGATTGAAATGAACCTGTGGCCGCTGGCTGTCACTGCCTGCAATACAAATAATCAAAGGACGGCCTGTATCGGTATTGAGATTAATATTGATTACCCCCATACCA
>CADACU010000104.1:1147-3325 GCA_902786545.1 uncultured Anaerovibrio sp.
ATACCAGCTTCCACATAGATATATACAGGCTTATCATTGTTTCCTAAACTCTTATCTACCTCTATGGTTAAATTGGGAATACTGTTCGTTTTGGGCACACGAATAATATCACTGTCAAATAAATTACTGGATGTTTTTACCGTTTGGTCACTGGCCTTATTTTCTGTGTTAGCCGTCATTTTCTCCATATAATCATAAAATGTCTTAAAATTATAATTATAATATTCAGCCCTGCTCCAATAACCGCTTTTTAATGTCCCATTTTCATCAAATTTAGCCTTATCCTCATCTTTGCCTTCCATTAGGGTATTGATATTATTGCTTGCATTTTTTTCCCTAGCCGCAGAAGTAAAAAAACGGTCTAACTTGGGCGTTTGTGTACTATAAGAAAGTGATTCATATTTATAGTTAGGATTATTTACGCCATCCCCCTTGGTATATACGATTCGGCCATCAAACGTAGTCGTAATCATATTCTTCGAATCGGTACTATAGCTGTTATTGGATAATTTGTCCGGATTTTCCAAGGAGTTAACGGCATCAAATTTCTCTTTAAAGATAAACATATTGTTAAAGAAACCACCACCAGCCCGCTTAGGTACAACTGCCACACTATACACAGGTACGGTAAAGGTTTCCTTCTTCTTAAATTTTTTGTAAATACCACCCAGGAAATACAACGGGACTTCCTTAGTCAGTTTCACGCGGTAATACGTTATCTTATCTTTGCTTTTTGCTTGGTATTTCCTTTCTATTATAGATTCAGAAGGGTTAAGGTTGTGGTATTCTCCTTGCACATACTGTTCTGCCATCTTATCTGCCTTGGGATGATTGTTTTCCTTTTCACCTTGAAACGCATATTCATGGGCACCGGCAAGAGCCGCTGCATCAGCAGCATTTTGCAGACGGCTGTATTGCACGTAAACATGGCCTAAATCCACGGCGAGGCCAGTACCTACAATAAGCATTGGCAGGAGCAATGCCGTAAATGCTATAATGGCGCCCTGTTGGCGCCATTAATAGCAAAGTCGGTACTAAAGTTACGACAAAGAGTGCCGGGAAGATAAAAACGACCAACGGGAAGACGATTTTTACCGGCGCACGCATGGCCTCCGCCTTGATGTACTGGCGGCGCCGTTCCCGGATATTATCGGCCTGATTCTTTAAGGTCTTGCCCATACTGGTTCCTAACCGTTCTGCCTGAATAACAGACGTCATGAATAAGGATACGTCCTGCACATCACAGCGGTCGGCCATATTTTTCATCGCCGTACGGCGTACCATGCCCATACGGATATCTTCCTGCATATGCTTGCATTCACGGATAAGCTCGCCCTTCATTCTGGCGGTAATCTTGCTCAGCGCTGCATCAAAGGACAGCCCTGCCTGCACGCTGACACACAGGAGGTCTAAAACTTCGGGCAGCTGACAGGCAATCTGTTCCTGCCGTTTTTGAGCCATAGTATTCAAGCACACCACTGGCATCAAACCGCCTAAAATGCCGCCTAACAAGATGTAAACAGCCTTTTGAATCAGCAAATAATGACTGTCGCTTACCAAGTAGAACATCAACAGCCACATGGTCAATGCCCCGAGAAAGCAAACCGCGATGAATTGCGGCGCCGTACATTCGTCAATCCTGCCTGCCATAATCAGGCGTTTTTCCACCAGTGCCAACACTTGTTTGGGCGTAAAGCGCTGAATTGACTCGGCTAAGTATTCACCTGCAGGCTTTACGACACGCTCCATAAAGGGAATATCCTTTAGTTTGCGGCGGCCTGTCTGCTTTTCTGCCAAGAGTTGGTTGTCCGCATCCAAAGCGAAAATTCTCTGCCGCACACTATTTTCCGGCAGAATCACCTTGCGGATAAAGGCAAACATAAGCAAAAAAGCGGTCAATGATAAAGCCAATGCAAAAGCTGCTACTAACATCAGCGATATGCCCTCCTATCCGCCGTTTCTGCGGCAAAAAAATCCTCTGCAATATCCACACCATTTACCGCGAATTTCTCCATAAAATTGGGTTTTAGCCCTGTGGACACAAAACGTCCCAACGGTTTTCCATTTTCATCATAACCAGATTGCTGATAATAGAAAATGTCCTGCATGGTGATGGTATTTTCCTCCAAATGCTGGACTTCTGTGATATGCGTAATCTTACGGCTGCCATCCCGCATA
>CADACU010000105.1 GCA_902786545.1 uncultured Anaerovibrio sp.
CGGCTTCGATTTTAAGAAAAACATCATCATTATCAGCGACCGCAACGAAGAGATCGCCGAAGCTATCATTAAGATCGTAGGCCGGGGCGTCACCTACATCGAAGGGGAAGGAGCCTTTACCCACCAGCACCGGAAGATTTTGTTCTGCGTAGTAAAACTGACTCAGGTAGCCAAGATCAAACAGCTGGTAAAAGGGCTGGACCCCTTTGCCTTCATGATCGTTCAGGATGCCAGCGACGTATTCGGCCGGGGCTTCACCCAGCGCACGGACCATACGGTACAGCGGCCGCCGGAACTGCGCACCGGCTGGACTGAGATGCATGAAGCGGAACAAAGACAAGATTCGTAATTTAAAAACACTCCCTGATCATTGATATGCTCCCTTTATAGGAAACAGTGAAATAAAAAACACTGAATTCTATGAAGGGAGCTATTTTTATGAGAAAAGAAAAGTATTCTGTTGAAGAAAAATTGGCTTGGATAACACGTATATTGTCTAATGAAATTTCAATAAACCAGGCAGCCAAGATGTCCGGAATAGATAAGATGGCAATCAAAGATTGGTTACGTTTATATGAAATCGAGGGCATCCAAGGTTTAGCACCCCAATCTCACAAGCAGAATTATCCTGTGAGTTTAAAACGAATGGCAGTAGAGGAGTATTTAGCAGGAGGCGTTTCATTAAGTCAGATTTGCAAAAAATATAAAATTCGTAGCAGATGTCAACTAAGGGATTGGATAAAGCGGTATAATAGCGGTAAGGACTTCGGTCGAAAGATATCAGGAGGGAGCCGCATGAAAAAGACTCGCAAAACCGGCCAAAAAGAGAAAGTACAGATTGTGAAAGCATGTATGGAACGGGGATTTGACTATGGAGCTGTCGCTTTGGAATTCCAGGTCAGCTACCAGCAGGTTTACACTTGGGTACAAAAATATAAGGAACTGGGAGAAGCCGGTCTGGAAGACCGTCGGGGAAAACGGACGGCTGCCCAGACGCCCCGGTCAGAATTAGAAGAGCTTCGTATTAAGATAGCCCAACTGGAGCATGAGAAATATATGCTGCAGATGGAGCGGGATGTGTTAAAAAAATTGGACGAGATCGAAAGGAGGGATGCCTTTCGCAAGTAGTCCAAAACAGCCATAAAGAATTTGGATATCCGGTAGAAGCGATTTGCACCTTGCTGCACATTTCCAGAACAGCATATTATAAATGGTTGCACGAGGACTACGGAGAACGACTCCGTGAAAATAAACAGATTGCCACATTAATTGAGACTATCCATAAGGAGCATCCGGATAAAGGATACCGAAGGATCCGGGATGATTTGGACCGGTATTATGGTATAGCGGTCAATGATAAACGAGTACTGCGAATTTGCAGGATTCTGAAGATAAAATCCACGATAAAGTATGCGAGTCATGGCTGTACGAGGCAAGCCTCCCATCCACAGTATATTGCAGAGAATATACTTGACCGGAACTTTAAGGCAGAAAAACCAAACGAGAAATGGCTGACAGATGTGACAGAATTTAAATGGTATGACGGGATTGATAAACACAAAATTTATCTGAGCGCCATTCTGGATTTATATGACCGTAGGATTACTGCATTTGCGATTCGTGATAACAATGATAATAAGCTGGTGTATGATACATTTGACAAAGCGGTTCAGGCAAACCCGGAAGCCCACCCGATTTTCCACAGTGACAGAGGATACCAGTATACAAACCGGGGCTTTCACCAAAAACTGGTAAAAGCAGGCATGATACAAAGCATGTCCCGTGTTGCCAAATGCATTGATAACGGACCGATGGAAGGCTTTTGGGGAATTCTTAAACGGGAACGATATTACGGGAAACGATTTACCAGTAGAGAAGCATTAATTCAAATGATTACGGATTATATTGACTACTACAACCATAAACGACTCCAGCGAAATCTTGGGGTTTTGACACCCATGGAGAAACATGAATTATATCTTGCTGCATAGCAAAAACGCTGACAACACGAAGTCGTCAGCGTCTCAAAACTTTATTTTATTTCATTGTCCTCTTGACGGGGAGCGGTTCAGTAACAACAGGGGATATTGTATTATTGATTACAGCTTGTACTGGGCTTTAATCTTGCCGATAAACTTGACCAGCTCCGGTTTGCACTTGGAT